>NZ_AQGQ01000059.1 GCF_000388115.1 Aeromonas molluscorum 848
GCAGTCTGCAGGTGGCGCGGCTCGAACAGTCGCAGTGCGAGCTTGCGCCGGCAGTATGTGGACGTAGGGAACAGTGCAGTGTGTGTTATTCATGTCCTTCTCCGTTGATTCATGCTTGGAGGAGTAATGCAGCGACCGTGCCAGACCATGAAAAAAGCCACCCTGGGGTGGCTTCATTGTGCTCAGTGGCGCTGTTCCAGATACATCACGGCAGCCTCGACCCGGCTCTGTGCCTCGAGTTTCTTGAGCAGGCTCTTGACGTGCACCTTGACGGTGCCCTCCGAGATATGGAGCACCGAGGCAACCTGCTTGTTGGAGAGGCCCTTTGCAATTTCGCGCAGGATTTGCATTTCGCGACGCGTCAGGCTCTCGAGTTTCTGCTGCAGATGATCCAGCTCGTAGATGTTTTCCAGATAAGGGCGCAGCGGCTCGCTCAGGATCTGCTGTCCCGTCATCACGTCGCTTAGCTGGGCCAGCAGGGTGTCGGGCTCAGTGTCCTTGAGCAGGTAACCATCGGCACCTGCCTTGAGCAGGGCGACCACGTCCTGACGGGCATCGGAAACCGTCAGGATCACCACGCGGGAGGTGATCTCCTCGGCGCGCAGTGCCTTGAGGGTATCCAGACCGGAGAGACCCTTCATGTTGAGGTCCAGCAAAATCAGGTCGGGTTCGGCCTCCTTGGCCATGGCGACGGCGTCACTGCCGTTGGAGGCCTCGCCGCACACGATCATGTTCTCTTCCAGCGCCAGGAGTTGCACTATCCCCTTGCGCATCAGGGGGTGATCATCGACCACCAGAACTGTGTATTTTATCTCGTCCATCAGGCATCTCTTGTTAGGCTGGTGGGAAAGGTCAGGTGCACTCGGGTGCCCTTGGGGTGAAGATCGCTGATAGCCAGCACACCATGCAGCTTGCTGGCCCGCTCGTCCATGATGCTGAGGCCATAGTGGTTGATGGCTGAACGGGCATGGCCTATACCGACACCGTCATCGGTGATTTGCACCTGAATGTTACCATCGGCAAGGGTCTCACAGCTAACATCAATCAGTTGCGCGTTGGCATGTTTGATAGCGTTGAGGACGGCTTCGCGGATGAGCTGCAGTATGTGGATGTGTTGGCCCGCTTCCAGATCCGTATCGGACAGGCCGTAATGGAGCTGGATCTTGGCCTGAGTCTGTGGCTTGAGTTGTTCCAGCATGACGTGGATTGCCTCGCCCAGATTGGCATCACCGATGCTGAGTCTGAAGGTGCCGAGCAGTTCGCGCAGTTGGGTGTAAGCGTTGCTGAGCCCTTCGTCTATCTGCTCCATGGCTGCCTGTGTCTTGTCGTTGTCCCCCTTGCTGAAGGCTCGCTTGAGCAAGGTAGACTGGATTTTCAAGTAGGAGAGAGCCTGGGCAAGGGAGTCGTGCAACTCGCGGGCGATGACGGCGCGCTCTTCCATCAGCAGCAAGCGCTGTTGCTGCAAGAGGGTCTGATCCTTGTGCAGGACCTGGGCCAGCAGCATGGAAAAGTTCTTCATCAACCGCTCATCTATGGAATGGGGACTGATGATGTCGAGGCGGCCAAACTCCCTGTCATCCATCTGCAAATAGAAGCTCACCACGGCCTCGAGATCCCCGGGCCAGCCACTGCGTCCGGTCAGGTAGACCGGCATGGCATTGTGCTCGAAACGGGTCAGGCGTATGTGCGCTATCTGCTGATGGGCGGCGGCCCGGTCGAGCAGCTTTTGCAAGGTGTGGCCACTTAGAGGGGCGGCGTGCAGTTTCTGGGCCGTGGTATAGAGGAAGGAGAGGGTGTCGTTGGCCTGCTGCAGCTTGGCGGTTTTCTCTTCGACCTTGCTCTCCAGATCCCGGTAGAGCTTGCCCAGCTCGGTGGCCATGGTGCCAAAAGCGTCGGACAACTCCCCCAACTCGTTATCGCAGTGGGGGGGCAGGGTGAGGTCGAATTCACGCCGCTGGATCTGGCGGGCACAATAGACCAGCTGGTTGAGGGGCGCCACGACCTGCTGGCGAGTGAAGCGTACCGTGAACCAGGCGATGGTGATGATGGAGATGAGTCCTAGCCCCTCGGCCAGGGCCAGCATGCGTACCTTGAACTCGACGTGGTACTGCATCTGGTTGACGAAATCATCGATGGCGGCGACGAACTGTTCCGTGTTGTCTATGTAGCGCTGGGGAGTTGACTGCTCGATGTGGCTGCGCATCAACTGCCATTGGCGCAACACCTCGCCATAGGTAAGGCGCAGGGCCGCCGGGGTTATCCAGCGCTGGGTCTCTTGCAGTTCCCGGGCATTGAGCGTCTGTTCGAACTGATCCAGCCGCTTGAGGGCAGGCTGCCCCTGACCAATCTCATAGGCCATGCGATAGGCCTGCATGCGCAAGGATCCGGATAGATTGATGGCCTTGGCATCGGGCACCGAGTAGAAGAGGGTGACCATGGCCACCAGGGCGATCAGGCTCGCCATAAACAGGATCAGCATCATGGAGCGGCCTATGGCGCTACTGACCGAATGAACCCTGAACCATTGCCTCATGTTGCCTCTGCGCCGCTGAAATACCCCATAAGTTGCGTGGGAGTGTACTCCAACTTGTGCTAGCATCGAAAAACTAGATGAACTCCGAGCATTTTCGCCTAAGTCTTTGGATAAGGGGAAAATTGCCGACAGCTGATATGCGCGCTGTAAGGGTCAGGAAAGAAATGCCCTGGCCTCCCGTATTTGGAAAGGTGTTTATGTTGCCACTTGAAGATGGTTTTTCCCGTCGCTTTTACTATTTGCGCCTGTCGGTCACCGACGTGTGCAATTTTCGTTGTACCTATTGCCTGCCGGACGGCTATCGCCCCGATGGCCGCAAGTCCTTTCTCTCTGTCGATGAAATCCGCCGGGTAGTGTCCGGTTTTGCTGCCATGGGCACCCGCAAGGTGCGTCTGACTGGTGGTGAACCCTCCCTGCGCCGCGATTTTACCGAGATCATCGAGACGGTGGCGGCTACACCGGGCATCGACAAGATAGCCATGACGACCAATGGCTACCGACTCAAGGAGCGGGCCGCCGAATGGCGCGCCGCCGGGCTGACCGCGCTCAATGTCAGTGTCGACAGTCTGGATCCCCGTCAGTTCCACCAGATCACAGGTGAAAACAAGCTGGCTGAGGTCATGGATGGGATAGAGGCTGCGCTCCATGCCGGCTTTCCCTCGGTCAAGGTCAATGCCGTGTTGCTCAGGGGGCTCAATGATGGCCAGCTTGCCGAGTTCTTGGCCTGGATCCGGGACAAGCCCATCGAGCTGCGCTTCATCGAACTGATGCAAACAGGGGAGATGGATAGCCTGTTTCGTGACCGTCACGTCAGCGGCGAGCAGATAAAGACTCACCTGCTTGAGCAGGGCTGGCTGCAGCAGTTGCGAGGGCTGGATGACGGCCCGGCGCAAGTGTTTCAGCACTCGGGTTCACGGGGCAGCATCGGGCTCATCATGCCTTACAGCAAGGATTTCTGCGCCGGTTGCAACCGGCTGCGGGTCTCTTCCGTCGGCAAGTTGCACCTGTGCCTGTTTGGCGAAAATGGCGTCGAGCTGCGGGATCTCTTGCATGCCGACCTGCAGCAGGATGCGCTGATCCAGCGCATTCGAGTCGCGCTGCTTGGCAAGGCGGCGACCCATCACCTCCACGAGGGCAATGCCGGCATGACCCCTCATCTCGCCTCCATCGGCGGGTAAGTTTCAAACAAGACTGCTCCCCCAACCTGCTTGCCTATTAGGGGGTATCCTGACGGATACCCCCCTGCCTATTTGCGTCAAGGGATTGATCCAGCGCAATAATCCCCCCTGTTTATCCCCCTGGTGGTATATCGCTAACCTTGTTGAGTCCGCAAAATAGGCCCACTATTAGAATAGGTATTACAGATGCCATTCTTGATTTAGCCTGTTCAGGCCAGGTTTTCCGGGGTTCACAAGGAGTGGATATGTCCGATGAGGTCAAGCTGTCACGCCGACACCTGCTGCGCGGTCGCTTCAAGGCGGTGACACCTGCTGCCCAGTTGCCCTGGTCACTGCCCTGGCCCGCCTTTGTCGCCGATTGTAGTCGTTGTGGCGATTGCCTCACCGCTTGTCCCGAACAGATCATCATCAAAGGGGATGGCGGCTTTCCTGAACTCGACTTTACTCGTGGTGAATGCAGCTTCTGTGGCGACTGTGTGAGCGCCTGCAGTGAGCAGCTGTTTCGCCCGACGGATCAATCCCCCTGGGACTATATTGCCCAGATAGCCGATAGCTGCCTGGCCAATCAGCAGGTCTATTGCCAGCGCTGTCAGGACAGCTGCGAGGCGAGGGCGATCCGGTTTATTCCCATGCTCGGTCGGGTGCCGACCCCGAGTGTGGATGCGGCGCTTTGCACCGGGTGTGGCACCTGTGTCGCAGACTGCCCGGTCGGCAGTATCAAGGTGGCCAGCCCGGCCGCGAAGGAGCATGAATGAAACCGGATCCAGTCGATCTCTCTGCGGAGCAGGAATACCACGTCTCCAGCCTGGTGGTATTGACTCAGCCGCCATTGCGTCACCGGCTTGCCGAGCAGATTGGCGCCCTCGAAGGGGCCGAGGTGCATGTGGTCAGTGAGGAGGGCAAGTTGGTTGTCACCCTGGAGGGGCCAAGTCAGCGTCCCATCATGGCGGCCATAGACGCTATCAATGGAATGCCGGGGGTACTCTCCGCAGGCCTCATCTACCATCAGTTCGATAATAACGATAAGCAATGTGAGGAAATGTCATGAAGCTGAGTCGACGCGACTTTATGAAGGCCAACGCGGTCGCAGCCGCGGCGGCCGTGGCCGGTGTCAGTGCGCCCGCCCTGGCGGCCAACCTGATCACCAGTACCGACCAGACTGCCATCAAGTGGGACAAGGCGCCCTGCCGCTTCTGCGGCACAGGGTGTTCCGTGCTGGTGGGTTCCCAGGCGGGGCGCGTAGTGGCGACTCAGGGCGATCCTGAGGCCCCGGTCAACCGCGGTCTTAACTGCATCAAGGGCTATTTCCTCTCCAAGATTATGTATGGCGAGGACAGGCTGACCCAGCCTCTGCTACGCATGACCAATGGCAAGTTTGACAAGAATGGTGAGTTCGCCCCCATCAGCTGGGATCAGGCGTTCGACATCATGGCCGAGAAATTCAAGGCGACCCTCAAAGAGAAGGGCCCGACCGCGGTTGGCATGTTTGGCTCGGGCCAATGGACCGTATGGGAAGGCTACGCAGCCGCCAAGCTGATGAAGGCGGGTTTCCGCTCCAACAATTTGGATCCTAACGCCCGTCACTGCATGGCATCGGCGGTGGTCGGTTTCATGCGTACCTTCGGCATGGATGAACCCATGGGCTGTTACGATGACATCGAACAGGCCGACGCCTTCGTGCTCTGGGGCTCCAACATGGCCGAGATGCACCCTATCCTCTGGTCACGGATCTCGGATCGCCGCCTCTCCCATCAAGAGGTGCAGGTCCATGTGCTCTCCACCTTCGAACACCGCAGCTTCGAGCTGGCCGACAACGGCATGGTGTTCACGCCCCAGACCGACCTGGCGATCCTCAACTACATCGCCAACTACATCATCCAGAATGACAAGGTGAACTGGGAGTTCGTCAACAAGCATACCCAGTTCCGCAAGGGGGTCACCGACATAGGCTACGGCTTGCGTCCGACTCATCCGACCCAGCAAAAAGCCAAGAACCCGGATAGCGGTGACTCCACCCCCATGAGTTTCGAGGACTTTGCCAAGTTCGTGGCGGATTACGACGTCGACTCTGTGGCCAAGCTTTCCGGCGTGCCCAAGGAGAAGCTGGAAAAACTGGCCCAGATCTATGCCGACCCAAGCAAGAAAGTGGTCTCTTACTGGACCATGGGCTTCAACCAGCACAGCCGTGGCGTCTGGGCCAACAACCTCTGCTACAACATTCACCTGCTGACCGGCAAGATCTCCACCCCGGGCAGTGGCCCTTTCTCTCTGACCGGCCAGCCCTCCGCCTGCGGTACGGCGCGGGAAGTGGGCACCTTCGCCCATCGTCTGCCTGCCGACATGGTGGTCACAGACCCCAAACACCGCGCCATTGCCGAGAAAATCTGGAAGCTGCCCGAAGGTACCATCCCGGAGAAAGTGGGCTATCACGCCGTGCTGCAGAGTCGCATGCTCAAGGATGGCAAGCTCAATGCCTACTGGGTGATGTGCAACAACAACATGCAGGCTGGCCCCAACATGAACGAAGAGGGGCTGCCCGGTTATCGCAACCCGGCCAACTTCATCGTGGTGTCAGATCCGTACCCGACAGTGACGGCCCAGGCCGCCGATCTCATCCTGCCCACCGCCATGTGGGTGGAGAAGGAGGGCGCCTATGGCAACGCCGAACGCCGCACCCAGTTCTGGCATCAGCAAGTCAAGGCGCCAGAAGGGGCCAAGTCGGATCTGTGGCAGCTGATGGAGTTCGCCAAGCGCTTCACCGTGGAAGAGGTCTGGCCGGCGGAGCTTATCGCCAAGCAACCCGAGCTCAAAGGCAAGACCCTCTATGAAGTGCTTTATCGCAATGGTCAGGTCGATCAGTTCCCGAAAGCGCAGAGCAAGGGGGATCTCAACGACGAGGCAGAGCACTTCGGTTTCTATGTGCAAAAGGGCCTGTTTGAAGAGTATGCCTCCTTCGGGCGCGGCCACGGTCATGACTTGGCGCCCTTTGACCGCTACCACGAAGAGCGCGGCCTGCGCTGGCCCGTGGTCGATGGCAAGGAGACCCTGTGGCGCTATCGCGAAGGCTTCGACCCTTATGTGAAGGCGGGGAGGGGGTGAACTTCTACGGCAAGCCCGATGGTCGTGCGGTGATCTTCGCGCTGCCTTATGAAGCGGCTGCCGAGTCTCCGGACCAGGAGTTCGATCTCTGGCTCTCCACCGGCCGCGTGCTGGAACACTGGCACACCGGTACCATGACCCGCCGGGTTCCCGAGCTCTACCGCGCCTTCCCGGATGCCGTGCTCTTCATGCACCCGGAAGATGCCAAGGCTCGTGGGGTACGTCGGGGCGAGGAGGTGATCGTCTCCTCCCGCCGCGGCGAGGTGAAGACCCGGGTCGAGACCCGTGGTCGCAACCGCCCACCCAGGGGACTGGTGTTCATGCCCTTCTTCGATGCGAGCCAGCTGGTCAACAAGTTGACCCTGGATGCGACGGATCCGCTCTCCAAAGAGACGGATTACAAGAAGTGTGCGGTCAAGGTCGCCAAGGCCTGAGGCAACAGGCATTGATGAGCACCCGGTTGCCGGGTGACGCTCGCTTGCTACCCAAGGGCCTGCCCGGCGCGGGTCCTTGCGGATAATATGTTCGGAGAACAAATAATGAAGAAGCTGATTGGAGCAATGTTGGCCTGCCTGATGGCGGGGAGTCTGATGGCTGCCGAGGCACCACAGATCACCACGGATAATGGCGGCGTCAAGTCACTGCGCAACAGTGCGGATCTCGCCATCGAGGCCCCGGCCGCCCAGATGAAGAACTTTCGCAAGGATGGCGATCTCTATACCCGCCAGTACATGCATCAGCCACCACTGATCCCCCATGACATCCGCAACTACGAGATAGATCAAAAGGTCAACAAGTGCCTGGCCTGCCATAGCTTCAAGAATGCCACTGCCATGAAGGCGCCCAAGATAAGTCCGACCCATTTCGAGTCGCGAGATGGTCTGACACTGGGTGAGGTGTCACCCCGCCGCTACTTCTGCTTGCAGTGCCATGTACCGCAGACCGATGCCAAGCCACTGGTGGGCAATACCTTCAAGCCGGTCGACGCGCTGAACTGAGGAAACCATAGATGAAACGATCTGATGTTGTGCAGCGGCGATGGATCACCCTCAAGTCATTCTCGAACGACGCACTGAACTAAGGAGTCAGTAGATGAAATTACCCGGTTTTGTGCAGCGGATCTGGACCACCTTCAAGTCGCCTTCGAAGGCGGCACTCTGGGTGTTGCTGATGATGGGCTTTTTTGGCGGCGTCATATTCTGGGGCGGCTTCAACACCGCCATGGAGGCCTCCAACACCGAGAAGTTCTGCACCGGCTGTCACGAGATGAAAGACAACGTCTTCGTCGAGTATCGTGACACCATCCACTACGCCAACCGTTCCGGTGTGCGGGCCAGTTGCCCCGATTGCCACGTTCCTCACGAGTGGACCTACAAGATCATTCGCAAGGTACAGGCATCCAAGGAGCTGTGGGGCATGTTGACCGGCAAGGTGGATACCCGCGAGAAGTTCGAGTCTCACCGCCGGGAGATGGCGGAGCGGGAGTGGAAGCGGATGAAAGACACGGATTCGAGGGAGTGCCGCAACTGTCACAACTTCGAATACATGGACTTCTCATTGCAAGGACGGCGCGCCGCTCAGATGCACTCCACCAACCTGGCCAGTGGCGAGAATACCTGCGTCGATTGCCACAAGGGGATTGCGCACCAGTTGCCCGACATGAAAGGGGTCAAGGGATTCTGATCCGCACTCCCTCGCAATACAGGCCGGGTTAACCTGGCCTGTATTGCCCAAGGTGGGCATGGCGATGAGATTCATGAGCCTATTCCCCCACACCCCGACAACTTTTGGTAGAATCCATTCCCAGTGAGGATATTGCCAATCAGATTCAAATGGCTGGCCCTGCCCCTGGCTGGCATATCGAAAGCATCCCACCCCTCTTCTCCTCGTACTCGATGATTTACAGGAATTGTTCAATGGCACCACACATCAGCGAATTCATTCCCCTCAACATTGCCGTACTGACGGTGTCCGACAGCCGCGGCGCCGCCGACGACAGCTCGGGGGATTACCTGGCATCAGCACTGACTCAAGCGGGACACAAGCTGGTGGATCGGGCGCTGTGCGCCGACAATCTGTTCCGCGTGCGGGCTCAGGTCAGCCAGTGGATCGTGGATGACAATGTGCAGGTTGTGCTGATCAACGGTGGCACCGGCTTCAATGAGCAGAACCGGGTCCCTGAGGCGGTAGGGGTGCTGTTTGAACGCACAGTGCAAGGTTTTGGCGAGATGTTCCGTCAGCTCTCGTTTGCCGAGATCAAAGGCTCCGCCATGCAGAGTCGCGCCCTGGCCGGGCTCGCCAATCGCACCCTTATCTGCTGCTTGCCCGGATCCACCGGTGCCTGCCAACTGGGCTGGGAGAAGCTTATCCGGGATCAGCTCGATGTCCGCACCCGGCCATGCAACTTCGCGACCCAGCTGATCAGATAGTCCGCGATACCCATTTCTTTCCGGGGCGGTGTACCGCTCCATCCGTGACGAGTAACAGCCAATGAGTTTGACCCATCTCAACCAAAGCGGCGAAGCCCACATGGTGGATGTGACCGACAAGCAGGTCACTGAACGTGAAGCCCGCGCCGAAGCATTTGTGACCATGGCCCCCGCGACTCTGGCGCTGATCCTGAGCGGTCAGCACCACAAGGGTGATGTTTTTGCCACCGCGCGCATCGCCGGCATCATGGCGGCCAAGAAGACCGCCGATCTCATTCCGCTCTGCCATCCGCTGGCGCTCACCAAGGTGGAGGTAGAGATTGTCCCCCAGCCCGAGGACAATAGGGTCCATGTTCGCACCCTCTGCAAATTGTCCGGCAAGACAGGGGTCGAGATGGAGGCGCTGACCGCCGCCTCGGTGGCTGCGCTCACCATCTATGACATGTGCAAGGCGCTGCAAAAGGACATGGTGATCGAGCAAGTCAGACTGGTTGAAAAGAGAGGCGGCAAGTCCGGCCACTTCAAGCTGGGGTCGGATGCAGGAGACAAGGCATGATCAAGGTTCTGTTTTTTGCCCAAGTCCGGGAGCTGGTGGCCTGCGACGAGCTCAGCCTGCCGTGTGACCATGCCACCGCCGATGCGCTGCGCATTGCATTGAGTGAGCGCGGCGACAAATGGGCGCTGGCATTGGAGGAGGGCAAGCTGCTGGTGGCGGTAAACCAGACGCTAGTACCGCTCACCACCGTGCTCAATGATGGCGACGAAGTGGCCTTCTTCCCCCCCGTGACCGGAGGCTGACCATGTCTCACTCTATGGATGAACAGGTGCCTCAGCCCGCCAATCGTATCCTGATACAGCGGGAGGATTTCTGTTTGGCGGACGAATATGCCCGGCTTGCCACCCGCCCCGACAGTGGCGCCATCGTCACCTTCGTTGGCAAGGTGCGCGACTTCAATCAGGGGGAGGAGGTCAAGGGACTGGCCCTCGAGCACTATCCCGGCATGACCGAGAAGGCACTGGCCGATATCGTCGCACAGGCGCGCGGCCGCTGGCCATTGCAGGAGTGCACCCTGATCCATCGTATCGGTGAGCTGCGGCTCGGCGATCAGATCGTCTTGGTCGGGGTGAGCAGCGCCCACAGGGATGCGGCCTTCGATGCCTGCCACTTCATCATGGATTTTCTCAAAACCCGGGCGCCGTTCTGGAAAAAGGAGCTGATCGCCGAGGGGGTTCAACGCTGGGTCGAGGCCAAGGAGAGCGACAACGACGCCGCTTCCCGCTGGTAAAGCAAGCGGACGCAAGGGGAGTGCGTTCCATGACGGAATGCCCCCGTCTTTGGGGCTGGCAGAGACCGGCTCTCGGTGTAATCACAGGAGTAAGGGAATGAAACAGCTGTTATCCGTGTTGTTAGTGGGCGCGTGCGCCGGTGTGCTATACAGCGGTGAGGTGCAGGCCGATGAGGTCAAAGTTGCCGTGGCCGCGAACTTCAAGAGCACCATCGAGCGCATAGGAAAGGACTTTACCGCCAAGACGGGTCACAGCGTCGTCATCAGCTCGGCCGCCACGGGCGTGCTCTACACCCAGATAACCCACGGAGCCCCGTTTGACCTCTTTCTCTCCGCCGATGTGGCCACCCCGGACAAGCTGGAGAAAGAGGGCAAGGGCAGTGAGCGTTTCACCTATGCCATCGGTCAACTCGGGCTCTGGCAAAAAGGTGGCCCGGCGCCTGATGAGGCTGCCTTGCGCAGCTGGAAGGGGAATCTTGCCATCGCCAACCCGCGTACCGCACCCTACGGCGCGGCGGCCATGGCGACCCTTGAGCAGCTCAACATCGATCCCAAGCAGTACCGTCTGCTGACCGGCGCCAACATCAGCCAGACCTGGCAGTTCGTCGATACCGGCAATGCCGAGTTGGGCTTTGTGGCCTGGGCCAATCTGGTGGAAGCCGGTAAAACCGGCGAAGCCTGGGCTGTGCCAAATGCACTCTATCCTGCCATCGAACAGCAGGGATTGATCCTGAAGAAGGGAGCCGCGGTCGATGCCCTGGTGGCCTGGCTGAAGGGCCCGGGGCAGAGTGCCATCCAAGACGCGGGCTACGCCCTGCCTTGATGGCATTGTCGGGTCCACTCTTGCATCACAGCTGGCCGGCCCAGAGGGCCAACCCGCGATCACGATAAGGATGCAAAATATGCTGTTGCGCGAACCAGGCCGGAAGTCCATCCATGAGTGACGGGGATCTGCTGGCCGTCTGGCTCACCCTGAAGCTGGCCGCCTGTACCACAGGCATCTTGCTGCTGCTGTCGCCACCGCTTGCCTGGTGGCTTTCCCGCAGCCGGCATCGGCTGCGCCCGCTGGTGGAGGCGCTGGTGGCACTGCCACTGGTGCTGCCGCCAACGGTACTCGGCTTCTATCTGCTGCTCGCCTTCTCGCCCTCATACGGCGTCGGTGCCTGGTGGCGAGATACTTTCGGTACGCCCCTTGCGTTCAGTTTCCTCGGCTTGTTGTTTGCCTCCATTCTCTACTCGCTCCCCTTCGTGGTGCAACCGCTCACCTCCGCCTTCGTCAACATGGGCAACAAGGAGCTTGAGGCGGCCGCCACTCTGGGGCTCGGCCCCCTTGAGCGCTTTTTCCACATCATATTGCCGATGACGCTGCCCAGCTTCGTGATGGCCGCGGCACTGGGCTTTGCCCATACCCTGGGGGAGTTTGGCGTGGTGCTGATGATTGGCGGCAACATACCGGGGGAGACCCAGGTCCTCTCCATCGCCCTGTTCGATCACGTGGAGGCGATGGATTACCAGCATGCTCATATCCTTGCGGGAGGGCTGATGGGCTTCTCTCTCATCATGCTGGTGCTGGTTTATGGCGTATTGCAGCGTCGGCAGCGGAGACTGTTTGGATGAGTCAGCATCTAGAAAGCCATCAACGGTGGTGTGACGAGTTGTATGCCCGACCCTGCGCGCTGGCATCCTGGTTATGGGAAGCATGGCTGTGTCCTCAGTGGCGGTTATGCCAATGAGCCTTCATATCAAGGCCCGTCGTGAGTTCGGGGCCTTCATCCTGGATTGCGATCTGGCTCTGCCGCTGGGGGGCATTCTGGGGCTCTTTGGCCCTTCTGGTTGTGGTAAAAGCACCCTGTTGCGCATCGTGGCCGGGCTGGATCGTGCCCCCCAGGATCGACTGCACTGGCAGGGGCGGGAGTGGGCGAGTTTGTTGCCCGAGTTACGCCGTATCGGCATGGTATTTCAGGACTCGAGACTCTTTCCCCATATGACGGTGCTGGCCAACTTGCAACTGGCGGCACGCAAGGGAAAGGGGCGCTGGCAACCCGAGGCGCTGGCTGCGCGGCTCGGTTTTAGCGAGCTGCTAGGGCAGCCAGCCCACGGGCTCTCTGGTGGCCAACGTCAGCGGGTGGCACTGGGGCGTGCCTTGCTGGCCGAACCCGGCTTGCTGCTGCTCGATGAACCCTTCTCGGCGCTGGACAGGCGCAGCCGCATTCATCAAGTCCATGTGCTCAAGGGGTTACAGCAAGAGAGTGGCATCCCTATGGTCTTCGTCAGCCACGCCATGGAGGAGGTGAGCCTGCTCTGTGACCACCTGGTGCTGCTGGCAGCGGGGCGAGTGGAAGCCCAGGGGCGGCCCGGCGAGATCTTCGCACGCACCGACTTGTCCCTTGCCAGCCGCGACGATGTGAGCGTCATGCTCGATGCCACCTTGGCCCATTATGATATTGCCGAGCAGATGGCGAGCCTGCAGCTGGGCGAGCAGTTGCTGAGGGTCACCATGGACCATGCCCCCGATGAGAGTGGCCCCTTGCAGATCAAGGTGGCGGGGCGGGATTTGGTGATCGCCACCGCGCCCATCGAACACTCCAGCCTCTCCAACTGCCTAAACACCCGTTTGCTGGCGATGCGCGAGGTGCGGCCAGGGCAGACGCTGTTGCAGTTGGCGCTGGGGGAGCAGATACTGCTGGCCCGGATCACCAGCCGTTCGGCACAGCGCTTGGGTCTGGCGGAGGGTCAGCAAATATACGCCTATATCAAGGCGGTGAGCCTGGTCGGGGAGGGGTGAAGGCTATGGGGCCTCAATGGTGCGGCCAAGAGGCTACCCTTTGGCTTTGTTGTCACCCTTTATCCCCCTTGCCGCTGGTAAGGGGGGAAAGCTCGGCAACCCTTCAGGAGCGCTAACATGTCAGTTGCTCGATGGTGGTGCTGGCTTGCTCTATCCCTCCACCCATCGGGAGAGGGCTCGGGGCTTGGAACAGAGAGTTTGGGGAAAATGGATGCGTCGCAATCAAATCATGAAGTCTCAGGGGCTGGCCTGGCGTAGTGCCGGGGAGGGCCCTTTGCTGCTCTTGCTCCATGGCTTGGGGTCGTCCAGTCTGGACTGGCAGGCCCAGCTCGAGCATTTCTCCGACGATTATCGGGTGGTGGCTATTGATCTGCGTGGCCATGGCCAGAGCCTGCAAGAGGGGCCCTTTGATGTGGCGAGCCTGGCGGCGGACGTGGTGCGCTGGCTCGATGAGCAAGCCGAACCTGCCTGGATAGTGGGGCTGTCGCTCGGTGCCATGGTGGCACTGGAACTTGCCTTGCAACTGCCGGAAAAGGTGCGGGGACTGGTGTTGATCAATGGCGTTAGCGAGTTTCTGCTGGATAATCCTAAAGATCAGGATCGCCATGCTCTGCGCTTAAAATGGTTGCGCTGGTTTGGCATGCGCCCCCTCGCCTGGTGGTTGGGGCGGGAGCTGTTCCCAGGCCCGGAGCTTGCCCAGATGCGCCGTACTTTCCGGCAACGCTTCTGCCGTAATCGCAAGAAGGTCTACAAGGCCCTGCTCGGCGCCATCCCTGGCTGGTCGGTGCGGGCCAGACTCGGTGCCATCTGGCAGCCAGTGGCCATCATCTCCACGGCCCAGGATTACCTGCCATTGGCCAAGCGGGTCGAACAGTTTGCCGCCCTCCCCAATGCAACAGTGCACACCCCCCAGGGCCATCACGCCTGGCCTGCAGAAGACCCTGCCGAATTCAATCGCCTGTTGCAACGCATCCTCTCCTCCCATTGAGGCACATGCAGACATGAAAAAGCCGAACCTCACTGGTTCGGCTTTTTCATGTCTGCGCGCTGTCGGTATTGGTCGAGCCATCAGGGGCGTGAACAGATCGGGCAATCTGGCCGCTTGGGCAATTTCAGCTCGCGAAAACCACCGGACAGACCATCGATGACTAGCAGACGGCCGCTGTAGCTTTTACCCATGCCGGCGAGCAGCTTGATGGCTTCGAGGGCCTGCAGGCTGCCCACCAGGCCGACCATGGGCGCCAGCACCCCCGCCTCGACGCATGTCAGCCCTTGCTCGCCAAACAGTGAACTGAGACAGGCGTAGCAGGGTTCATCGGCTTGCCAGCTGAA
The DNA here is from genome assembly GCF_000388115.1 of Aeromonas molluscorum 848. GTDB lineage: Bacteria > Pseudomonadota > Gammaproteobacteria > Enterobacterales > Aeromonadaceae > Aeromonas > Aeromonas molluscorum. The sequence continues at coordinate 14,643 of NZ_AQGQ01000059.1, forward strand.
GCTGCAGACTTGCCCCTCCAGCCGGATGGCGGCGCCGGAGACCAGCGGTACCCCATGAAGGCGGGCACGCTGGTTGAGCAGATTGCGCACGGCGACGTTGTCAGTGCAGTCGAGCACCAACTGATGTTCGGGCAGCAGGGCATCGAGCAGTACCTTGTCGGCCAGGGTGGCGTGGGTCTCTACCTTGAGCCAGGGGTTGAGGGCGCGCAGGCTCATTGCCGCCGAGTCGACCTTGTATTGACCGATGCGAGCATCTGAGTGCAGTACCTGGCGTTGCAGATTGGAGAGCTCCACCTTGTCAAAATCCACCAGGGTCAGCTGGCCCGCACCAGCCACCCCGAGATACTGGGCGGCGGCGCAGCCCAGTCCCCCTGCACCTATCACCAGCACCTTGGCCTGTTTGAGCGCCTCTTGTCCCTCGAAATCGAAGGCCTTCAGGATTATCTGGCGGTTGTAGCGCAGCAGTTCGGCATCACAGAGGATCTCGCTCACAGCAGCAGGCCCGTGAAGGGTTCGACGGTGACGGTCTCCCCGGCCATTACCTTGCCTCGCTCCTGTTCCAGCACTATGTAGCAGTTGGCCCGGGACAGTGAGCTGAACACGCCGGAGTCCTGGGAGCCGGTGCTGCGCACCTCCGGACCGTTCTGGCCCAGGCTCAGGATGCCTCGCTGGAAGTCGAGCCGCCCCGGCGATTTTTTCAACGGCTCAGTGGTGGTGGCACAGAGGCGCAGGGGCGGGGTCCAGCGTTGCCCGGCCAGCTTGGCCAGTGCCGGTTGCACCAGCTGATCGAAGGTGACCATGGCTGAGACGGGATTGCCCGGCAGACCGAAGAACCAGGCGTTTGGCAGACGACCGAAGGCAAAGGGCTTGCCCGGCTTGATGGCGAGTTTCCAGAAACCGATCTCGCCAAGCTCCTCCAGCAATTGCTTGGTGAAGTCTGCCTCGCCGACCGAGACGCCACCTGTGGTTATCAGAGCATCGGCTTCCTGCTCGGCTTTGAGGAAGGCGGCACGCAGCTGGGCCGGGTCGTCGGGGATGATGCCCAGATCCAGACAAGCTATGCCCATGCGCTCGAGCATGGCCCTGACGCCGTAGCGGTTGGAGTCATAGATGTCGCCGTGGGCCAGAGGTGTCCCCACCGGTTTGAGCTCGTCACCTGTGCTGAAGATGGCGACCTTGAGCGGACGGCGTACCTCGAGAGTGGCGATGCCGAGGGAGGCCAGCAATGGCAGTTCCCGGGGGGTGAGTCGAGTGCCTGTTCCCAGTACGCTTGCGCCCTCTGTGATGTCCTCGCCACGGCGGCGTATGTTCTGACCCGGCATGGGTTGGCTCAGAAAAGTGACCTTGTCACCCTCGGCCTTAGTCTCTTCCTGCATCACCACGGCATCTGTACCAAGGGGGATGGGCGCCCCTGTCATGATGCGCACGCATTGGCCAGCGGGCCAGTCACCCTCATAGGGTTGACCGGCGAAGGCCTTGCCTGCCAGCATGAGCGGCTGACCGGCGGCGAGATCGGCCAGGCGCACGGCGTAGCCGTCCATGGCGGAATTATCGAACGGAGGCACAGACAGAGGAGAGAGAATATCGTCGGCCAGTATCCGACCTAGCGCCAGGGGCAGGGGAACGGACTCGGCCTCACAGCAGCAATCGAGCCGTTCCAGCATGCTCGCCAGGGCATCGTTTAGGGGAAGTAGGGCTGCGCTATCAAATCCCATTGTCATGACCTCTTGGTAAGGGAAACTGGGTTATGGGGGGATTATCCCAAAATCCCCCCCGAATGGGCAGGCGATTAGGGCAGTAAAATACCTCGTATTAACATAAAGTCAGGGCATGGGCGTGCGGGTGACTTGAATTATGACGTCAATCGCCGTTTACTATGCCGCCACAAACCCTGTGGGCCATAATATTCCCTCTGTGTGGGAGAGAGACAAGATGATGAGCTTAAGCCAGGAAGCCATGCTGGTCAGAGCGGCCCTCGAGGCCGAAGGACTGGAGACCCCCTTGGTCGCCAACTCCTTGAGCAACCAGCAGAAAAAGGAAAGTATCGAGGGCCACATGCGTGCCATCATGGAGACGCTTGGCCTGGATTTGGCCGATGATAGCCTGGCCGAGACTCCCCATCGCATCGCCAAGATGTATGTGAACGAGATTTTTTCCGGCCTCGACTACACCAGCTTCCCCAAGGTGACCGTCATCGAGAACAAGATGAAGGTGGACGAGATGATCATGGTCAAGGACATCAGCTTGACCAGCACCTGCGAGCACCACTTCGTCACCATCGATGGTCTTGCCCATGTTGCCTACATACCCCGTGGCAAGGTGATTGGCCTGTCGAAGATCAACCGCATCGTGCAGTTCTTCGCCCGCCGCCCTCAGGTACAAGAGCGCCTGACCCAGCAGATATTGCTGGCACTGCAGACGCTGCTAGGTACCAAGGACGTGGCCATCAGCATTGCCGCCACCCACTACTGCGTGAAGGCGCGTGGCGTGATGGATTCAACCTCTTATACCACCACCACCTCCCTTGGCGGCGTCTTCAAGACCCAGCCAGATACCCGCGCCGAGTTCCTGGCCGGTCTCAAACGTTAAGTGGCACGGCATGCCCGTCGGCATGCCTCTCTTCCCCTTTACCCCCTTCATTGTTCCGCACACTGCGGCGTTCCCCTTATGTCAATCAGCGTTAAGGTATTGGCCGTTCTGGTCGATATAGCCAGCATGGGCCTTGACTGCCTTGCATCTGATCCCCTTGGGGAGTCTGGGCGGGGAAAGGCGGCATACCTGTTTGCGTCAGGTCATGGAGCGTTGCGCAGCCAAGGATGAGTGACCAGGGAGTGTGGTCGAGAGGAGAGATGCCAGGAGGGCGTAAACCGGACTAACCCAACTGTTTTCCACATCCAGGACACACCATGAAGACCAGTACCATGACGATAGGCAAGAAGCTCACTGCCAGCTTTGCCGTGCTCGGCTTGATGGTCGCCTTTATCGGCGGCTTTGCTCTTGTCCAGTTTGGCAACATGAATGATGTTGCCATCCGCTTTACCGACAGCATCCTCCCTGCCGTGAATCGAACCAGTGCGATTGGTGATTCCATCAGCGAGCTGCGCCGTTATGAGCTGGGCTACTTCGTGGTTGCCGCTGACCCGCAGAAAAGAGCTCACTATCGTGACATCTCCGACAGCAATCTCAGCAAGGTCTCGCAGCAAATCGCAGCGAATGACAAGACCATCTGGGCTGAGGATGTGGCCGAACGCCGCACTTTCGACACGGTCAAATCGGACTGGGATCGTTATGCGGCGCTTTACCAGCGCGTCAAGCAGCTGCAAGACAGCAATCAGATGGCCGACGCCCAACGCATCTTTCTGGCAGAAGGGATCCCGCTCTATACCGCGCTCAATAAATCGGTCGCCGATCTCATCCAGATCAACCATGGCTATGCCAGCGATTCTCGTGCGGACGTTGTTGCCTCTTACAAGTCAGCCAATCTGAGCGTGACCATTGCCTTGGGTATTGCAATGGTGCTGGTGGTCGTGCTCTCTGTGGTGCTGACTCGCCAGATCCGCGATCCACTCATCATGCTGGTGCGTCAGGCGCAACGCATCGCCAGTGGCGATCTGGGCAAGGGCGAACTGCAAACCTGGATCCAGGACAAGCGCTTCAACCGGGATGAACTGGGCCAGCTTGGTTCTGCCATCAACCAGATGCAGGGGGCGTTGGCGAACCTGGTGAGCGAGATATCCAGCTCGGTCAGTCAGCTCAGCAGTGCGGTGGAAGAGGTGAGTGCCATCTCCGAACAATCCGCCAGCGGCATGGCTCGCCAGCAGAACGAAGTCTCCCAGGTGGCAACCGCCATGAACGAGATGCAATCCACCGTCGTTGAGGTGGCACGCAACACCACGGATGCCATGAGCGCCGCCAAGGGGGCCTCGCGCACCTCGGCCGAGGGCAGCCAGGTGGTGCGCAGCGCCATCGGCAGCATCGAAGAGGTGTCGGTCAAAATTGAACAGGCTGGCGCCGTGGTGGCGCAGTTGGAGGCCGACAGCGCCAACATCAGCATGGTGCTGGACGTCATTCGCGACATCGCCGGCCAGACCAACCTGCTGGCGCTCAATGCGGCCATCGAAGCGGCCCGGGCCGGCGAACAAGGCCGTGGCTTTGCGGTGGTGGCCGACGAGGTACGCTCCCTGGCCCAGCGCACTCAGGATTCCACTGCCGAGATAAGCAAGATGATCGAATTGCTGCAAAGCCGCGCCGCCGAGGCGGGCAATGCCATGCAGCTTAGTCGTCATCAGATGCAATCGAGTGTCGGTCTGGCACGGGATGCGGGCACCAGCATAGACATCATCAATGGCGCAGTGACCGAGATAAGCGACATGAATACCCTGATCGCCACCGCGACCGAAGAGCAAAATGCGGTGACCGAGGAGCTTAACCGCAACATAGTCAACATCCACAATGCCGCCGACGAGAATGCCCTGGGCGCTCAGCAGACGGCCCAGGCTTGTGTCGAGCTGAGCAAGCTGGCCACCTCCCTGCATCATATGACCCAGCGTTTCACCCTCTAATCCCTGATGGCACTTTTCAGCAACAAGGCCCCGTTCATTGGCGGGGCCTTGTTGTTTGCCCGGCTTGCAATACAGCTTGTGGCGCCCTGATGGATGCCTTGAGCACGCCTTATGCCAAGACTCGATAGATTCTGTTTGGTGTGATTTTATCGCTGCGGCATGCAAATGTTCGAATTCGCTCACAAAACGGTGATTAATTTAAGCCGTGCTGGTTACCGTTGCTGCCGCAACCCCTTATGATCCCTGATTCTTTGCCCAGGAGGCGTCGCTTTCGTTATGTTTCGTTCAATCAAACACCAGGTTATGTTCTTTGCCGGTTGCATCTTGCTGGCCACTGTCCTCAGCGTCGTGGGTTACAGCTATCTGTCACTGGCCAGCTTGCAGGAGAAGATCCAGCAGGAGAGCCATACCAGTGCCCGGCAGCAGGCCAGCCAGTGGTTGCTGACTCTGGCGGATGGTCAGGCGAACGAGGTGGCGCGCTCCTTCGAGCTGGCGCTGGATGCAGGAGAAACCCTGGCGGCGCTGCTGGCGGGCAATGTCCAGCAGCCTGAGCCCCTGAACCGGGACGAGGTCACGGCCCTGCTCAAGGACATTGGCGATCGCAACCCGGATTTTCTCAGCATCTACAGCGGCTGGGAGGCCAACCGCTTCGACGGCCAGGATGAAAGCCATGTCGACAATGGCCGGCACAGCCAGGCTTCTGGCAACTTCGCCCCCTATTGGAGCCGTGGTCCCGCAGGCTTTAGCTTGAAGCCTCTGGGCGATTTCTATAGCAAGACACCGAGCGAGACCGGGATCCGGGCCTCCGAATGGTATCTGTGCCCGCAGCAGAACAAAGCCACCTGCGCAGTCGACCCCTCGGTCTATCAGGTCAACGGTCAACCGACGCTGCTCACCTCCTTCGTCGTCCCAGTGCTCAACGGGGATCAATACCTGGGCATGGTGGGGATCGACTACTCGCTCAACTATCTGCAGCAGATCGCCCTCAACATCAGTCAGCGGGTGTTCGATGGTCAGGGGAGGGTGCGTATCATCAGCCCCATGGGCATCATTGCCGCCGACTCGCGTGACGGAAGCGGCATAGGTCGTCGAGTGCAGGACCCGATCCTGCTGGCCCAGCAGCAAGCAGGCCAGGCCGGCAGCGAGGAGAGTGGCGACCAGTTGAACGTCTTCGCACCCATCAGGCTCAACAAGGTCAAGCAGGCCTGGGGGATTGCCATCGAGGTACCCAACAGTGCCCTCTACGCCGAGTATGAGCTGATGGCGCAGGCGCGGGCCCAGGCCTTTGGCAAGGGCATTTGGACTCAGTTGATGGTAGGTATGCTGGTGGCGGGGGTGGGATTGCTCTGCCTCGCGTTTGCGGCGGGTTCCATCTCAAGGCCGGTGCAGGAGACGGCTCGCATGGTGGCACGCCTCTCCAGTGCCGGTGGCGATTTGACCCAGCGATTGCGCCAGGACAGACGCGACGAGACGGGGGCCTTGGCCGAGGGGATCAATCAGTTTGTCGCCACAGTGCAAGGCATAGTGACCGATACCGCCGCCAGTGTGCAGGAGTTGCAGCAGGCGGCCGCGAGTTCGGCCCGCCAGGCCCAGCAGGGCCTGAACAACAGTCGCCATCAGCTCGAGCAGGTCGAATTGGTGGCTGCCGCCATCCACGAGATGTCCTCCACGGCGGATTCGGTCGCCAGCAGCGCCCAGATCACGGCCCAGGCGGTGGACGAAACCCGTCAGGCCGTGCACAAGGGCCAACAGGTGGTAAGTGCCTCGGCCAACGGCATTCGTCAACTGAGTGGGCAGGTGGAGGAGGTGTCGGAGAAGATCACCGCCTTGCAGCAACAGGGGGTGCAGATTGGCACCATTTTGGATGTGATCCGCAACATCTCCGAGCAGACCAACCTGCTGGCGCTCAATGCGGCCATCGAAGCGGCCCGGGCTGGTGAACAGGGGCGTGGCTTTGCGGTGGTGGCCGACGAGGTGCGTACCCTGGCATCCAGGACGCAAGCCTCGACCCAGGAGATACAGCAGATGATCAACAGCTTGCGGGAGACCACCAGTGCGGCCGTTGGCACCATGGCCGAGGGGCGCCACCTCAGCTCGCTGGCCTTGCAAGATGCCGAGCAGGCGGTGCAGGAGCTGGCGACCATAGTGGTGGCGGCGGACCGGATTCAGGACATGGCGGCCCAGATAGCCAGCGCCGCCGAGCAGCAGTCCAAGGTGAGCGAGGAGATAAGCCTCAATGTCAGCAGCATTCATGAGGTGGCGACGGCCGGGGCCCAGGTGGCCAGGGAGCAGGACGCCCAGAGTCGGCAGATGCACGGCCTGACCGAGGCGGTGATGACCAAGCTGGGGCGTTTCCACTAC
>NZ_AQGQ01000060.1 GCF_000388115.1 Aeromonas molluscorum 848
TAAGTTGAAAGGCCTTCCCGAACGGGAAGGCCTTTTTGCATTGCCAATTTTGATGACCGAGCCATCAATTCAATGAAATCGCCCTGGCATCCAGATAAAGCCTGACCTCACCAGAGGAGGTTTTGGTGACCATGGCGGTCAACTTGTCTTCCTGTCGGTACTCCCAGTGGCTCTCTATGGTATCGAGAGGCGGCTTGCGGATCCCAATACCCTGTAAATACTCGTTAAACAGGCCAATGCTGCCTATCTCTATCATCTTCTCTTTCATCTTGCGCCGTCCGCTCCCTGATGATGTTCATATCATCCATGTTAACAGTTCTCGTATGAGCCATATCTAATCGCTTCTCTCATTTGTTGATCCAAGCTAACTTGTTGTGAAATAAAGCGGATGGCATTCAGAGAATAGGGAGAGGCATGATGTTGATCACCAATGTGAAGCTGGTTGGGCGACAGGGACTGTGGCAGATCCATTGCCAGAATGGACTCATAGAGAGTATGGCCCCCATGCATAGCGCCAGGGTGGATGAAGAATCTCTGGATGGCGAAGGGGGGTTGGCCATAGCCCCTTTTATCGAACCGCACATCCATCTCGATACCACTCAGACGGCGGGTGAGCCGAGCTGGAACCAGTCCGGTACTCTATTCGAGGGCATAGAGCGCTGGGCCGAACGCAAGGCGTTGCTCAGCCATGAGGATGTCAAAACCCGGGCCATGCAAACGCTCAAATGGCAGATAGCGAACGGCATCCAGTTTGTGCGCAGCCATGTGGACGTGTCAGACCCTGAGCTGATCGCCTTGAAGGCCATGTTGGAGCTGCGTGAAGAGATGAAACCCTGGGTAGAGTTGCAGCTTGTGGCCTTTCCCCAGGAGGGGATCCTCTCCTACCCCAACGGCAAGGCGTTGATGGAGGAGGCGATGGCGCTTGGTGCCGACGTAGTCGGCGCCATCCCCCATTTCGAGTTTACCCGGGAGTACGGCATAGAGAGTCTGCATTATGCATTCGACCTGGCGGAGCGATATAACGCCCTGATCGATGTACATTGCGACGAGATCGACGACGAACAGTCACGCTTCATTGAAACATTGGCGACACTGGCTCTGGAGCGCGGTTGGGGAGAACGTGTCACCGCCAGCCATACCACCGCCATGCACTCCTATAACGGTGCTTACACTTCCCGGCTATTTCGCCTGCTGCGTATGGCTGACATCAACTTCGTCGCCAACCCCCTGGTCAACATCCACCTGCAAGGACGCTTCGACACTTACCCCAAGCGGCGCGGTGTCACTCGAGTCAAAGAGATGCTGGAGGCGAATATCAACGTCTGTTTCGGTCACGATGATGTGTTCGATCCCTGGTATCCCATGGGCACGGCCAACATGTTGCAGGTGTTGCATATGGGACTACATGTCTGCCAGATCATGGGCTATGAGCAGATCAATGACGGCTTGAAGCTGATCAGCAGCCACAGCGCCCGCACCCTGAGGGTAGAGGATCGCTACGGGCTAGACGTCGGCAAGCCTGCCAACCTGCTGATCCTGCCCGCCGAGAACGGCTTCGATGCGGTGCGTCGTCAGGTACCGGTGCGTTACTCCATCCGTCATGGCAAGCTGATCGCCGAAACGATGCCAGCCAAGAGTCATATTCATCTGATGCAGCGCGAACTCATCGATTTTCGCCGCTGAGTTGAGGAAACATTAGGCCGACCATGATCCTGTCAACCGCAGGGGATATTTTGCATAATGTCAGCTGAAACTCTTGGAGATGTTGTCATGCAAACTTGGTTATTTGTGGCCTGTGGTGGTGCCATCGGCGCCTGTCTGCGGTTTGGTATGACAGAGCTGCTTGCCCTGCTGCTGGGTCGTAGCTTTCCCTATGGCACCCTGACGGTCAATGTGATCGGTTCCTTCATCATGGGCATTGCCTTTGCCCTCATCAGCAATGGCCACTCCCTGGAACACCCCATGAAACCACTGCTGATGGTCGGCATACTGGGTGCCTTGACTACCTTCTCCTCTTTCGCACTGGATACAGTGGTGCTGGCCCAGCATGGCGCCTGGCTCAAGGCTGCCCTCAACATGGGGCTCAACCTCTTTCTCTGTCTGGCCATGGTGGTGCTGGGGATGCAGTTGGTTGGGAGCCGGGTTTAAGGTGTCCGGACGCTGGCTGCTCTGGTAAACTGGCGACCATTGTTTGTTCTATGGGTGTTTGAGGGATGTCGGAACCGACTACAACTACGCATTTTGGCTTTAAAACCGTCGAGGCCAACGAGAAAGAAACGCTCGTGGCCGGGGTCTTCCATTCGGTGGCAGCCAAGTATGATGTGATGAACGATCTGATGTCGTTCGGCATTCACCGCCTGTGGAAGCGATTCACTATTGATTGCTCCGGCGTGCGGCGTGGCCAGAAGGTACTGGATCTGGCCGGTGGCACAGGTGATCTGACGGCCAAGTTCTCCCGCATCGTCGGCGAGACGGGTCAGGTAGTGCTGGCGGATATCAACGACTCCATGCTCAAGGTCGGCCGCGACAAGCTGCGCAATCTGGGGGTCGCCAACAATGTCTCCTTCGTGCAAGCCAATGCCGAGGCACTGCCCTTCCCGGACAACCATTTCGATGTCATCACCATTGGCTTCGGGTTGCGCAATGTCACCGACAAGCAGAAGGCGCTGGCCTCCATGTTCCGGGTACTCAAACCGGGCGGTCGCCTGCTGGTGCTGGAGTTCTCCAAACCCCAGAGCGAAGTGATCGCCAAGCTCTATGATCTCTACTCCTTCAAACTGCTGCCGAAAATGGGCGAGTTGGTTGCGAATGACGGCGAAAGCTACAAGTATCTGGCGGAATCCATCCGCATGCACCCGGATCAGGAGACCCTCAAGGCGATGATGCTGGAGGCGGGCTTCGATCAGGTGGATTACTACAACCTCACCCAGGGTGTTGTCGCCCTGCACCGTGGTTACAAGTTCTAAGGGCCGAGTATGCCAATGGATGCCATGGTCACGGCCGTGATCGAAACCAGCCTCAACCAGCTGCTGCGCCTCGATGCTCAGAGCCCGGAGAAGTTGCGCAAACTGAATGGCAAAGTGCTCAAGCTGGATCTGCGCGAGCTCAAGCCACTCTGGTTTGTCTTCTCGGCGAGCCGTCTCGATGTGCTGGCCCAGCATGAGGGGGAGGCCGATGCGGTGCTGAGCCTCTCTCTGAGTGCCCTGGGTCTGCTCAAGGATCCTTCGGCCCTGACCCGCTATATCCGCGAAGAGAAGCTGGATTTGCATGGGGATCCCCAGCTGGTGCAGGCCTTCAGTACTCTGCTTGGCGAACTCGATATCGATTGGGAAGAGCAACTCTCTCGCTATACCGGCGATGTGTTGGCTCACAGCCTGTTTCGCGGAGTCCATCGGGCGCGCAAGGCGATAGGTACCGAGTTGTGCCGCAGTCAACGCCAGCTGGCAGAATATCTCACCGAAGAGGTTCGCCTCGCCCCGGGCCCGCTGGAAGTCGCCAGTTTTTCCGATGACGTCGATGTCCTGGCCCAGCGCCTCAAGGCCACCGAATTGCGTCTCGCCCGCCTCGAGCAACGGATCCCCTGATGACCCCCAAGGAGTTCAAACGTCTCTATCGCATCGTCGCCATCCTGCTTGAACAGGGGATAGACGAGCTGGTGCCCGCCAAGTATCAACCCTGGCCGGGCAGATTGGCGCGCCGCAGCCTGTTCTGGCTCAAAAATCGCCAGCAGGGCAAGAGCCGCGGCATGCGCATCCGCCTCGCCTTCGAGGCGCTCGGCCCCATCTTCATCAAGTTCGGTCAGATGCTGTCGACCCGGCGCGATCTATTGCCGCCGGACATCGCCGAGGAGCTGGCTCTGCTGCAAGACAGGGTCCCGCCCTTCTGCGGTCAGCTGGCTCGCAGTCAGATAGAACAGAGTCTGGGAGTGTCGATCGAGGCGCTGTTCGATGACTTCGACGAGACGCCGCTGGCCTCAGCCTCCATCGCCCAAGTGCACACGGCGCGCCTCAAGGAGAGTGGTCGGGAGATTGTCATCAAGGTGATCCGCCCCGACATAGAGCAGACCATAGAGGCTGATCTGCGGTTGATGACGGCCCTGGCACGACTGGTGTCCCGCTTTGCCCCGTCCAGTGCCAGGTTGCGGCCGGTCGAAGTGGTTGCCGAGTATCGCAAAACCATACTCGACGAGCTCAATCTGATGCGCGAGGCTGCCAACGCCATCCAACTGCGCCGCAACTTCCTCGGCTCGGATGCCCTCTATGTGCCCGAGGTTTACGCTGAGCACTGCCGCGAGCAGGTGCTGGTGATGGAGCGTATCTACGGCATCCCCGTCTCGGACATCGCGGCCCTGGAAGCCAACGGCACCAATATGAAGCTGCTGGCCGAGCGTGGTGTCGAAGTCTTCTTCACCCAAGTGTTTCGTGACAGCTTCTTCCATGCCGACATGCACCCCGGCAACATCTTTGTGGCCCGTGAGCACCCGGAAAATCCGCTCTGGATCGGCATAGATTGCGGCATAGTCGGTACCCTGAACAAGGAAGACAAACGCTATCTGGCCGAGAATTTCCTCGCCTTCTTCAACCGGGACTACCGTAAGGTGGCCGAGTTGCATGTGGAGTCCGGCTGGGTACCTGCCGACACCAAGATCGACGAGTTCGAGTTTGCCATCCGTACCGTGCTGGAACCTATCTTCGAGAAGCCCCTGTCCGAGATCTCGTTCGGCCATGTGCTGCTCAATCTGTTCAACACCGCCCGGCGCTTCAACATGCAGGTGCAGCCCCAACTGGTGTTGCTGCAAAAAACCCTGCTCTATATCGAAGGCCTGGGACGTCAGCTCTATCCCCAGCTCGACTTGTGGCAGACCGCCAAGCCTTTCCTGGAAAACTGGATGCGCGAGCAGGTTGGCCCCAAGGCCGTCTGGAACGCGATCCGTGACAAGGCGCCCTTCTGGGCCGAGAAGCTGCCCGAGCTGCCCGAGCTGGTTTACGAGACCCTGCGGCAGGCTCGCAGCCAACAACGCCAGTTTGATCATCTGTTTGTCGAATTTCGCAGTCATAGTCGTCGTCAGGGTCAGGCCCGTTATCTGCTTGGCACGGGCGCGAGCCTGCTGTTGGCCGGCATTTTCCTGATTACCGAACAACATATTGAATGGGGTCAAGTATCGCTGGCCGCCAGTGGCGTATGCTGGCTGCTCGGTTGGCTCAAGGCCCGTTCACACTAATTACAATGCGCGCCTGACGGCGCCAATTTCGGAGAGAAAATCATGGGTGGAATCAGTATTTGGCAATTATTGATCATCGCGGCCATCGTCGTGTTGCTGTTTGGCACCAAGAAGTTGCGTGGCATTGGCGGTGATCTGGGTGCTGCGGTCAAAGGCTTCAAGAAAGCCATTTCCGACGAACCCGATGCCAAACCGGTGCAAAAGGATGCGGACTTCGATCCCAAGCAGCTGAATGAATCGGCCAAGCAGGACGAGAGCGCGAAGCAGAAAGACAAAGATCAGGCCTAAGCCATGTTCGACATCGGTTTTTGGGAACTGATCGTGGTCGGCATCGTCGGCCTGCTGGTGCTGGGCCCTGAGCGGCTACCGGTTGCCATCCGTACCGTCAGCGGCTGGATCCGGGCGGTGCGCAGCACGGCCAATGCGGTCAAGTCCGAGTTGGCACAGGAGCTCAAGCTGCAAGAGCTGCATAACGATCTCAAGAAGGCCGAGCAACTGCAGATGCGCAATCTAAGCCCGGAACTGCAAGAGTCCATCGACAAGCTGAAGGAAGCGGCCAATTCGGTCACACATCCCTACGCCAAGGCGCCGTCCCTGGATGTGTCTGGCCATGAGCCTGACGCGGCCCCCGAGCCGGAAAACCGTATCTTGCCGGATGCCAGGTCACAGCCAGTCAAAGAGCAGGCCGCCGAGCCGAACGAGCCCGTGGCCGAATCGACCAAGGCCGCTTCGCCGGATCTCAACGGGGGGGCCAAGCCATGAGCCAGACCGAACAGCCGCTGATCGCCCATCTGGTGGAGCTGAGGACCCGCTTGCTCCATGCCCTGGGCGCCATACTGCTGGTGTTTGTCTGCCTGGTCTATTTTTCGAACGATATCTACAAGTTCGTCTCTGAGCCTCTGATAAGCCAGCTGCCTGCCGGTACCAGCATGATAGCGACCGATGTGGCGACCCCTTTCCTGACGCCCATCAAGCTGACCATAGTGGTCGCCTTCTTCATCACCATCCCCTATCTGCTCTATCAGGCCTGGGCCTTTATCGCCCCGGGGCTGTACAAGCATGAGCGGCGGCTCATCATGCCCCTGGTCTGTTCCAGCGCCCTGCTGTTCTACTCGGGGATGGCGTTCGCCTACTACGTGGTGTTCCCGCTGGTGTTTGGCTTTTTCACCAGCACGGCCCCGGCCGGGGTGACCATTGCCACCGATATCGCCAACTACCTGGACTTCGTGCTGACCCTGTTCTTCGCGTTCGGGGTAGCGTTCGAGATCCCGGTGGCGACCATATTGCTCTGCTGGACGGGCGTCACTACCCCGCAGAGCCTCAAGTCCAAGCGCCCCTATGTGGTGGTGACCGTCTTCGTCATCGGCATGCTGCTGACGCCGCCGGATGTCTTCTCCCAGACTCTGCTCGCGATCCCCATGTGGATGCTGTTCGAGGTCGGTGTCTTCTTCGCGCGTTTCTACACTCGCAAGGAGCCGCTGGCTGACGAGGAAACCGAACAGGGGGGCTGAGGCCCCTCTTTTTTTGGCGTGCTGCCTGCCGGATTGCAGGGCGAGCGCCGCGCCGTCCAGCCAATCCCGAGGGGCTGACTCTTTTCATGGCCGGACGCGGGGAGTATGGTAGTGGCCCTTGATGGCTTTCATCTGCATTTTTGAAGACTCCATGATAGATATAGGCATTAACCTCACCAGCCCCCAGTTTGCGGGGGAGCAAGACGAGTTGGTCGAGCGCGCCCGCGCCGCCGGACTCAGTGCCCTGATCCTGACCGGTACCGACTTGGCGGGCAGCCAGGAGAGCGCTGCCCTGGCCAGCCGCTGGCCCGACTACTGTTTCTCGACCGCAGGGGTGCATCCCCATGATGCCAAGTCGGTGGACGAGCAGACCCTGGCTGCCCTGCGTGAGCTGGCGACCTTGCCTCAGGTGGTTGCCATCGGCGAGTGCGGCCTGGACTACAACCGCGACTTCTCGCCGCGTCCTGTGCAGGATGCCGTGTTCGACGCCCAGCTTGCCCTGGCCGCCGAGCTGAACATGCCGGTGTTCCTGCACTGCCGCGATGCCCACGCCCGTTTCATCGAGATCCTGGCTCCCTGGCTCCCTGAGTTGCCAGGGGCCGTGCTGCATTGTTTCACCGGTACCGATGAGGAGCTCGATGAGTGCCTGGCCCTGGGATTGCACATAGGCGTCACCGGCTGGATCTGCGACGAGCGACGGGGTCTCTTGCTGCGCGAGCAGGTGGCTCGCATTCCGGCGGGCCGCCTGATGATAGAGACGGATGCTCCCTATCTGGTGCCCCGGGATCTCAAGCCGCGCCCCAAACGCAACGAACCCGCTTTTTTGCCGCATATCGCCCAAGTGGTGGCGGCTTGCCGCGCTGAGGCGCCCGAGGTCCTGCTGGCCCATACCCGGGCCACTTCAGCCGCGTTTTTCCAACTTCCAATCCAGGAGTGACTCATGGCCACAACTCTTCCAGGCGCCTTCCCGGGCCGCCGTCTGCGCCGGGCGCGCAAGCAGGATTTCAGCCGCCGTCTGATGCGCGAGAATCGTCTCACGGCCGATGACCTCATCTATCCGGTGTTCGTGCTGGAAGGTGAAGGTCAGCGGGAAGCCGTGGCCTCGATGCCGGGAGTGGATCGCCTCTCCATCGATCTGCTGCTGATCGAGGCCGCCGAGCTGGTCGCCCTGGGGGTGCCCGCAATCGCCTTGTTCCCGGTGACGCCGCTTGGCAAGAAGAGTTTGCTGGCCGAAGAAGCCTACAACCCGGATGCGCTGGCCCAGCGCGCCACCCGCGCCCTCAAGGCGGCTTTCCCCGAGCTTGGGGTCATCACGGACGTGGCACTGGATCCCTTCACCACCCATGGTCAGGATGGCATCATAGATGGCGACGGTTATGTGATGAACGACATTACCACCGAGATCCTGGTCAAGCAGGCGCTCTCCCATGCGCAGGCGGGGGCCGACATGGTGGCACCGTCCGACATGATGGATGGCCGCATCGGTGCCATTCGTGCGGCACTGGAGGAGCACGGCTTCGTTCACACCCAGATCATGGCGTACTCAGCCAAGTACGCCTCCAGCTACTACGGCCCCTTCCGCGATGCGGTTGGCTCGGCCACCAATCTCGGCAAGAGCAACAAGGCCACCTACCAGATGGATCCGGCCAACGGTGACGAGGCCCTGCATGAGGTCGCCCTTGATATCCAGGAGGGGGCCGACAGCGTCATGGTCAAACCCGGCATGCCTTATCTGGACGTGATCCGCCGGGTCAAGGATCAGTTTGGCGTGCCGACCTACGCCTATCAGGTGAGTGGCGAGTACGCCATGCACATGGCCGCCATCCAGAACGGCTGGCTCAAGGAGCGCGAGACCGTCATGGAGTCCCTGCTCTGCTTCAAGCGCGCCGGTGCCGACGGCATACTCACCTACTTCGCCAAACGGGTTGCCCAATGGCTGAAGGAAGATGCCCAGCGCTGATGGGATCGCGCATACAACAACGGCTCCCGAGGGAGCCGTTGTTGTATCTGCATCTTGCGACTCGCTGCGCCGGGTTGGCCAGCGAGCATGTCCTTATCCCACACTTCCCCGGCGGCGAGGGGGGTTATGGGCAACCCTCAGGGCTTGAGGCCGAGCCGTCTGGCGAGCCGGTGCAGGTTGCCGCCGTCCATCTCCAGCGCTCGGGCGGTGGCGGCCCAGTTGCCGTGCTGGGCTGCCAGGGTCTGCTCGATCAGCCGAAGCTGGAAGGCATCGGTGGCTGTGCGCAGTCCAATGCCAGCCGTTATCTGCTGCGGCGCCTGTTCCACAGGAATGCGGCTGGATGAGGGGGCGCTGCCGGTGGCAAGGTTGAAGTGGTGGCAATCCAGTGCCGGGGCCTGACTGCCCTGCTCGGCCCGCGCCAGCACGGCGGCTCTGTGGATGGCGTGCTCCAGCTCCCGCACGTTGCCCGGCCAGTCATAGCTGCCGAGCAGTTGCAGCGCCCTGGGCTCGATGCGCAGCCGCTCCAGCCCCAGGCTGACCCGGCAGCGTTCGCAAAAATAACCGGCCAGCAGGGGGATGTCGTCCGGCCGCTCCCGCAGGGCGGGGGCGTGGATCGGGAAGACGCTCAGGCGGTGGTAGAGATCGCTTCGAAATTGCCCCTCGACCACCGCCTGTTTCAGCTCCCGGTTGGTGGCGGCCAGGATACGCACGTTCACCTTGAGGGGGGTGTCGTCACCGATGCGCTGCAGATCGCCGTATTGCAGCACCCGCAGCAGCTTGGCCTGCAGCGACAGGGAGAGCTCGCCGATCTCGTCCAGGAACAGGGTACCCTTGTCGGCCAGCTCGAACTTGCCCGCCCGGTTGTGAATGGCGCCGGTGAAAGCCCCCTTCACGTGGCCGAACAGCTCGCTCTCCGCCACCGATTCCGGCAGGGCGGCGCAGTTGAGATAGACAAGGGGCGCGCTGGCACGGGGTGAGCCCTGATGCACCGCCTTGGCGATCAGCTCCTTGCCGACCCCCGTTTCCCCCAGGATCAGCACGTTCAGCTCGGAGCTCGCCACCACGGCTATCTCGTGGCGCAATCGGTCCATGGCCGGGGAGCGGCCAATCATCTCGGGCTGGCCCGGCCCATTCTGGCTGGAGGGGGCGAGGGGTTCGCTGCTCTGGCGGGCGAGCCGTTCCAGCAACAGGGCGTTGCTGAGGGCGGCGGCAGCCAGGGCGCCCACCAGTCGCAGCTCCTCGTCGCTGATGCCGTCGAACTGGGTCGGGTTCATGCCATCTATGGTCAGGGCGCCGATGAGCGTCTGATCCGAAAACAGTGGCAGGCCGACGCAGGCGTGCACTCTGAAGTCGTCGTGATCCGGGATCAGGCCGTCATAGGGGTCGGGCAGGTTGCTGTCGGCGGGGAAGCGCACCACGTCACCGGCACGGGCGATGGCCTCCATGCGCGGATGGTCCGCCAGCGCGAAGCGGCGGCCCAGCACGTCCTGCATCAGGCCGTCGATGGCCAGCGGTATGAACTGGCCCCCCTCGTAGCGCAACAGGGCCGAGGCGTCCGAGTGCAGCAGGCTGCGCACGCTCTGGATCAGGCGGTGGAACCTGTCCTGATGAGAGATGCCGAGTTGCAGGTCGAGGGCGATGCGCACCAGGCTGTCGGTTGAAATCACGAGAATTGTCCAAATGACAGTGTCTTTGTGTTTTTGACTATGAAGAGTAAGTGTCTAAATGACAATGCCTGAAATCTGTTTTCTATAAAAACAATGAGTTATGAGTTGGCACGTCAACTGCAATAGTCCGTTCAGTCGCACATTCGCTATTGCATTCTGAGGAACAACTTGATGACTATTCACGTCAAAAACAACATTCACTGGGTCGGCCAACGGGACTGGGAGGTGCGCGATTTTCACGGCACCGAGTACAAGACCCACAAGGGCACCAGCTATAACAGCTATCTCATCCGCGAAGGCAAGAATGTGCTGATCGATACGGTCGATCACAAGTTCAGCCGCGAGTTTGTGCAGAATCTGGCGGCCGAGATCGATCTCGCCTCCATCGACGTTATCGTGATCAACCACGCCGAGGAGGATCATGCCGGTGCCCTGACCGAGCTGATGGCCCGCATCCCGGGCACCCCCATCTACTGCACCCACAACGCCATCGACTCCATCACGGGCCACCATCATCATCCAGAGTGGAACTTCCACCCGGTGAAAACCGGCGACAGCCTGGATATCGGCAATGGCAAGCAGCTGGTGTTTATCGAGACTCCCATGCTGCATTGGCCTGACAGCATGATGACCTATATGACGGAGGATGCGGTGCTCTTCTCCAACGACGCCTTCGGCCAGCACTACTGCGACGAGCACCTGTTCAACGATGAGGTGGATCAGGTTGAGCTGATGGAGCAGTGCCAGCGCTACTACGCCAACATACTCACCCCCTTCAGCCCGCTGGTGACCGCCAAGATCAAGGAGGTGCTGGGCTTCAACCTGCCGGTGAGCATGGTGGCAACCTCCCACGGCATCGTCTGGCGCGACGATCCCACCCAGATCATCCTGAAATATCTGGAGTGGGCCGACCACTACCAGGAGGATCGCATCACCCTGTTCTACGACTCCATGTCCAACAACACCCGCATGATGGCCGACGCCATCGCCCAGGGCATCCACGAGGTGGACCCGGGCGTGGCGGTGAAGATCTACAACGTGGCGCGCCACGACAAGAACGAGATCCTGACCCAGGTGTTCCGCTCCAAGGGGGTGCTGGTGGGCTCCTCCACCATGAACAATGTCATGATGCCCAAGGTGGCGGGCATGCTCGAAGAGATCACCGGCCTGCGTTTTCGCAACAAGCGTGCCTCGGCCTTCGGCAGCTACGGCTGGACCGGCGGCGCCGTTGACCGGATCCAGACCCGGCTGATGGACGCGGGTTTCGACATCAGCCTCTCCCTCAAGGCCAAGTGGCGCCCCGACGGATCGGCGCTGGCCCTGTGCCGCGAGCACGGTCGCCAGCTCGCCCGCCAGTGGGCGCTGCACCCGCTCGAGGCGCCCCGTCCGATCATCACAACTAGCGCCGCAGCGGCTCCGGTAGTTGAGGCAGGAGTTGTGGTTGAGATGAGTGTCCCAGCTTCTGTTGGTGCGATGGAGCTCCCGGTATCTCGCGGCGTGGCCCCGACCACCTGCGAGCAGGGCGATGACCAGCCCATGCTCTGCACCGTCTGCCAGTGGATCTATGCCCCGGCCCTCGGTGAGCCGGATCAGCTGGTGGCACCGGGCACTCCCTGGGCCCGGGTGCCGGACAGCTTCCTCTGCCCCGGCTGCGGCATCGGCAAGGAGGTGTTCGAACCCTGCGCCGTGGAGGCCTGTGTATGAATGCAGCAACCTTGAGTGATGGCGGTGTCAGCCGGGAGATAGTGGTGATCGGCAGCGGCTTCGCCGCCCAGCAGCTGGTCAAGAGCCTGCGCAAGCTGGATGGGGAGCAGCCCATCCGCCTCATCACGGCCGACAGCGGCGACGAGTACAACAAGCCGGACTTGAGCCACGTGGTGAGTCGGGGCTGCGCCGCCGCGGCCATGACCCGGCTGAGCGGCAGCGACTTTGCCGAGCAGCAGCGCATCGCGTTGGTGCCCCATTGCCCCGTGCTTGGCATCGATCCCGCTCGTCGTATTGTGATGACCGGGCAGGGGGAGTTTGCCTATGGTCAGCTGGTGCTGGCCACCGGCGCCAGTGCGGCCCACCCCGAGATTCCGGGCAGCGAACAGCTGGTGACCCTCAACAGTCAGCAGGAGTACGCCGCCGCCGAGGGGCTGATCCAGCAGGCTAGGCGCATCATGATATTGGGGGCCGGGCTGATTGGCTGCGAGCTGGCGATGGACATGGCGAGTGCGGGCAAAGAGGTCACTTTGCTGGATCTGGCGGGCAGCCCGCTCAGCGCCCTGCTGCCCGCCGCCCTGACCCAGCCGCTGCAACAGGCGCTGCGCAGCCAAGGGGTCAGCCTGCAATTCGGGACGGGTCTCGCCAGGATGGACGCCCAGCCCGGCGACGGCTGGCGGGTGACCCTGACTGACGGGCGCGTCAGCTCGCAGGATCTGGTGATCGCCGCCATCGGCCTGAAGCCGAATCTGGCCCTGGCCCGGGGGGCCGGGCTGGAGGTGGAGAGCGGCATCCTGGTCGACGATAGCTTGCAGACCAGCGACCCCCATATCTTCGCGCTGGGGGATTGCGTGCAGTGGCGGGGTCAGCTGCTCCCCTTTCTGCAACCCATAGTGCTGGGGGCCAATGCCCTGGCCAAAACCCTGCTGGGCATTCCCACCCCGCTGACCTTGCCGCCCATGTTGGTGAAGGTGAAGACGCCGCGCTATCCGCTGCAACTGGCGGGCCGCACCCAGGGCGAGGATCTCGCCTGGCAGTGCCGCTGGAACAGCCATGGCCTGGTGGCCGAGGCGCGCGCTGAGGATGGCGAGCTGTGCGGCTTTGTGGTGGGGGGCGATCAGATGAGTGCCGCCTTCCCGCTGCTGCGCCAGCTGCCCCGTTGATTCATCGATAACGCCAGGCCGGGTTGACCCGGCTACTTGGGGAGAATTGATATGTCCATGCAACTTATTCCGTCTCACTGGGTGGTGCGTCGTTCCACCCCCTTCTTCACCCGCCAGAATGTGCCCCAGGCCCTGCTCAGCCACCACAACACCGCGGCCGGGGTGTTCGGCCAGCTTTGCGTGATGGCGGGCACCGTCACCTATCACGGCTTTGCCGACGAACAGGCCGAACAGCCGGAGCTGAGCCTGGTGATCCGGGCCGGGGAGTTTGCCACCAGCCCGCCCCAGTACTGGCACAGGGTCGAGCTGTCGGAGGATGCCCGCTTCAACATCCACTTCTGGGCCGAGCAGGGTTCGTCGGATCAGCCGCTGTTCAACAGCCGCAAGGCATAAGGTTCAACCCTAGCCAGGGGCATTGGGCGCGAATGGCCCCTCTGCCCATGCAGATCAAAATAGTCAACTCAGATGTTAGTTATCCTGCCCCCTTATCCGAATGAGTGCTATGAGGGAGATGCATGAGCCTGATTGAAGCCATGACCATGGTGGCTGGTCTGGTCTATCTGGCCCTGTTGGGGTGGCAGGCGCGCACCGGTTGGCAGTGGCGTCTTGCCCTCGGCCTGCTGGGCCTGATCTGGCTGGTGGTGGCGGACAGCCTGCTCTGGTTCGCGCTGGGACTGGTGATCGTCCCCCTCGCCCTGTGGCACAGATACCGACCGCTGCCGGCCCTCGGCGGAGCCAACAGTCAGTCGCTGCGGGCCCAGGCCCGCCACCTGCTGCTGCTCTGCTGGGGGTTGGTGACTGTGCAGTACGGCATCCATATATGGCAGCTGGGGCAGGGGGAGACACCCTGGCTGGTACGCCCGGATGTGGTGGACGGCTTCCTGCCCATCGCCGGTGGGCTTGGGCTGCGGGCTTGGCTCGGACAGGGGCTGGTGGATCCGCACCATCCGGCTGCCACCATCACTGTGCTGGTGCTCTGCCTGTCGGCCCTGCTGCTGGGGCGGGCCTTCTGCGCCTGGTTCTGCCCGATCGGGCTGGTGGGTGAGTGGCTGCATCGTCTGCGTAGTCGATTGATGGCGGGGGAGTGGACGCCGCCGCGCTGGCTCGATGCCGTGCTGCGAGCCCAGAAGTTTCTGGTGCTCGGCTTTTTGCTCTTCATTATCCTGCTGGCGGTGCCCGCTGCCGCCCTGCCCGGCTACCTCGCCAGTCCCTATCATCAGGCGGCGGACATGAAGATGGGGGCCTTCTTCTTCAGCCTGACCCTGATCTCCGGCCTCTGCCTGGGTTGGGTGTTGCTGCTCACAACCCTCTTTCAGCAGGGCTTCTGCCGCTATCTCTGCCCCTACGGCGCCTGGCTCTCTTTACTCGGCCTGCTGACACCGCTGCGCATTCGCCGTGACCCGGCGCGCTGCCTGCGCAGTGCTGGCCATGACTGCGACAAGTGCAGCCGGGCCTGCCCGTCCCGCATCCAGGTGCACCAGCTGATCGCGGTGCAGAGCCTCGAGTGCAGCAGCTGCCTGAGCTGTGTCGCCGCCTGCCCCAAGCGGGCCGATGCGCTGCACCTTGGCAGCAAGGCGCGCAGGCTTGAGCCCCACTGGCTGCTGGGTCTGCTCTGCCTGCTGTTGTTGATATTGCCGCTGCTCTCCTACGGCCTGCTGGGGATCTGGGTCAGCCAGACACCGCTGGCGGATCGCCATGAGTTGCTGCAAATGCTGCCACAACTGGTCCATTGAGCGTCGATGGACCAGTCGCAGCTAACCGCCCTGTGCGGAGAGCCTGGTTGCTGGAGGATGCACCCGCATTTGATACCTGAGGGGTAGCAGGGTAAAGTCCCTTCCCCGACATGATGGCCCTGCTGCCATGTCGGGCCGGTAGCTAGCCCTGGTCGCGCCTTGCTTCGCTTTCGAAGCAGCAAGCGCCGGGCGCCGGCAGCATAGATGAGCGCGATCTACCATGACAACCGGCGTAGCAAATGCAACGGTCCGCGGTCGCGATCAGATCAACAATCGTCTTTGGAGAAGTAAATGGGACAGAAACCATCTTTGGTGGGCGGGGCATGTATCATTGCCGGCGTCTGTGTGGGGGCCGGCATGCTGGGGCTGCCAAGTGCCGGGGCGGGCGCCTGGACCATCTGGTCCATCCTGGCCATTGCCCTGACTATGATGGTGATGACCATCTCCGGTTGGCTGCTGCTCGAATCCTACCAGGGCTATCCGCTGCGCGTGTCGTTCGATACCGTGACCCGGGAGCTGCTGGGGGACAAGGTCAATGCCTTGAACAACCTCACCGTCTATTTCGTCGGCGGCATACTGCTCTACGCCTACATCACCTCGGCGGGGCTCATCATAGACGGCATGACCGGCATTGGCAGCCAGTGGGCCTCCATACTGTTCACCCTCTGCTTCTCGCTGCTGGTATGGCATTCAACCCGGGCGGTGGATCGCATCTCTGTGGTGCTGGTGATATCCATGGGGCTGAGCTTCGTGTTCGGCATCTCTGGGCTGTCGCTCAACATCAAGCCGACAATGCTGTTCGATACCCTGAGCCAGCACGCCAGTTACGCGCCTTATGCGCTGGCCATGCTGCCGGTGGCGTTGACCTCGTTCGGTTATCACCATTCGGTCTCCTCCATGCGCGCCTACTACGGTGAGGAGCGCCGTGCCCGTTACGCCATCCTGGGCGGTACCACCATTGCCCTGCTGTTTTACATCGTCTGGCTGGTGAGCGTGTTCGGCAACCTGCCGCGCAGCGAGTTCGGTCCCGTGGTGGCGCAAGGCGGCAACGTCGATGTGCTGCTCAAGGCGTTGGCCTCGGTCATCGAGTCGGAGGCGGTGGCCAACGCCCTCAACCTCTTCTCCATGGCGGCCATTCTCTCCTCCTTCATCGGGGTGGGTCTGGGGGTGTTCGACTATCTGGCGGATCTGTTCAAGTTCGACAACAGTCGCCAGGGGCGCGCCAAGTCATGGGCTGCCACCTTCCTGCCGCCGCTGCTGCTCTCCCTGCTGTTCCCGTTCGGCTTCCTGATGGCCATCGGCTACGCCGGCGCCGTGGCAACGTTCTGGACTTGCATCATACCTGCGCTGCTGGCCTGGAAAGTGCGCAAGAGTGGCAAGGGTGGCGGTTTCCGGGTGCCGGGCGGCCTGGCGGTGATAGCGGGTGTGTTGCTGTTCGGAGTGCTGACCGCCGTCTTCCACATGCTCAATATGGCGGGTCTGCTGCCGGTCTACACAGGCTGACCCTCAGCTGTGGGAATGAGAGAAACGGCGCCTTAAGGCGCCGTTTCTTATGGCAAAGGGGTTACGCATTGTGATCAGCTCCACAAAGTGGCTCATTGCAGCGGCTGCTTGGTTGGGGGGATAGAGTGCGCCCGTCGTCACATCAAAGGGCGGCAAGCGCCATGTGGGCGTTAAGTTGATCACGAAAGATGCTCTTTTGACACCCCATTTCCGGCTGGCAGTGGAAAAAGGGTGGCCCCCGACTGGGGGGCTATTGCTTCACTCTGTGCCATACGGGTCGTTTTTTGACCCGCTTGCCCCACTCTACCGGATGGAGTCACCATGAAACTAACCCTGCTGGCATTGGCCCTTGGCTGCCTGTCATTACCCGCCCTGGCTGCTGCCCCCAATACGGATCTGCCCCTGATGCCCTACCCGCAACAGGTGGCACTGGGGACGGGTCAACTCAAGGTCGATCGCAGCCTGACCATCCGCTTGACTCAAGCCCGTTCGCCCATGCTGGCTCAGGCCGTGACCCGCTTGCAGCAACGTATCGAGCGGCAGAGTGGCCTCTTTCTGCAGCCGGGGGATGAGTCTGGTGCCGTACTGGAGATAGCGGTACGCCAGGGGGAGCCCTCCTTCCCGCAGCAGGTACGCGAAGATGAGAGCTATCAGCTGGCGGTCACCGAGCAGGGGGCGCATCTTGAGGCCAATACCGTCTATGGTGCTCTACGTGGCATGGAGACCTTTTTGCAATTGCTGCAAAACGGGGCGAGTGGTCCCCACCTGCCAGCCGTCACCATCACGGATGCGCCGCGTTTTCCCTGGCGTGGCGTGTTAATCGATTCTGCGCGCCATTTCATGCCATTGGCGGCGCTCAAACGCCAGCTCGACGGCATGGCATCGGCCAAGCTGAATGTGTTTCATTGGCACCTTACCGATGATCAGGGCTGGCGCTTCGAATCCAAGCGATTCCCCCGTCTGCAAGAGCAGAGTTCACATGGCCAATTCTACAGTCAGGCCGAGATGCGGGAACTGGTCGATTATGCAGTCCGGCGCGGCATACGGGTCGTGCCAGAGCTCGATTTTCCAGGACATGCCTCGGCCTTGGCCGTTGCCTATCCCGAACTCATCACTGAGCAGAAGAGTTACCTGGCCGAGCCACGCTGGGGGGTCCATCAGCCGTTGCTCGATCCCAGCAAACCCGAGGTATACGACTTCATCGATCAGCTGGTGGCCGAGGTTGCTGCCATTTTCCCCGATCCTTATTTGCACATAGGGGGTGATGAGGTCGATCCAACCCAGTGGCAGCAGAGCACCGCGGTGGCGGCTTATATGAAAGCCAATCAGCTGAGCGACGTGCAGGCACTGCACGCCCACTTCAACCGCAAGCTGGAGGCCATACTGGCCAGGCATGGCCGCAAGATGATTGGTTGGGATGAGACGCTGCACGAAGACTTGCCCAAGAGCGTGGCCATCCACTCCTGGCAGGGTCAGGATGCGCTTGGCGAGGCGGCTCAACGTGGCCATCCGGCGCTACTTTCCACCGGTTACTACATCGATCAGCCTCAGCCCACGGCTTATCACTATCGCAACGACCCCGTGCCGGCGCCGCTGGTGATAGGTGACACCTTGCAGCCTGGTGAACAGTGGCAGAGCTGGGCGTTCGAGGCGCCACGCAAACGCGGCAGCCCTATCAGCGGCACCTTTACCTTGATCACCGACCCCCAGGGCCAGCCGCGCGGCTTCATCGACTTCAAGGGTAAGTCTCGCCGCCCGGTGCAGGATATTCGTGAGGGGCAGGGAGTCACCCGCTTCTGGCTCGATAGCTGGATGGGCAAGACGCAGCCGATAGTCACCCTCAAGGCAGGCAAGCTGAGTGGCTTCCTGCAGGTATCCAATGCGCGCTATGCCATGACGGGTCACCAGATAGGCGGCAGCGAGATGGCTGGCAGCCAGTTGGTATCCAATCGCCATCCGGTAACGCTGCAGGGAGAAAGTGCCGATCGGGTGCTGGGGGGGGAGGTGACGCTGTGGAGCGAGATAGTCAAGGAGCAGACCCTGGACCTGCGGCTCTGGCCGCGCAGCTATGCCATCGCCGAGCGGCTCTGGTCAGCGCAACAGCTTGATGATGAGCAGAGCATGTATCGCCGTCTGCAATATATGGATCGCTGGGGCACCGTCTCGGTCGGTTTGCAGCATCAATGGAGTGCCATGCAAGGCATGTTGCGACTGGCAAATCAGAATGACATCAGCGCCTTGCAGCACTTCGCCGGGGCGGTCGAACAGGCCCAGTACTACCACCGCCACCATGAGAAATCGGCCAACGAGGGCTACGACAAATATGATCCCCTCAACCGTCTGGCCGATGCCCTGCCCCCCGAGAGCCTGGCCATCCGTCAGCTCGATCTCTGGGTGGATGGCTTCCTGGCCGACCCTGCTGCCGGGGTGCACCGTCAGTCTATTGAGGGCCTGTTGCAGCAATGGCGAGACAGCGTCCCCGCCATGAGGCAGCTCTGTGCAGAGAATGCCGATCTCAAGGCCGTAGCCCCTTTGGTAGAACGGGTGGATGCCATCTCACGCCTTGGTTTGCGGCTGCTGGCATTGCATGGCAGCAAGCACTCCTTGCCGCCAGCTGAGCTGGCCCAGGCGCGGGATCTGCTGGAGCAGGCCAAGCAGATCCAGGATGAGCTGGTGGTATCGAGTGCCTATCCGATAGAGAAACTGCTCGATGCCATCTAGTCAGGTGTGATGGGTCAGATGTTTGACCCCATGACATGGACGTTCAACCCGGGCCCGACGACAGGGCCCGGTTACTTATCGAGCCCTGACTTGGGCGGTAATGCAACTAGCGATAACGAGCGGCGCTGATGAACTGGCCGAAGGTTTCACACCAGACGATCACGCTGCGGTAGTGGGCCGGATCGACGGTAGCAGGGATCGGTACTATGAAGTTGTCGAAGGTCTTAACCGGCCCCACGTGCACCATCTGTGGCTTCAGGCGGGCAAAGTCCGCCTCGGTTTCGACAAATTCCGGCGACAGATAGAGTTGGTAATCGGGCCCCGGCGCCAGCTGGCCCATCAGACTGACTGCGGCGGGCCCAATGCTCACCTTGCCTTCGCCCCAGTGCAGTCGGTCGCTGTCTTTCAGATCCCGGCGAAAGGTGCCGTGAAAGATTGCCTGTTGCTGACTGGCCACCACCTGTGCACTGCTCGGTGCGGCAGGCGCTATCAGAATGGGCAGGACATAGATGCCGGCGACAAATCCCGCTCCCCCAACCAGCAGATGAGTGGCCAGCAGCAGGGCCAAGGTCTTGCGTTGCATAACGCCTCGGTCGGTGATGAATAGAGGCGTATACCCTACCAGCGACGGCGGCTGATGCCCATCCCCGATGCGGAGACAATGCGGAGAGGGCGTTATTGGGATGCGTTCTTGGGACACCCACCTGATGGGAAATGACGGATAACCTGAAAGACCCATATGTACGTAGGCTGATTTAGGGAAGCCGTGGGAGTAATAGTTGTGAGCCTGATCGGACATCAGTGTCCGTTCTTGGGACTACCCACCCGGACGTTCTTGGGACACCCACCTGATGGGAAAGGACGGATAACCTGAAAGACCCATACGTACGTAGGCTGATTTAGGGAAGCCGTGGGAGTAAGAGTTGTGAGCCTGATTGGACATCAGTGTCTGCTATTTGGTAATCAGTGTCTGTACAGCGTCATCGATGGTTTGCTGGTGAACTCGCGATGTTTTCAGATATCAAAGGCTTGGTTGGTAACATCGTGTCTGGCCACAGTGGGCGGCGTAGCGCTGGCAGCAAAGCTTGTCGCCAATCGCCCGAATACCGAGGCGCCGAAACAGGGTGACTTGCCCCAACCACTGCCCCTCTTCTATGCCCAGGCGCTGGAGTACAGGTGCGAGATGGTGCGGGATATGGCCATGCTTATCCAGACGAATCGCTCGTCCTGTCCTATCCACCAGAACCAGATAATCGGAAAAAC
The DNA here is from genome assembly GCF_000388115.1 of Aeromonas molluscorum 848. GTDB lineage: Bacteria > Pseudomonadota > Gammaproteobacteria > Enterobacterales > Aeromonadaceae > Aeromonas > Aeromonas molluscorum. Next base: position 20,447 of record NZ_AQGQ01000060.1, read on the forward strand.
GGTAGGGGAGTTCTCCGGGCTTTCCTTCCCTTGCAAAAGGCAACAGCAAGGGGGCTGATGTGGCTGAATCAGCTTTCTGTTCAATTCGTTGCTGGATGCTAGTGAAGTCGCTCTCCTCCGGTGTGGTGGCGATGCCCGCCCGTATGGGGTTGAGGTCAACATAGGTCATGCAGGCCAGCAGCGCCGACTCGGTGAGCAGGGCCTGGCTTTTGAAGCGTCCCTCCCAGAAGTGGCCCTTGCAGCCATCTTCCTGATTGGCCTGGCGGGCCAGCGACTCGTTCAGCAAGCGCACCAGCCAGCTGATGGAATAGAGGCGCTCCCGCCACTGGGCTATCAGTTGGTGCACAAGGTCCAGCTCGGGTGCTATTAGTTCTTCTCCCTGATGCCAGCGCCGCACCAGCAAGGGCCACTGAAACAGACGGGACCAGCGTTCAGCCACCTCCCGTTCACTCCATTTATGGGCAATGTTGACCTGTACCTTGAGTACCAGATGATAGTGATTGCTCATCACGGCATAGGCGCAGATGCCGATGGCAAAGACCTGCGACAGTTGGCCCAGCTTGTCGGCAACCCACTGGCGTCTGTGTTCGTAGCTTTGGCCGGAATGATCATCCTGGCCGCAGAGAAAGGCGCGCCGGACGCAGCGGCTGACCACGTGGTAGTAAGGTGTATCGGCGAGGCTGATCTGGCGTGAACGGGCGATGGTCATGGCGGCTCTCCCCTTGGGTCTCTCGGTTTAAGGAAAGTGGAGAGGGAGTGAGTTGTCAAAGCAGGGATTAGGTGGGTGTCCCAGCTTGTCTTCTTTGGTCTCTCTGTTTAAGAAAAGTGGAATGGGAGTGCGTTGTCAAAGCTGGGGCTAGGTGGGTGTCCCAGCTTTTCCAGCTTTTCCTCCATTGTGTTAATGTGTTTTTATTAAATCTGTTCAGGGATATGAGTAGCAATTATGGATATTGTAGATTTTATAAGAAAATTTATTTTTGAGTTATCAGAGCAATTA
>NZ_AQGQ01000061.1 GCF_000388115.1 Aeromonas molluscorum 848
ATGGCAAAAATTAACATCTCACGAACCACAACGACCCAAACTGTCGCAATGCGCTGTTATAGTCCGTGGTTTTGATTAATTCGCCCAACAGGAAGTGTTATGGAACCCGAAATGCTCACCAGTGCTCAGACTTGGCTCGTCAACAATCAGGGACTGCTGCTCGAGTATGGTGTCAATATCACCGCAGCACTGATCACCCTGCTGCTCGGTTATATTGCCACCAACCTCATCAGTGGCGGTGTCGAGAAGGTCATGAAGGCCCGCAACCTCGACGCCACTATCACCCACTTCGTCGGCAGCGTACTCAAGTACGGCCTTCTGGTATTCGTGGTGCTCGCCGCCTTGGGTCGTGTCGGGGTCCAGACCACCTCCTTCATCGCCATCATTGGTGCCGCCGGTCTGGCCATAGGCCTGGCGCTGCAAGGCTCACTCTCCAACTTCGCCGCCGGTTTCCTGCTGATTATCTTCCGCCCCATCAAGTCCGGGGAATTCATCGAAGTGGCAGGGACTTCTGGTGTGGTGCAATCGGTACAGCTGTTCACCACCACGCTCACTTCTGCTGACAACAAGATGGTAGTGGTGCCCAATTCCGCCATCCTCAACGGCAACATCATCAACTACTCGCGCATGGACACCCGTCGGGTCGACATGACCTTCGGCATCGGCTACGGCTCTGACTTGCGCAAAGCCAAGTTGGTACTGGAGCGTCTGGTCAACGAAGAGCCACGCATCCTGAAAGAGCCAGCGGTCACTATTGCCGTTGCCGCTCTGCTCGACTCCTCGGTCAGCATAGTAGTGCGCCCCTGGGTCAAGACCGGCGACTACTGGGGTGTCTGGTTTGACTTCCACGAGCGGGTGAAGCTCGCCTTCGACGCCGAGGGCATCGAGATCCCCTTCCCGCAGATGGCATTGCACATGCACAAGCCGCAAGCCTGATTGGCTGGCAACAAAAAAGCCGCTCATTGAGCGGCTTTTTTGTTGGGCAATACTGCGCCGCTGTCGACTCAGATGCCGTACTGAGCGCGGTAGGCGCGCATCGCAATCAACTGTTCGGCCAGTTCCGGCTGCTCGGCCTGCTTCTCTTCCAGATAGGCGATGAGATCGCTCATCTGGATGATGGCGATGATGTGGGCGCCGTAGTCACGCTCCACTTCCTGGATGGCGGAGAGCTCCCCCTTGCCCTTCTCCTGACGGTCCAGGGCGATCAGCACACCAGCCAGGGATGCACCGTTCGCCTGGATGAGATCCATGGATTCGCGGATGGCGGTACCGGCGGTGATGACGTCATCCACCAGCATGATGCGGCCCTTGAGCGGGCTGCCCACCAGATTGCCGCCCTCGCCGTGATCCTTGGCCTCCTTGCGGTTGAAGCACCAGGGCACATCCACATCATGCTGCTCGACCAGCTGCACCGCGGTGGCGGAAGCAATCGGGATCCCCTTGTAGGCCGGACCAAACAATACATCGAACCCGATGCCGGCATCCATCAGGGCGCCGCATAGAAGCGGCCGAGGCGGGCCAGATCGCGGCCGCTGTTGAACAGACCGGCGTTGAAGAAATAGGGGCTCTTGCGACCGGATTTCAGGGTGAACTCACCGAATTTGAGGACCTGTTTCTCCAGGGCGAACTCGATAAATTGACGCTGGTAGGCTTTCATTCTGGCTCCTTGCGGGTGTCGTCTTTGCACATTGTGGGGATAAAAATCGGGCACATAAAAAACGCGGCCAATGCCGCGTTTTCAAAATCAGGATAGCGACTGCTTCTGCAGCGCGATGATGTCGTCGATGCCGCCCTTGGCGAGGGCCAGCATGGTCAGCAGCTCCTCGTGGGTGAAGGGTTCACCCTCGGCGGTGCCCTGCACCTCTATGATGCGACCATCCTCGGTCATCACCACGTTCATGTCGGTCTCGGCGGCGGAGTCTTCGAGATACTCCAGATCGCAGATGGCTTCCCCTTTGAAGATGCCGACGGAAACAGCCGCGATCATGTGCTTGAGCGGGCTCTTCTTGATCATGCCCTGGGCCACCATCCAGTTCAGCGCGTCCACCAGCGCCACGCAGGCACCGGTGATGGCGGCGGTACGGGTGCCACCGTCAGCCTGCAGCACGTCGCAATCGACGGTGATGGAGTGCTCACCCAGTGCAGTCAGGTCCACGGCAGCGCGCAGGGAGCGGGCGATCAGGCGGGAGATTTCCAGGGTGCGGCCACTCTGCTTGCCGGCGGCGGCTTCACGGTTCATGCGCGAATGGGTAGAACGCGGCAGCATGCCGTATTCAGCGGTAACCCAGCCCTGGCCCTTGCCTTTCAGGAAGCGAGGCACGCTGGTATCGACGCTGGCGGTGCAGAGCACGCGAGTGCTGCCGAACTCCACCAGCACCGAGCCTTCTGCGTGTTTGGTGAAGTTGCGGGTGATGGTAACCGGACGCACTTGTGCGGCACTGCGATCGCTGGGACGTGACATGGAACTGACCTCTGGGCTGGCTCAAATTGGCGAAGGAGTATAAGCGATTGCGCCCCAAATATCAGCCGCTAAGAAACCGTCATGCTTGGTCGCGAACCATCATCTCAACGGTGAGGAGCCGCATCGAAACCGGCGTCCATCACCTACAAGAGCCGGGGCCGTGGCGGACCTGGGCCCCGCCACCGCCGGAACAGGTTCTAAGAGCCATCGCTGTGGCTGACGGAACAAGCCTGGCTGAGTATACTGGCCGCACACTTCATCAAGCCCGGAACAATCAATGATTCACAGCATGACCGCCTACGCCCGCAAGGAATTCAAGGGCGACTGGGGCACAGCCGTTTGGGAAATTCGTTCGGTCAACCAGCGCTATCTGGAAACCTACATCCGTCTGCCGGAGCAGCTGCGCAGCCTGGAGCCGGTCCTGCGTGAGCGTTTCCGTGCCAAGCTGCAGCGCGGCAAGGTGGAGTGCAACCTGCGTTTCGAGGCCGCTCAGGCTGCCGCCAGCCAGCTGCATATCAATGAAGATCTGGCCAAGCTCATCATCGAAAGTGCCAACTGGGTAATGAAAGAGGCCGGTCAAGGCCAGCTCAACCCGGTCGACGTACTGCGCTGGCCCGGTGTCATGGCCGCCGCCGAGCAGGATATGGACGCGGTCGCCACCGAGCTGCTCGGTGGTTTCGATCAGACCATGGAAGATTTTCTTGCCTCCCGCGCCAGCGAAGGAAGCAACCTCAAGGCGCTGATCCAGCAGCGCCTGGATGGCATCCAGGTGGAAGTGAAGAAGGTTCGGGTGCATCTGCCGCAGATCATCGAGTGGCAGCGCCAGAAGCTCACCGATCGCCTGACCGAAGCCAAGGTGGAGCTGGATCCGGCCCGCATCGAGCAGGAAATTGTGCTGCTCGCCCAGAAAATCGACGTGGCCGAAGAGCTGGATCGCCTGGAGATGCATATCAGCGAAACCATCAAGATCATGAAGAAAGGGGGCGCCTGTGGCCGTCGTCTCGACTTCATGATGCAGGAGTTCAACCGCGAGTCGAACACGCTCGGCTCCAAGTCCATCAACGCCGAGGTGACCCAGTCCGCCGTCGAGCTGAAAGTCCTCATCGAGCAGATGCGCGAGCAGATCCAAAACATCGAGTGATGTTTCACCGTGTGTTAACTGCCGTTAGTCCGCAAATCTAGCCCTTGATCTTCAAGGGCTTTTTATTTTCTTCAATCCAGTCGTTTTAGAATGCACGGGGGAATGAACCGACAAGCATGCAGGTACTCAGGCTGGCGCAACACTGGTACACCCGACAGGGCGGCCAGGCTCAACCTTTCCAGGGTTGAATCCGGCCAGCCGCTACGCTGATGCAAGAAACCATTCACGGCGCGCCGCGAGTTCCTTATCATAGGAGGCTGATGCCGCCCGCTTCGATGAGAAGGGGCTGTTATTCCAACCGGGCAGCTGCGCTCGGGGGTCGGCATCAAGGCATTCTATCGGCCCCCTGGGGCCGGTTTTATTAGTAGTGAATGGACATTCTTATGTATCAAACTCGACTGCGCACCCTGCTGCTTACCCTGGGCTACCAGCTGATCTGGCTGGTGCTGATCCTGATGACAGCCCGTTATCTGATGTTGAGCCACTTCGTCGAATCCGGGCAATTGCAGAGCCGGGCCGACGATGTGCAGCGCATGTGGTTGACCGGGCTGCGCTATGACCTGCGCATCGCCGGCATGGCGCTCTCCCCTTTCGCCCTGGCAGGGCTGCTATTGGCGGCTGGCGAGCGTAGTTGGCAAGGAGTGCAGACCTGGGCCCCGCGCCTGCTGGGCGTGATTGCCTTCCTGATCGGTGCCGTCGCCATCGGCAACTATTACTATTACCAGACCTACCATACCCACATAGACGTGTTCGCCTTCGGCCTGATGGAGGATGACACCCAGGCCGTGCTCGGCAATATGTGGCAGGACTACCCCATCATTCAAAGTACCCTTGTCGCTCTGCTGCTGGGCTGGCTCTCAGCCCGCTGGGCCGGGCGCACCCTGGCTCATCGGGATCGCAAGCCCTGGCCGCTGGCCGCTTTCATCGTCTATCTGCTGGTAGCCCTGACCCTGCTGTTTGTCATCAGCCGTGGCAGCATAGGTACCTTCCCTCTGCGTCGTGGCAATGCCCAGGTCTCGGATCTGCTCTCACTCAACAAGCTGACTCCGAACGGTTTCATGGCCATTGACTGGGCCATCAAGGACAGGGAAGAGGATATCGCCTTCAACCCGGTCAGCCATGCCGAGGGAGAGACGCTGCTCGCAGAGGTTGGCCTGGATTCCCTGATGGCGCGCACACCGCACAACCCCTGGCTCGCCGAGCACAAACCCAATGTGGTGATGGCATTGATGGAGAGCTTTGGCAGCAACATGCTTGCCTTCGATGAGCCGGGCAAGAATGACCTGCTCGGCAGCCTTCGCCCGCACTTCAAAGAAGACTTCGTATTCAAGCGCTTCCTGTCGGAAGACAATGGAACTGCCCCCTCTCTGGCAGCCCTCTTCTTTCACAGCCCGGCGCAAAACATCAGCCATAGCTCTGCTCAGCACCAGACCCTGAGCGGCACCCCCTTCGCCCTTTACAAGCAAGCAGGCTACAAGCTGATCTTCATCTCCCCCGGCAACATGATGTGGCGCAATCTGGTTAACTATCTGCCGGTACAGGGGGTCGATGAGGTCTATGACCAGAACGCCCTGATGAAGCGTTATCCTCAGGCAGCCAAGGAGATCACCGCCTGGGGGGTGCCCGATGACTACGCCTACCGTCTGGCGCAAACCCTGTTGGAGGAGGCGAACCAGCCGCTCTTCATCAGCATTCTCACTATCACCAATCACCCGCCTTATGAGACGCCGGCCCGCTATCAGCCACAACCCATCGCCACCACGGCGGCGGTCATGGCCCATGCCGAGGATGGCACCATAGAACAGACCAATATCCTCAAGACCTATCAGTTCGCCGCCGATGCCCTGGGCCGCTTCGTCACTGCCGTCAAGGGATCGCCCCTGGGGGAGAAGACGCTGATCGCCGCCAGTGGCGATCATCAGATGCGGCGCCTCAGAGCCTTCTATCCTCGCGAACAGGTACTGGACCGGGCCGTGCCCTTCTACCTCTATGTGCCCAAGCCGATACTGGCCCACAGTCCGTGGCGCTTCGATCCGTTGCGCGTCGGCTCCCACAAGGACATCTTCCCGACGCTTTACAACTTTAGTCTGTCGGATACCCCCTACCAGACCCTGGCCGGGCGCAACATGCTGGCGCCGGTCGACGATCCCAGCCGGGCCTTTGGCTACAACGTCACGCTCTGGCTCGATGACAAGGGAGCCTATCCCATGAGCGGCAAACCCACGTTCTACCCCTGGCAGGATGAGCAGCATCTGACGGTCTCCGAACAGGGGGAGCCGGTCGACAAAGCCCAGCAGCAGCGTCAACAGGCTCTGCCTGAGCTGCTGCGCTGGCAGCTCAACAGCCGGGTAAAAGGCTTTCTGGATCCAGAGCCGGATGGGCAAAACAGCCAGTAATTGACCCATAGCAAAAAGGCTTCCCGAGGGAAGCCTTTTTCATGGGCGGCGACGGCCGCCGCCACTAATCATGACAGGTCCATTCTTATGCCAGGTAGCGGCGAGTCAGCTCATCCAGATGATGGCTCATGCTGAACTCCCGCTCGGCCCGCTCCCGGGCCGCCAATCCCAGTTGCTGGCGCAGTTCGTCATCCCCCAGCAGTCGCTCTATCTGAGCGGCCAGCGCAGCCGGATCCGTTGGCGACGCCAGCAGACCCGCCTCTCCCAGCACCTCGGGCACGGCCCCCGTGCTGGCACCGACAATCGCCTTGCCCGCCGCCATCGCCTCTATCACCGTCAGACCAAACGCCTCGTTATGGGAGGGGATAGCCACCAGATCCATGGCCCGCAGCATGCGCGGGGTATCGCGGCGAAACCCGGTAAACAGCACCCGCTCGCTCATGCCAGCCTCGGCGGCCCGCTGACGCAGCGCCGCGACCACTGTCTCATCCGACCCTTCGCTCGCCGAGGTGCCACCCACGATCAGCAGCCACAGTTGCGGATGGCGGGTTGCGAGCAACAAGAAGGCCTCCAGCAGATCGCGCTGGCCCTTGCCCCGGCCGATCCGGCCCAGTACCCCGAGTAGCAATGCATCTTGCGCCACCCCCAGCTCGGCGCGGATCCCGGCGGCGGGCTCGTCGCACGCCGCCAGATCGGTACCAAGCCAGAGCCGCTCTATGCGCGAAGCGGGGAGCGGCAGCGCCTTGAGGTTGCGACGACGAGTCTCGTCACTGATGGAGAGCACCAGATCCACCTTGCCGTAAATCCAGCGATGAAGCAGATCCCGCTTAGGACGTGTAGCCCCCATGTGCTCGGTGAACAGCAGCCGCAGCGGCAACAGGCTCTTGAGCAGGGTCCCCAGCAACAAATCTCCGGACTTGTGGCAATGCACCAGCCGGATATCTCGCGCCTTGATCCAGCGCCGCAGGCTGAGCAACTGGAACAAGGCCTGACCACGGGAATCGACCTCGAACACCTCGAAGCCACGAGCCTTCATACCCTCGGCCACCTTGCTGCCACGCAGCGCCACGCCATAGAGCAGCCAGCCACGCTCCATCATGCCGCTGCCGACCCGTAGCGGATACATCTCCAGACCTCCCCACCCTTTGGAGAGGCAAATATGCAGTAACTGTGTCATGTCACTCCTCATATCGTCACTCAGGCTCGACCCAAACAGACAGGGCGCCAAATAAGGCGCCCTGTGATGGCATTGGCTCGGCCCACCTAGCTCAACGGCTTAGCGGCTTGACCAGCTCATCTAGTCAGCCACCGGCTTGAACTCATCAGCGGCGCGCAACCTGAGCTCAGGTCCGCTTAGCGGTTCAGCCAAGCCATGTAATCGGCCACCCCTTCGGCCACCGTCTTGAACTCGCCGTCGTAGCCGGCGGCGCGCAACCGGGTCAGATCAGCCTGGGTGAAGCTCTGGTAGCGGCCCCGGAGGTGATCCGGGAAGGGGATGTACTCTATGCTGCCCTGCTCATGGTGCTTGATCACCGCCTCGGCCACACTCTGGAACGGCTCTGCCCGGCCGGTACCACAGTTGAAGATGCCGGACTGCTGCGGGTTCTGCCAGAACCAGAGGTTCACCTTGCAGACATCATCCACATAGATGAAGTCACGCATCTGGCCGCCATCGGGGAAACCGTCGCAACCTTCGAACAGCTTGGGATTCTCCCCCTTCTTCACCTGGGTGTTGAGGTGGAAGGCAACCGAGGCCATGGCATCCTTGTGCTGCTCGCGGGGGCCATAGACGTTGAAGTACTTCAGGCCGACGACCTGGGAGTTGATCTCCGGCAGCCAGCGGCGCACGTACTGGTCGAACAGCTGCTTGGAGTAGCCGTAGACGTTGAGAGGCTGCTCGAATCTGGGATCTTCGATGAAGTTGTCGTTGCGGCCACCGTAGGTCGCTGCGGACGAAGCATAGATGAAGGGAGTCTCACGCTCGATGCAGTAGTGGAACAGGTCCTTGGAGTACTCGTAGTTGACCTCCATGATGAACTTGCCGTTCCACTCGGTGGTCGCGGAGCAGGCGCCTTCATGGAAGATCACCTCGATACCGCCATCCCACTCCTCAAACTCGTCACCGGAGACAATACGCGCCTGGAACTCGTCCTTGTCCATGTAATCGGCAATGGTCAGGTCGACCAGGTTGACGAACTTGGTGCCATCGGTCAGATCGTCGATGACTACCACATCGGTCCGCCCCATGGCATTGAGTTGCTTGACCAGATTGCTACCGATAAAGCCTGCACCGCCAGTTACTACGATCATGGAGTTTGCCTCGCCTGCGTTGATGCCCACGTGTGACGGCCGATTAAAGCTGTGTATAGTGAGCCAATTTGAAATTGCCGAAAAGTTTATCACGGGCCGCCAGGGGATACGACCTCGACGCAAAGCGGGCCCGGCAGAGGGACCAGCGATGAAAACCAGAGACAGGATCATTCACAGCGCCACCGAACTGTTCAACGATCAGGGCGAGCGCAACATCACCACCAACCATATCGCCGCCCACCTCGGCATCAGCCCGGGCAACCTCTATTACCACTTTCGCAATAAAGAAGACATCATCCACTCCATCTTCGACCAGTATGCCCGCCACCTGAGCGAGAGCTTTACCCCGGCGCGCAGCAAGGAGATCAAGCTCGATGAGCTGATGGGCTATCTGGATGCCATCTTCTATCTGATGTGGCAGTTCCGTTTCTTCTACGCCAACCTGCCGGACATCCTCAGCCGCGACGAACTGCTGCAACAGAAGTACCTCAAGGCCCAGGAGCAGTTGCGCTCCGCCGTGGAGGCCCTGCTCAAGAGCCTGCGCGAGGGCGGCATCATAGCGGTCAGCGACCAGGATCTGCCGGATCTGGGCCAGACCATCAAGATGGTGGTGACCTGCTGGATCCCGTTCCAGATTGCCCAGGCCCCCAATACCCGTATCACCAAACCGCTGCTCTATCAGGGGGTACTGCGCGTGCTCTTCCTGCTGCGCCCCTATGTTGAGCCCCAGATCAGCGAACAGATCCAGCAGCTCGAACAGCACTACCGTCAGCTGGCGCAGATAGATGGCCGAGTCTGAGCAGCAAAAGGGAGCTGTTGCCTGGCAAGCAGCGGGCTCCGTCAGCAGACTTTCCTTGAATTGCATTGTCGCCATCTGATTTCGGAATATGCCTGAGCAAGCAGCTTTTGCAGGAACCGGGGGTCAGCACCCTATTTATCTATCACCCGTTTGGGCCGCTGATAAATCTTCGCCTGTCACAACTCAATTGGCCCCTCTTGTCAGTCTCAATGCTGACGCGGAGCCTCCCTGACACAACTCGACGGGTGATCTGTTTCACAGATGTTGAATATCAGCATAAAAATTTGAATTGATGCGGCGAAGTTGCAGTAAAATGTTGCCCAATATTGATACAAGGCTGTAATAGCCAATGAGGATCGAGGATGTCTAACGGATTCTATCGTCACCTGACCGAGCAGCTTGAGCAAGTGCAAGCTGAGGGCCTCTACAAGCAGGAACGCATCATCAGCTCGGCACAGCAGGCGAGCATCGCCGTTGGGCAGCAGCAGGTGTTGAACTTCTGCGCCAACAACTACCTCGGTCTGGCCAATCACCCCGAGCTGATTGCCGCCGCCAAGGCCGGCCTCGACAGCCACGGCTTTGGCATGGCGTCGGTGCGCTTCATTTGCGGCACCCAGGACAGCCACAAGGTGCTGGAGCAGCAGCTGTCAGCCTTCCTCGGCACCGAGGACACCATCCTCTACTCCTCCTGTTTCGATGCCAATGGCGGTCTGTTCGAGACCCTGTTCGGTGCCGAAGATACCATCATCTCCGACGCCCTCAACCACGCCTCCATCATCGACGGCGTGCGGCTGTGCAAAGCCAGGCGCTATCGCTACGCCAACAACGACATGGCCGATCTGGAAGCCCAGCTCAAGCAGGCGCAAGCCGATGGCGCCCGCTTCAAGCTGATCGCCACCGACGGTGTCTTCTCCATGGATGGCGTCATCGCCGACCTCAAGTCCGTGTGCGATCTGGCGGACAAATATGATGCCATGGTCATGGTGGATGACTCCCACGCCGTCGGTTTCATCGGCGAAAACGGTCGTGGCACCCACGAATACTGCGACGTACTGGACAGAGTCGACATCATCACCGGCACCCTGGGCAAGGCCCTCGGCGGCGCCTCCGGTGGCTACACCTCAGGCAAGAAAGAGGTGATCGACTGGTTGCGTCAGCGCTCGCGCCCCTATCTGTTCTCCAACTCCCTAGCGCCCTCCATCGTCTCGGCCACCCTCAAGGTGCTCGAGCTGCTGGAAAGCGGCCATGCCCTGCGCGCCCAGCTCAAAGAGAACAGCGATTACTTCCGCGCTCGCATGAGTGCCGCCGGTTTCACCCTGGCTGGCGCCGATCACGCCATCATCCCGGTGATGCTGGGTGACGCCAAGCTGGCCTCCGAGATGGCGAGCCGCATGCTGGCCGAAGGCATCTATGTGGTGGGCTTCTCCTTCCCCGTGGTGCCCAAGGGCCAGGCGCGCATCCGCACCCAGATGTCTGCCGCCCACACCCGTGAGCAGCTGGACAAGGCCATCGATGCTTTCATTCGTATCGGCCGCGACCTGAACATCATCCAATAATATGAGGGGCCAGCAGGCCCCTTTTTAAAAGACCCATAGCTCCACCTCTGCACCGGGCCCGGCCCGTGAGGAACCGTCATGAAAGCACTCTCCAAACTCAAATCCGAACCCGGCATCTGGATGACGGATGTGCCCGCCCCCGAGCTCGGCCATAACGATCTGCTGATCAAGATCCGCAAGACCGCCATCTGCGGCACTGACATGCATATCTACAACTGGGACGAGTGGGCCCAGAAGACCATTCCCGTGCCCATGGTGGTCGGTCATGAATACGTGGGCGAGGTGGTCGCCATCGGCCAGGAAGTGCGTGGTTTCGCCATCGGCGATCGCGTCTCCGGCGAGGGCCACATCACCTGCGGCCACTGCCGCAACTGCCGCGCCGGTCGCACCCACCTGTGCCGCAATACCGTCGGAGTCGGCGTCAACCGCCCGGGCAGCTTCGCCGAGTACCTGGTCATTCCCGCCTTCAACGCCTTCAAGCTGCCGGACAATATCCCCGATGAGCTGGCCGCCATCTTCGATCCCTTCGGCAATGCCGTGCACACTGCGCTCTCCTTCGACCTGGTGGGTGAAGATGTGCTCATCACCGGGGCCGGCCCCATCGGCATCATGGCTGCCGCCGTCTGCCGCCATGTCGGAGCCCGTCATGTGGTGATCACCGACGTCAATGAGTACCGGCTGGAACTGGCCCGCAAGATGGGGGCAACCCGCGCCGTCAACGTGGCCAAGGAGAAACTCTCCGATGTGATGGCGGATCTCGGCATGACCGAGGGCTTTGACGTCGGACTGGAGATGTCCGGTGTGCCCTCCGCCTTCCAGGACATGCTGGCCAAGATGAATCATGGCGGCAAGATCGCCATGCTCGGCATTCCCCCCTCCACCATGGCGATCGACTGGAATCAGGTCATCTTCAAGGGCTTGTTTATCAAGGGGATCTACGGCAGGGAAATGTTTGAGACCTGGTACAAGATGGCGAGTCTCATCCAGTCAGGTCTGGATCTCAGCCCTATCATCACCCACCACTTCCATATCGATGACTTCCAGCAAGGCTTCGAAGCCATGGGATCAGGCAAATCTGGCAAGGTGATCCTCAACTGGGATTGATGCTCTCGAAGCGACCTTTTATCCAGAAACCCGGCCCAGGCCGGGTTTCTGCTATAACCAGCACAGGGAGCAGGGAGGCAGATCTGGCGCACAGACTGCTTAACACTTCACACACAAGCGTTTAAATGCTTGTAACTATTCGGTTATAATCCCGCCGTTTCTAGGGATAATAAGAGCCTGCTGGGAGTACATGAGCGTGTTGAGAAAACTGAGCTGTTTACTGGTCGCCGGCATTACGGTTGCCAGCCTGTCCGGTGCCGTGTTTGCCGCCGACGACATGTCGCCGGACGCCATCGCCGAGCGGATCAAGCCCGTAGGTGACGTCTATACCGCCAAGGATCTGGAAGGAATAGCCCCGGCGGCCACCACTAGCACTGCCTCTGCTGGTCCCCGTGATGGCGAGACTGTCTACAAAGGCGCCTGCTTCGCCTGTCACGATACCGGCGCCGCCGGTGCGCCCAAGCGTGGTGACAAGGCAGCCTGGGAGCCCCGCGTTGCGCAAGGTTTCGATACCTTGCGCAAGCATGCCCTCGAAGGCTTCACTGGCACTCACGGCGTCATGCCACCGCGCGGTACCTGTGCCAGCTGTAGTGATGAAGAGATTGAGAATGCCATTCACTTCATGACAGATAAAATCTAAGTCATTGAAAGGGCCGCAATTGCGGCCCTTTTATTATCATGGCTTGCGACTACCCTTGTAGAGTAGCGTCACCCGGGAGTCCATGATGTTTGCTAACCCTCTCGATCAGGATGCACATACCTTGCTGGCACTGGTCAGCACCATCCTCGCCTTCCCGTCCCCCGAACAGGCCAGTGAGGCGGATTACCAGCAGCTGTTTGATGACCTTGAACAACTCTGCCCCCTGCACCAGATAGGCCTGCTCGGTCTCAGCGCCCAGGGTCCTGTCTGGCTGTTCGAACGCAATCTGGATCCTATCTTCAAAGGTCAACTCGGTCGGGAAGAACCGGGCTTGAGCGAGCGCCTGATGGCCCTGGATGGTGAGCAGGGCTGGTGTGTGCTGCCAATCCGCGAGGGCCGGGCACGCTGGCTGCTGGTTCAGGGCGACGTTCAGGACCAAGCCAGTCTCAGATTGCTGCTCGAATGCCTGGCCAAGCGACTGGCTGAAGCCAATGCGCACGCCAGGCTGGCCGAACCCGCCTCACCGCTGATCGGCAGGGATCCTGCCTGGCAGCACAAGATAGAGCAGATCAACCGCATCCTGCGTCTGGCCAACAGCCTGCCAACCCCGGCGTTGTTGACCCAGCTGGATGCCGTGCTGCAGCATATTCTGGGGACACATCAACTGCGGCTGGTGCGCCTCGGGCGCAGCGAGATAAGCCATCTCTATCCAAGTCAGGATCCGGGGGATGATGATGTCATCCGCCAACTCTGCCACGAAACCAATCCGACCGAACGGGAGCTGGGCAACCAGTACTGGTACAGCACGCCCCTGCGCCTGCAGCAGCACTATTTCGCACATCTGCTGCTGGCGACCACAGCGCCGCTGGGCACGGATGATCGCCTCTTCCTCGATTTCTTGCGCAACCAGCTCACCCTCTTGCTGGAACTGGGCCAGATCCGGCAGCAGCTGAACGAATTCAACTCCCCGGACCGACTCAATCACCGGCTGCAGCTGCTGCGTCAGGCCAACCTGCGCCTGCAAAAACAGCTACGCCAGCATCAGGAGCTGGAGCGAAAGCTGCAGTTCGACGCCCTGCATGACCCCCTCACCGGCCTGCCTAATCGCAGTCTGTTGATGAACCACCTGCATCACGCCATGAGCCACTATCACCGCCATGGCGGCGTCGGCTTCACGGTGATCTTTCTCGATATCGATCACTTCAAGCAGATCAATGACGAACTCGGCCACAACAACGGGGATCTGCTGCTCAAAGAGCTGGGCCGCCGCCTGCAAAGCTGCCTGCGCCAGAATGATCTGCTGGCGCGGCTCGGCGGCGACGAATTTGTCATCTATCTGGATAACAGCATGGGTGAAGAGGGCGCAAGCCCGGTACTGAACCGCATCATCAGTCGGCTCGACTACCCTTTCAGGCTGGCTGGCAAAGAGGTCGCGGTGACGGTGAGCATGGGGGTGGCCAGCGTGTCCGAACAGAGTCTGGATGTGAGCGAGCTGCTTCATCAGGCGGATCTCGCCATGTACCAGGCCAAACGCAATGGCCGCGCCCGGGTTGTCCACTACTCGGCCGAGTGCATGGCTCAGGCCTGGTCTTCACCGGAAATGCAGCTGAGTAATGCGCTGGCCGAGGGACGCATCATCCCCTATTTCCAGCCGGTGATCCGGCTTGAAGACAACTGCCTGGTGGGCTTGGAGGTGATGGCGCGCTGGATTACCCAGGAAGGTGAGCTCAAGGATGCCTTTGACTTCATCCCGCTGGCGGAACAGTGCGGCCTTATTGAGGCTCTGGATCACAAGATTCTACGCCAGAGCTGCCAGCAACTTCACCACTGGCAACCCCAGGCTGGTCTGCGCAAGTTCAAACTGGCCGTCAACCTATGCGGCCAGCATCTGGCAAGTCCTGCCGCCGTGCAGGCGCTACTCGACATCCTGGAAGAAGAGGGAGCCAGCACCAGCTACTTCATCTTCGAATTCAACGAGCGGGAGTTGTCGCGCCAGCATGCGGATATCATCACTAGCCTGCATGAACTCAGGGCAAAGGGCATACAGATCAGTCTGGACGACTTCGGTTCCGGTTTTTCCTCTCTCAGCGCGCTGTTCCACTATCCGGTGGACTACGTCAAGGTCGACGATGGCCTCACCCACCGCATGCTGCAATCCCCCAAGGACTTGGCTCTGATCCGTGCCATGCGCGACATTTGTCGCGACCTCGATCTCAGCCTGGTGGTGGAAGGCATAGAGAGTCAGGCCCAGTTGCGCCAACTGATCGAACTGGCTTGCCCCTTCGGTCAGGGTCGCTACATATCGCCCCCCCTGCCGGGCAACGACATCACTCCGCTGCTGGGGGCAGACACCAGCCTGGATCCCGATTAACGCGGCTCACACGCAGAAGCCAGTATCCGCTGACTGACCCCGAGCCAGAACAACCGGTTAATCCTTCTTGAACATGGCGCGCAGATTGGCCACCCCGATCTGCCCCTTCTGCTGGCGCTCCTCGGCGGTCACCTTTTTCTGATTTTCCCACTCCAGATCGTCCTGGGGCAGCTCCAGCAGGAAGCGGCTCGGCTCAGGGCGTACCGACTCACCATATTGGCGCCGCTCCTTGCAGAGGGTGAAGGTGAGTTCGGTCTGGGCCCGGGTGATGCCCACGTAGGCGAGGCGGCGCTCCTCCTCCACGTTGTCTTCATCAATGCTGGTCTGGTGCGGCAGCAGGCCCTCCTCCATGCCCACCATGAAGACATAGGGAAACTCCAGCCCCTTGGAGGCGTGCAGCGTCATCAACTGAACCTGATCGGCCTCATCTTCCCCCTCGTTGCGCTCCATCATGTCGCGCAGGGTAAGACGAGTCACTACTTGGGCGAGCGTCATGGCCTCTTCCAGCTCATCCCCCTCCAGCATCTCGGTGATCCAGCGATAGAGGGTGGAGACGTTCTGCATCCGCATCTCGGCAGCCTTGGGGCTGGGTGACGTCTCGTAGAGCCACTCTTCATAGTGGATCTCCTTGATCATGTCCCGTACCGCCTCCACCGGGTTGCCCCGCAGCGCCTGATCGCCAAGCCGCACCAGCCAGTTGGTGAAGGTCTGCAAGGAGGCAAGTCCCCGGCCAGACAGATGCTGCTCCAACCCCAGTTCGAAGCTGGCGGCAAACAGGCTCTTGCCGCGCTGGTTGGCATATTGGCCAAGCTTTTCGAGGGTAGTCGGGCCGATTTCCCGGCGCGGCAAGTTGACCACGCGCAAAAACGCCGTGTCCTCGTCCGGATTCACCAACAGCTTGAGGTAGGCCATGATGTCTTTTATCTCGGTGCGCGAGAAAAAAGAGGTTCCCCCCGAGATGCGATAGGGGATGCGGTTGGTCATCAGCGCCTTCTCGAAGATGCGCGACTGATGGTTGCCCCGGTAGAGGATGGCGTAATCCTTGAAGCTGGTGCGATTCATGAATTTGTGGCCCATCAGCTCCGCGGCGATCCGCTCCGCCTCATGCTCCTCGTTCTTGGCAAACAACACCTTGATCGGCACCCCGTTGTCGAGCTCGGAGAAGAGTGCCTTGTCGAACACATGGGGGTTGTTGGCAATCAATATGTTGGCGCATTTCAGGATGCGCCTCTTGGAGCGGTAGTTCTGCTCCAGCTTGATGAGCTTGAGGCTGGGAAAGTCTTCGTTGAGCAGCACCAGGTTCTGGGGCTTAGCGCCACGCCAGGAGTAGATGGACTGGTCATCGTCCCCCACCACGGTGAAGCGGGCCCGTTCGCCGACGATCTGCTTCACCAGCTCGTACTGGCTGGTGTTGGTATCCTGGTACTCATCGACCAGCAGGTAACGGATCTTGTTCTGCCAGCGGGTGCGCACCTCGTCATTGCTCTTGAGCAGCAGGGTCGGCATCACGATGAGATCATCAAAATCCAGTGCATTGTAGGCCACCATCTGGCGGTGATATCGCTCATAGAGCTGGGCCATCAGCACCTCTTCCGGCCCCTGGGCGATACGCATGGCGCGGGGGGGCAAGATGAGGTCATTCTTCCAGTTGGAGATCTGGCTGATAAGGGCCGACAGCTTGTCTTTATCGTTATCTAGCTCGGCTTCAGTCAGCTCCTTGAGCAGGGCCAACTGGTCGGTGTCGTCGAACAGGGAAAAATTCGCCTTGAGATTCAAAATCTTGTGTTCACGGCGAATAATATCGAGACCCAGTGTATGGAAGGTGGACACCATCAGCCCCCGCGCCTCCTTGCGGCCCAGGGTCTGACCGA
Organism: Aeromonas molluscorum 848; assembly: GCF_000388115.1. GTDB lineage: Bacteria > Pseudomonadota > Gammaproteobacteria > Enterobacterales > Aeromonadaceae > Aeromonas > Aeromonas molluscorum. The sequence continues at coordinate 16,650 of NZ_AQGQ01000061.1, forward strand.
CCCGCGCCTTCATCTCCCGCGCCGCCTTGTTGGTGAAGGTGACCGCGGCTATGTTGCGTGCGTCATAGCCGCACTGCTGCACCAGATGGGCAATCTTGTTGGTGATGACGCGGGTCTTGCCCGATCCGGCGCCCGCCAGCACCAGGCAAGGGCCGGAGACGTACTTGACCGCTTCGTTCTGATTGGGGTTGAGCTTCATGGGCCGGATCTCTTGGCTTATGATGAGGGGCGGCATTGTATCAGAGATAGCCGTATCAGCCGAAATGGGCACGACACTTCGCCTTGTGTTTGCGCGCCTTTTTCCGGATCATGACCGACTTTTCCAAGAGATGATGAGGGGAGCATGAACCTGCAAGAACACGCCCGGCTGCGCGACCAGTTTCCGGCTCTGGCCCAACAGGTCAATGGCCACCCTCTCGTCTATCTCGACAATGCCGCCACCACCCACAAGCCTCATGCCGTATTGGCCGCGACGGACGGCTTCTATCGTGCCGACAACGCCAACGTGCATCGCGCCGCCCATGCCCTGAGCGGTCGCGCTACCCTCGCCTTCGAGGCCGCCCGCGAGACCCTGGCCCGCTTTATCAATGCCCCTCATCAGCGCGAGATCATCTGGACTCGCGGCGCCACTGAAGCAATCAACCTGGTGGCCCAAAGCTGGGGGATGAGCGAGCTCAAGGCCGGGGACGAAATCATCCTCAGCACCCTAGAGCACCACGCCAATATCGTGCCCTGGCAGCTGATCGCCCAGCGTACCGGCGCCATCATCAAGGTTATCCCCCTGGACGAGCGTGGCGATCTGGATATGGCGGCCTATCGGGCCTTGCTCAATCCACGTACCCGGCTGGTGAGCGTCGCCCATGTATCCAATGCCCTGGGTACCGTCAATCCGGTGGCTGAGCTTGTCGCCGCAGCCAAGACGGTCGGCGCCCTGACCCTGATCGATGGCGCCCAGGCGGTGGCTCACCTGCCGGTTGACGTGCAGGCCATCGACTGCGACTTCTACGTTTTTTCCGGCCACAAGCTCTATGGCCCGACCGGGATAGGTGTGCTCTGGGGTAAAACCGAGCTGCTGACGCGGATGCCGCCCTGGCAGGCCGGAGGCGAGATGATCGACAGGGTCAGCTTCGCAGGCACCAGCTTCAACGCCCTGCCCTTCAAGTTTGAGGCCGGTACCCCTCATATCGCCGGTGCCATCGGCCTGGCGGCCGCCGTCGACTTCCTGCTCGCCCAGGACAGGGGAGCCATAGCGAACGCCGAAGCCGCGCTCATGGCGCGGCTGGTCACGGGCCTGAAGCAGATCCCGGGGCTGCGTCTCATTGGTGAACCGATGCAACGATCCGGCGCCGTCTCCTTCCTGCTCGAGGATATTCACCCCCAGGATGCCGCCACCTTGCTCGATATGCAGGGCATCGCACTGCGGGTCGGCCATCACTGCGCCATGCCACTGATGGAGAGCCTCGGTATCAGTGGCACCATGCGGGCCTCCTTAGCCTGCTACAACAATCAAGATGATGTAGATGCCCTGCTGACGGCGCTGCACAAGTTAAGTGACTTCTTTTAAGGCGGATGACCGGCATGAACACTCTCGAAAGCTATACCGCCATCGGCATTGAGCCAAACGCCGAAACCCTGCGTCAGCAGTTTGCAGCAGCCCATGGCTGGGAGAACCAGTACCGCCTCATCATCCAGCTCGGCAAGCAGCTGCCGGTATTGCCGCCCGAGTGGCAACAGGAAGATCATCGCCTCAAGGGGTGCGAGAGCCAGGCCTGGTTGAGAGGGGAGAGGAGTGAGGATGGTTGCTGGCACTTCGCCTGCGACTCCGATGCTCGCATCGTGCGCGGTCTCATTGTGCTGGTCCTGGCAGCCTTCAATCACCAACCCGCAGAGGCGATCCAGGCTTTTGATATCGAAGCTTATTTCAGCGAGCTGGGGTTGGAGAAACACCTGAGCCCGTCGCGGGGCAACGGGCTCAGAGCCATAGTGCAGGGGATACGAGCCCTGGCCGCCAGCTGAGTCACTGCGCCAATATGATTGATGCAAAAAAGAGCGCCATAAGGCGCTCTTTTATTGCTGCGAGTCAACAACGACCCTGTCGGCCCTGGCACCTCGTTCGGCAATCTTCTTCAGCACCCGGGATGCGGCGACCAGACCGAAAGTGGCGGTAACTGGTGTCACGGCGCCAAAGCCGGAGGCGCAATCCATCTTCATGTTGCCGTCACTGGTCGCCTTGGCGTGACAGGTACCGCCATTGCCGTCCGGGTAACTCAGCTGCTCGGTGGAGAAGACACACTCCACCCCGAACCTGCGTGCCGGATTCTTGCTGAAGTTGTGCAACCGGCGCAGATCGGAGCGCACCTTGGCGGCCAAGGGGTCCTGCACCGTCTTGGCAAGGTCAGCGACCCGGATCTGGGTCGGATCCATCTGGCCGCCAGCGCCACCTGCCACTATCACAGGGATCTTGTTGCGCTTGCAGAAGGCGATGAGCGCCACCTTGGCTTTGACCGAATCGATGGCGTCGACCACATAATCGAACTCGGCCCTGATGTGCTCGGCCAGGTTGTCAGCCGTCACGAAGTCGTCCACTTCGGTCACGGTGCAATCCGGGTTGATGGCACGAATTCGCTCGGCCATCACTTCCGTTTTGAGGCGGCCAACCGTGCCTTGCATGGCATGGATCTGGCGGTTGGTATTGGTGATGCAGATGTCATCCATGTCAATCAGGGTGATCTGGTTGATGCCGGCCCGGGCCAGAGCCTCTGCCGCCCAGGAGCCAACCCCGCCGATCCCCACCACGCACACCCTGGCCTGGCTGAAGGCGCCCAGCGCCTGTTGGCCATAGAGGCGGGCAATACCCCCGAATCGCTGTAAATAATCTGCAGTCATACCGTCACCTTGTTTGAAGGCCGCCATTATACCTGCCTCGTCACTCGGGTGCAGCCTGAACACAGCTGCTGAGAAGCTTGCACCAGCGCACGGCAATCCCCCTCTCATAACACTTCGACAAGATGGTCATTAAGGCCCCGCAATGTGAGCCTGTGACTGATGCAGTCCGGCGCATCCTCCGGATGATGGGAGACAAAGAGCAGCTGGCTGCGCCCCTGACTCACCAGAAGGCTGATCCAGTGACGTACCAGCTGGCGATTGACCGCATCCAGCCCCTGCAGGGGTTCATCCAGGATCAGCAAGGCCGGATGCTTGACCAGGGCGCGCACGATCAACAGCAGACGTTGCTGGCCCCAGGAGAGCTGCTGAAAGGAGCGATCTGCTTGATCCGCCATGCCAAGCAGGGTCAACCAAGCCAGCGCCAGCTTGCGCTGTCTGTCCGTTGGCCGCGCATAGAGCCCTATGCTGTCGTAGAAGCCGGACAACACCAGGGTCAGTGCCGAACAGTTGACCCTGTAGTCCTGATGCAGGCTCGAGCTCACCAGACCTATATGACGTTTTATCTCCCAGATGGTCTCACCACTGCCGCGCCGGCGGCCAAACAGGGTCAGGTCATTTGCATAACCCTGAGGATGATCGCCGCATACCAGGCTGAGCAGGGTGGATTTGCCCGCTCCGTTGGCGCCGCACAGGTGCCAGTGCTCCCCGGGGGCGACTCGCCAATCCAGTCCTTCGAAAACCGTCTTGCCACCGTAGCTGACTCGTCCCTGGTGCAGTAACACCAGAGGCTGTTGTGCAGCCATCGGTTCGGGGGAACGATCAGCTTCAGGCAAAGGCAAATTGGCCAGGCTCTGTTGCCGCGCTGCCGCCAATAATTGAGCCGATGCCAGCACCTCTTTGCGCGCCCCTTGAGCTATCAAGGTTCCCTCCTCAAGCAATCCCATGAAGCCGACCCAGTTCGGCGTCTCTTCGATGCGATTCAAGATAAGGATCAAGGTGATACCGCTCTGCTTGAGCATGAACAAGGCTTCGGCCAATTGCTGGCGAGAGGCCTGATCCAGCCCCTCGAAGGGCTCATCGAGCACCAGCAAGCGGGGCTGCGCCATCAAGGCCTGACAAAGCATGGCCTTGCGTGTCTCACCCGTCGATAAATAATGGAAGGGTCTATCAAGCAGATGGGTGATACCAAATTGCGCCGCCAGTGCCTCACAGCGTTCCCCATCCCTGTGTTCGGTCTGGATCAACTGTCGGGTGAGCCAGCCCTCCTCTTCCTCGGCCAGCAGCCAATCGCTATTGCGCTGTTGCCAGTCGGCCGCCAGCCAGGTCTGCAACCGCTCAAGGGAGATGAGCGCCAAAGGGGCTAAATCATGTTCAAATACCCCCGCGCTGGGGAGCAACTCATCGGCCAGGATCCTGGCAAGAGTCGACTTACCGCTACCATTGCCGCCAATAAAGGCCCAGCACTCTCCCGCTGCAATATCTAGTGCCTTTACGGTAAAAATCCGACCCTTGCCCAGCATAAACTGGGCATCCAGGCTGCCTATCCTTGCCATCACGTCTTATCCCTATGCTTTGAACCTCGAAATAGACTGCAGGCCTGCCGTCAAAAATCCAAGTAAAAGCTGGCGTGGTCCATCATCAAGAGCGTCTAGACATAGCCAGAACAAAGAACATGTGATGACACTCAGGGTAATGATGGCACGGAGGAGACAGGCTAAGGATTGGATTGCCAGCTGGGGACAGGAGCAGATCTGATGCCTTTTGCCGTTGCTCACTGGCGCAAAAAG
>NZ_AQGQ01000062.1 GCF_000388115.1 Aeromonas molluscorum 848
TTTTTGTTGTAGCTATATCATTTGTCATTGGTCTAATATCGTCTGTATTTAGTGGGTTTTTACTGGGATAGAGAGAAATGATATCCCAGCAATGATAAATCTATTGTCAAGAGTTATATTAGGTGCCTGCATTGTAATATCGGCACAATATGGCATTAAAGTAATGTCATATGTATATCTAGTCATTAATATTTTATCTTACTTGACGATATATATATCATATTCTTTTTTCAGGAACACTCTAGATAATCAACCATCAAAAGATGATTTTGAGTACAGGTTTGGAAATTTTTTTTCATATTTCATTGGTATAAGTGTCTTTAATTTAGCTTCCTTTATGTTGGTCGGGTTAAATGGGATCTTAGTAGGGAAATATGCTTTTAATGAGTTTGCATATTATTCATTGGGAATGAGCTTAGTAACCGCTGCTGTAGGATGTATTAATGCCGCGATGTCACCAATAATACAGCCGCTGGTGAAGCTCTCTAATAGAAGTGACTCTTCAAAAAATCTAAACATATTAATATACAACCTAACTTTTATTGTTATGTGGTTATCTATAATCTCTATAATAATAGCATTTTATATCGGGCCATACATTTTGAGTTTATGGGTAGGAGATTCTATATCTATCCATGTAGAAAATATATTTATATCTTTGATGGCTGTTAATCTTGTTAGGTTAGTTGGTGCTCCACTGGGTCTATTATATATAGCTCAAGCTAAGCAGAATAAAATAATGCACTATCCACTAATAGAAAGTGTCATTAGCGTTGTATTAACTATTTTTCTAATTAGTTCCTATGGAATGTATGCGGTACCTATAGGGCTGGCTATTTCAGCTTCCCTAATACTATTTATATATTCATTTAAATTATTAAATATACTAGATGAACATAGTTATTTTATTAGATATAAATTTATTTTCTTAATATATCCACTGTCAACGTTCATTTTTATTATCGGTTTAGTCGAGGCGAAAAAAGAAAGCATAGATATTTTAATTTATATGCTAAATTTCGTATCAGTTCTAGCTCTAATAATAGGTGGATATTTGGTGTTGAGAAAAGCAAAAAATATTAAAAAAATTCTCGAGGTGTGATTCATGGTTGGACGATTGATCAACTTGATATATAAAATTAAATATAGATTTTTCCTAGATAAGAGAGTTGATATATCACCTCATAATGTTTTCATCCATAATGCTGCTACATTTATCGTTACAGGTAATTCAAACTCTAATATAAAAATAAATAAGAATGTGTATGTTGGTAGATTTGCAAATATACATACTGGCTCTCAAATTATAATCGGGGAGGGTGCTGTTTTAAGTGACTATGTGTATTTAAGTACACTCTCACACGGATTAGATCCACAGTCAGGACCAATAATGCAGCAAGAGTCCTATGATAAAGGGCCAATAATTCTAGGTGAAAATGTATTCGTTGGCTTTGGCTGTAAAATTATGCCGAATGTCACTCTAGGAGACTGGTGTATTGTTGGGGCTGGTGCGGTTGTGACTAAATCATTTCCTGGTTATGTAATGATCGCAGGAAATCCGGCTAAAATAATTAAAAAATATGATTCCCAATCTAATAAATGGGTGAGTTAAATATGTACTTTGACAAGATAATAAATGGCATGTTCTTGATATATAGTCAGCTAAAGTACAAGATTCTTATGCATAGCTTTGGCCACAAAAGTAGAATAATAAAACCTATGCTAATATCCAATCATAAGCATATTTCTGTAGGTGATAATGTTTTTATTAGAGATGGCGTTAGATTAGAAGTCGTTGACCCACAGAATGATATAGTAATAAAAATTGGAAATAACGTTAATATAGAACAGTATGTTCATATCGTTGCTCGATGCAATATATCAATAGGTGATAATGTATCTATTACTGGCGGATGTTCTATTGTAGATGTTGTCCATCCATATAATGACGTGTTCGCAGCCAATAAAATAGGTGACAGAATAGAAGATGTATGTATGCCGGTGTTGATAGGTGACGGAAGTTTTATTGGCTTCGGTTCACATATAAATCCAGGTGTAACAATAGGTCGTAATTGCATCGTAGGAGCAAGATCTGTCGTCACTAAAAATGTAGATGACTACAGCGTAGTCGCTGGGAATCCTGCAAGAGTAATCAAAAAGTATAATTTTGATAAGCATGTATGGGAGAGAGTATAGTGTATTCGTCAAAAATAGGTCTTATTACGGTCCTTTATAATACACCTGAAGTGTTACCCGACTTTTTTAAAAGCCTTGCATGCCAGAATTATAAAAACTTTATCCTCTATGTGATAGATAACAGCTCTAAACCCGAATCACTGCATCTGGCACGAGAGCTGGCCGCTCAGTATGGTATTGAAACTACCTTTATCGACAATCAGGGCAACAATGTCGGTGTAGCTGCCGGAAACAATCAGGGGGCACTTGCCGCAGGGCGTGATGATTGTGACTATATAGTATTTATTAACAACGATCTGTTGTTTGAACAATCTACTGTATTTTCGGAACTGGTCAAGGTAGCAATTGATGATAATGTGAAGGTCTTGAGTCCGCTTATTCTGAATTATCCTGCTGGTAATATCTGGTACGCAGGTGGAGAAATCGATGAGCTCAGGGCGGTTGCCCCACATTTCATGATTGATGAAGTGTATCAGCCTAAAACCATCAGACGTGAATGTTTCACTTATGCACCTACCTGCTTTCTCATGATCTCTTGTGATGTATGGGAACGTGTCGGGCTTATGGATGAACGCTACTTTGCTTATTATGATGATACTGATTTTCTATATCGTATAGTTCAATCAGGTTTTCTAGTTGAATTAATCCCGAATGCCTTGATCTACCACAAGGTGGGCAGCTCTACTGGAGGGGATATCTCACATTTTGGTATGTATCATCTCACTCGAAATCGTATCTATTTCATCAAGAAAAACATTAGAGGAATAAAAAAGGTTATCAGCCTTTCATATACGCTGGCGACTAGGATTGTTCGAATGTTGACAATAAAAAATCCTGAACTGCGCAGCGCTATTTGTAAAGGTATTCTTGACGGGTTGAAAATGTAATATGAAGGTCTCTAGTTTTCCAGTGCTATTACCATCTGGGTGGTTCATGATAATGGCACTACCATCAATGCTGATGGTTTTTAAACTTGCTTCATCTTTCTCTATTGGAATCCTCTGTTCATCAGTTATATTTTTAATTGCACTGTTCATACTTTCACTCCTGCGCAGGAGTGATTCTCGTTCAGAATGTAGCGTGAAAAACATTATTTTATTGATGTTTTTTTGTTATTTATAATGCTGCACTTTTATATGGTAAACATGCTTCGATTTCATTTCAATTATATTGATTTGAATCGTTTTATGTTGAGTTACATAACATTCAGTTTGATGCTGTGCTGTGCATTATCAATTTCTACATCACTAAAAATGGTGAGTAATGAATATTTTTACAAATCTTGTATGGTGATATCAATAATTCTGTTTTTTAATGGATTGATATCTTTGAGTCAGATTGATTTTTTTGGCACCGGCTTAGCAAAACCTTCTTTCATCTATTTAGAACCATCCCACTTTGCACTAGTTGTCGCGCCGTTTATCTCTTACTATTGCCTAACGACAACGAGAGTAAAAGGCATATTAATACTGCTCTTTGTTGCAGGATGGGCTGCATATATTCAAAATATGACAATGATGTTGGCCGTTCTCATTGCTTATTTACTCTCAACGAGAAATAATTTATTTTTGTCACTGTGCTCACTATTACTTGTGGTGAGTGTGCTGGTCATTTTTATTGATGCAGATAAACTTAGTTATTTTAGTGATCGCCTGTCACTTTCTGGTAGCAGTGATAACCTTTCAGTTCTTGTTCTATATCAAGGATGGGATAACGCCATAAAGACACTTACCGGGTCCTGGTTAGGTGGTGGTTTTCAGCAATTTGGTATAACAACCTTAACCGGTGATGTGAGTGAGAAACTATATCAGTTGTTAGGTTTTGATATAAATCAGTTTGATGGTGGTTCTACTGCACCTAAAGTCATTGGTGAGTTCGGGTTGTTTGGCTTGATATTGTTGGTTTTCTACCTTGTTACATTGTTCTTATTATTCAGAAAGATTCGCACCCAAAAAATAGAGAGTAAGAAGGATCTTTTTGCTGCGACTGTAATAATAACAAGTTCACTGGAGTTTTTTGTTAGAGGGGTTGGCTATTTTAGCCCATCATTATTTATGCTCGCGGTCAGTGTTTTCTATCTATTAGATAAAACAAGAAAAGAAAAAACACTCCATAAGGAAAATAATACATTATGAAGTTGGTTATAGATGGGATTATTGAAAGCTTACAAAATAACGGTGGTTGCACGGTATATTTTAACCAGTTCCTTTCTTTTCTACAGCAAGATAAAAAGGTTTCTCTGACATATATACGTTTCTTTCCTGTCATGGGGGAAAATGTTTCTTTGCATGATGCGAATTGTAGTTTAGTGAAACGAGACCAACGTTTCTTGGAAAGGTGGCGTGATGTAGACACATCTCAGTTTGGTGATGATATTATCTTCCACTCTACCCATTACAGGCTACCTACTCGCAACGTCAGGACAGTAACCACCGTACATGACTTTACTTATGAGTTGTACCGGAAAGGCCCTGCCCGTTGGATGCACTCTTGGCAGAAATTTAGGGCGATCAGAAACAGCGACTTGGTGATTTGTGTTTCTCAAAACACTGCCGATGACCTGATGCGTTTTTGTCCTATTGAGAGAGATAAAATTCGAGTTGTTTACAACGGAGTTTCTGAGTCCTACTTTCCGATCCAGGGTGTACAGAAAGACTCTAGCGTTATTTTTGTGGGAGCTCGTGGTTGGTATAAGAACTTTACGCTTGCTGTTCGTACTCTGAACCTATTTCCCTACTTGAAGCTCACTATTGTGGGAGGGGGGGCTCTGACACCTGAAGAAAGAGCATTGTTGGAAGAGTGCATTCCTGGCAGGTATGAGTGGCTGGGACGTATTTCTGATAGTGGATTAAATGAGCTCTACAACAAGGCTTATTGCCTATTTTATCCATCAAGCTATGAAGGATTTGGTATACCGGTAGCAGAGGCCATGCGTTCGGGATGTCCTGTTGTCGCTGTACATACTTCTTCAATACCCGAGGTCGCAGGCGATGCAGCACTGTTAGTTAAGGGTGCTACTGTAGATGCATTCAGGGCTGCTTTTACTCAACTTGAGTCGCAAGCGCTTAGAAAAAAACTGATAGCAGACGGTTTGGTGCAAGCAAAAAAATTCTCTTGGGAAAAATGCTATCAAGATACCTTGTGCGTATATCAGGAGTTGATGGAGTAAGGTATGGGATTTTATATAGTTCACTACGGTTTTTTGGGGTGTATCAGGTTGGCAATGGAGGTTATCCTCACCAAGTTAAGATTCCGTAATGCAAAAGTGATACGTACCCCATTTGAATGCCGGGGTAAGAAACATATCGACGTTGGTCTGGGATTTACTACAGGAAGATATTGTAGGCTAGAAGCACATGGTTCAGAAGGAATGAACATCATCATCGGTAATAATTGCCAGATTAATGATTCTGTCCATATTGCTGCGGCTGAAAGTATTATGATCGGCAATGATGTATTGATTGCCAGTCGAGTTTTTATCACCGACCTCAATCATGGCAGCTATAGCGGGGTTGAGCACTCTCATCCTGATTCAATCTGCAGGGAGCGGACATTACATACCAAGCCGGTTGTCATTGAGTCAAATGTTTGGCTTGGGGAAGGTGTGGTGGTATTACCTGGTGTCACAATTGGCAAGTCCTCCATCATCGGTGCAAATTCAGTGGTTTCCAGAGATATACCAGCAAACTCCATTGCAGTAGGCAATCCGGCAAGAGTGATTAAACAGTTTGACTTTCAACGTGGGCAATGGGTGACTGTTGATGCGAAGTAATGCTAGTGCTGTGTTGATATGCCCGGATTTTTTTGATTATAAAATTCTACTTACAGCAGAACTTGAACGCCGCTACGCGTCGGTGTTCTCTTTCTCTGACCGGCCACAATGCACCTCTGTAGCAAAGGCATTGATAAAGTTTAATATTCTTGGATATGCCCATGTTTCCGCCAGAAAATATAGTGAGAAAGTTTTTTATGCTATTTCCGACAAGCTTTCTGACATCGCTGAAGTCATTATTGTCAAGGGAACCTGTATCGCTCCTTACTTCATTGAGGAAATAAAAAAAATCAATCCCAAAGTAAGGGTGACCTGTTATAGCTGGGATTCAATATCTAATATAAAAACTTTTCCTTTATTAGCTGCCAAAGCTGATGTGTCATATACATTTGACCTTTCCGATTGCAAGGCATATGGCTATCGCTATTTGCCATTGTTCTATTCCGATAATAAAAACCGCAACGTGACTGTCGATAAGAAGTATAAATATAGTTTTATTGGCAGTTATCACGGTGACCGTGTAGCTGTCTTGCAACATATTTTTTCCCATGAAAATGATAACAATGTATATGTGAAAATATTTTTCCAGAGTAAATTGCAATTTGCATTTTACTATCTTCTCGATCCTGCCTTGCGCACGGCTCCTAAGGATTGGCTCACATTCAAGCCACTGGCAAGGAATAAAATTACTGATGTGGCTGAGCATAGTGAATATGTCATAGACATACATAATGCCAATCAAACTGGTCTCACCATGCGAACGTGGGAGACGTTGGGTGATGGTCATAAATTGGTAACGACAAATGCTGCTGTTCTTTGTCATGCAGATATGAAAGAAGTTATTATCATTGATAGGAATACCGGAGTGCGATGGTCTGAGTCACAATGTGTTCAGTACTTGGATAAAATGTCGAATTCCGCGCTGAGTGTAGATTCGTTGTCCTTATCTACATGGCTTGATAACTTGTTGGCAAGAAGTGAAAATTAATATGGCTGTTATTCCCGTAATCATGGCTGGAGGCTCTGGCTCCAGGCTTTGGCCCATGTCTCGTGAGCATTTTCCAAAACAGTTTCTAAACTTGTATGGCAATAATTCAATGCTGCAAGAGACTGTAAACAGGCTTGCTGATATCGAATGTACCGCACCCCTGATCTTGTGCAATGAAAAGCATCGTTTTATTGTGGCCGAACAACTTCGCCAGCTCGATATTCTTGCCAATAACATCATTCTTGAGCCGATAGGGAGAAATACTGCCCCGGCAATAGCGTTGGCTGCAATACAGAGTCTGAACAGTGCTGATGATGCCTATGACCCGATATTGTTGGTACTGGCTGCAGATCACTTGATTAAGGATCAACAGGCATTTACCAATGCGATTAACAGTGCCATTCCGTTTGCAGAGTCTGGCAAATTGGTCACGTTCGGAATTGTTCCAAATGCGCCAGAGACGGGTTATGGCTACATTCATCGCGGTAGTGAACTGGATGCTTCCCGGGATGGAGAGAAGGCATATTGTGTCAATCGGTTTGTCGAAAAGCCGAATGTGAATGTTGCCAAGAGCTATCTGGAAAGTGGTGAGTATTACTGGAACAGCGGCATGTTTATGTTCAGTGCTCGCCGTTATCTGTCAGAGTTGAAACTATCGCGTCCTGATATATATGATGCATGCGTGGCTTCAATGAATGATGTCAGAGGTGATCTGGACTTTATCCGGATCAACAATGATGAATTCAGGCAATGTCCCAGTGATTCTATTGACTATGCCATTATGGAGAAAACTTCGGATGCGGTTGTTATCCCAATGGATGCTGGTTGGAATGATGTAGGTTCATGGTCATCCTTGTGGGAAATATCGGATAAAGATGCCTGCGGCAATGTCAGTCGTGGTGACGTTATTTTGAACGAAAGTCATAATAACTATGTTTCTGCCGAATCTGTTCTCGTTTCCACCATAGGTGTGGACAATCTGGTCATCATTCAAACAAAGGATGCTATTCTTGTGTCAAGCAAAGACAAGGTACAAGATGTTAAATCCATTGTTGAAGAGCTCAAGCTTTGTGGCCGGAAGGAATATAGTACTCACCGTGAGGTTTACAGGCCTTGGGGACAATATGACTCCATTGATGATGGTGACGGTTACCAAGTTAAAAAATTATTAATCAGGCCCGGTGAACGTTTATCAACACAAATGCATCATCATAGGGCTGAACACTGGATTGTGGTTTCAGGTACGGCCAAAGTGACCAATGCGGAACGAGAGTTTCTGATCACCGAAAATGAGTCAACCTTTATCCCTATTGGCGCAATACATTCTCTTGAAAACCCTGGAAAGGTTGATCTCGAGTTGATCGAGATCCGCTCAGGTAAATATCTCGATGAGGATGACATTATTCGTTTAAGTGATAAATATGGTCGCGTTGATGGGGGTGGGTATGATTAATCAGCAATGTCTTGTAAGCAAGAATGTCATAAAACAAAGTGGCATTGAGTTTGGTACCAGCGGCGCCAGAGGTCTTGTCACAGATTTTACACCAGAAGTATGCATTGCATTTACTTATGCCTTTATTGCGGTAATGAAGTCCTCCTACCGCTTTAATCAAGTCGCCTTGGCCGTTGACAATAGACCCAGCAGTTATGGCATGGCGATGGCATGTGCTGCGGCTTTGGAAATGATGGGGCTTGAACCCGTCTATTACGGTGTAATACCCACACCGGCACTGGCATATAAAGCCATGACTGATGCGATACCTTGCATCATGGTGACAGGAAGCCATATTCCATTTGATCGTAATGGGCTAAAATTCTATCGCCCTGATGGCGAGATTTCCAAGTGTGATGAATTGGCTATTCTTTCAGCAGAGGAAACTTTCTCGGTTGAAAATAATCAGCTGTGCTTGGAACCAAGAACTGATGCTGCTGCTGCTTATATGGAGCGTTATACTTCACTTTTCGACAATCCGCCGCTTGCTGGCATGAGACTCGGTATTTATGAGCACTCGAGTGCGGGGCGTGATATCTATGCAGTACTCTTTGAAAGATTAGGTGCTGAAGTCATCTCTCTTGAGCGCACTGAGCATTTTGTACCTATCGATACCGAGGCCGTTTCTGAAGCCGATCAAGACAAGGCCAAGAAATGGTCCCAGTTGCACAATCTCGATGCCATTTTTTCTACGGATGGTGATGGTGACCGGCCTTTAGTGGCTGACGAATCAGGAAATTGGTTGAGAGGCGATATATTGGGTCTGCTATGTGCTGCCCAATTAGGTATAGAAGCCGTTGCGATTCCTATTAGCTGCAATACAGCAGTGAGTGCTTGTGGCAAATTTCAAAGTGTCACGCATACAAAGATTGGCTCGCCATATGTATTGGAGGCATTTTCAGAATTGAATCTCAAATATGCCTCTGTTGCCGGTTTCGAAGCCAATGGCGGTTTTTTGCTGGGCAGTCATGTAGAGTTTAATGGCCAACCATTGGCTCCCTTGCCGACCAGAGATGCTGTCTTACCAGCATTGATATTGTTTGTTAGTGCTCAATTATCAAAAATATCAGCAATGGTCAGTGAACTTCCCCAAAGATTTACTTACTCGGATAGAATCAAGGATTTCCCCAGGGAGAAAAGTAATAAAATAATTGAGCTGGGTGTTTCCGATATTTCATTGTTAATGTCGGAACTTCACTTTGATAAGCATCAGATAGTATTGGTTGATCAAACCGATGGATTGAGAGTTGTATTCTTCGGTGGGGATGTATTGCATCTTCGCCCTTCAGGTAATGCACCAGAGCTTCGCTGCTATGCCGAGTCACATAGTGTAGAGAGCGCGAAGTTAATTGTTAATCAGTGTCTTGGTTATTTGAAAGGATCGATTTAAAATAGTCTTTCATAAATCAATTTGAACAACTTTCACGCTCATGGAGTAATACATTGAGTTATCAACGCCGTCATTCACGCTGGTATGAGCGTGTGTTATTCAGCCCTCCCTCCCTTTTTCTGTTTGGAGCTTTGCTTGCTGTGTGTTTGCCGGCCATTGAGCGCTGGGGTTGGGATTTTTGGGAAAGGCTTGATGCAGTAAGAGTCAACACCCTGGCAGGTGCTTTTGTAGCGTTTCTGCTGACCGGGATCGTGTTGCACCGCTTCCTGCGCTACCCGGGAGCCAGTCCGGTTGCCTATATGATCCCCACGGTGACCACCCTCTATGGCGCCCTAGTCGGTATTCTCTTCTTCCTGCGCCTGCCTTACAGCCGGCAGGTATTGTTCGAGTCATATGTGGTGGCACTGCTCTGCTGCTGGCTTGCCTATTTTATCGGTCGCCGTTACCGGACACCCAAGTATGCATTGCTGCCCTTTGGTGACTATCAACCTCTTACGCAGCATACCTGCGTGCAGTGGCGTCTTCTGGACAAGCCTGATCTGGGCGCCGTGCGTTATGACGCTGTAGTGGCCGATTTGCGGGATGAAAAGCTGGCCGGTGAGTGGGAGCGTTTCCTGGCTCGGTGTGCCCTGGCCCATATTCCCGTCTATCACATCAAGCAGATCAGCGAAACCCTCACTGGTCGAGTGAAAATAGACCACCTCCATGAAAACCAGCTTGGCTCGCTACTGCCATCTCCTATTTATGCCTTCGTTAAAAGAGGGATGGACATACTGGCGGCGGTGATTGCGATACCTCTGTTTTCGCCCTTGATGCTGGTGACGGCAATCCTCATCAAGCTGGAGAGCCCGGGCCCCGTGATGTTCCTGCAAAATCGCGTGGGGAAGGGCAATCAGGATTTTCAAATTTACAAATTTCGCAGCATGTGCCAGAACTCAGAACAACATGGTGCCCAGTTTGCCCAGGATGGGGACATGCGTGTCACCAAGGTAGGCAAGGTGATCCGCAAGCTGCGTATCGATGAGCTGCCCCAGTTCTTCAATGTACTGAAAGGTGACATGAGTCTGATTGGGCCAAGGCCGGAACAACGGACCTTTGTTGATCAGTTTGAATGGGAGATCCCTTTCTATATGTATCGTCACATAGTGCGACCAGGGATCAGTGGCTGGGCACAGGTGGTGCACGGCTATGCCGCTGATGCAGATGATACCCGCATCAAAATTGAACATGATTTTTACTACATCAAGCACTTCTCGCTCTGGCTGGATGTACTCATCGTGTTCAAGACTATTCGAACCATACTGACTGGTTTTGGCGCACGGTAATCCCTGATGCGCATTTTGTTGTTGGGGGCTCGTGGCCAGTTGGGGCGAGCCCTTTCTTCTGCTCTCTGTATCCAGCAGCCTCACTGGCAGATGCTTGCTTTAGGGCGAGACGAGTGTGATATCGCCGATCCGTTCTCCCTGATTAGCACCCTGGATCGCCATTATCCGGATGTCATCATCAATGGGGCGGCCTATACGGCGGTCGATCTTGCGCAATCAGAGCCTGAACTCGCAGAGCGAACCAATCACGCAGCCGTGGCAACCCTTGCCCGGGAGGCAAATGCGCGGGGCGCCTTGCTGGTACATTTCTCTACCGACTATGTGTTCGATGGCAGTGGAAGCAAGCCCTGGACTGAGATGGACAAACCTTGCCCTCTCAATGTCTATGGCGCCAGCAAGTATGCCGGTGAGCAGGCAATAAAAGCGCTATGCCCTAACCACTTGCTCCTTCGAACCAGCTGGCTCTATGGTGGGGAGGGGAGGCATTTCGCGGACCATACTTCGCCGCGCCAGAGAAGGAGGGTCTCTTCAGGTGGTGGATGATCAATGGGGAGCGCCTACCCAGGTTCATTGGCTGGCAAGTGCAGTAGTGCTTGCCTTGGTGCAAGTGTTGAAAGAGCCGAACAAGAGAGGGCTGTATCATCTGAGCTGTCAGGGGGAGACAAGCTGGCACGGTTTTGCCTCTGCCCTGGTGCGAGAAGCGTGTCGATTTGGGCACTTGGTGCAGCTGGTTGACGTTGCCCCCATCTCTTCGGCGCATTGGCCTCAGGCTGCGTGCCGCCCTCTCAATTCCAGGCTAGACTGCCGATTGTTCTCCAGTGTTTTTCGCATCGAGCTGCCGTTATGGCAAACGCAGATGACGGAGTGGCTGGCCAGCCAGAGGGCACAACCCGATGGGCCTGATGAACTGCCTCTTCCATAGCCTCTTCTTCATTCAACCCAAGGTACGTCATGACCCAGAGTAAAGGCATGATATTGACCGGCGGTTCGGCAACTCGGCTCTATCCGGTGACCCTGGTCAGTAGCCAGCAGGTGCTGCCTGCTTGAAAGAGGTAGCTGGCCACTCTTCAGATCTTGTGGTAGCGCAACCACCCTCATTTTTAAATTGAAGATATTTATGAGATACCAATTCCTTGCTATTCCCGAGGTCAAACTGCTGCGCACAACTCGCCACAGGGATGAACGAGGCTATTTTATGGAAACCCTGCGTCAGGATGAGTTTGAGCGCCACTGTGGCCCTTTCTTCCTGGTATCAGGATAATCACAGTTACTCCAAGCAGGGCACCCTGCGTGGACTTCACTACCAAGTGGATAAACCACAGGGAAAGTTGGTGAGAGTCGTTCGTGGCATCATCTTCGATGTGGCGGTCGATGTACGTCAGGGATCAGCTTCATATGGGAAGTGGGTTGGCCAGTTCCTGTCAGAGGAGAATGGCGACCAAATGTGGATCCCCCCCGGTTTTGCTCATGGTTTCTATGTATTGAGCGAGGGTGCCGATGTCCTCTATCGATGCAGTGACTACTACTCTCCGGCGGGGGAGTGTGGTTTTCGCTGGAACTCTCCGGAATTGGCTATTACTTGGCCAATGTTGGCTGATACCCCGGTGCTACTGTCTGACAAGGATGCTACTGCACCTCTTTTCCCGCCATTCTGAATTAGGGGAAGACCGTAATTTTGTGGCACAATTGCTGATTCAAAATAAGAACCTTAATTTAATCAATAAGGTAACCCATGGTGAAAATTGCCGTAGCGGGGACCGGCTATGTCGGTCTGTCCAATGCCGTGTTGCTTGCACAGCATAATGAAGTGGTCGCGCTGGATCTGGTCGCCCAAAAGGTTGACTTGATCAACCAGGGCAAGTCTCCCATCGCCGATGCCGAGCTTGAGCATTACCTTGCTCACGAGCCGCTCAATTTGACGGCCACCCTGGACAAGCATCACGCCTATCAAGGGGCTGATTTTGTCATCATAGCGACCCCGACCGATTACGATGCCGATACCCACTATTTCAATACCCGCTCGGTCGAGGCGGTGATCAGGGATGTGATGGCCATCAATCCTACGGCGGTGATGGTGATCAAATCTACCGTTCCAGTGGGTTATACCAAGGCGCTCAAAGAAGAACTTGATTGTGATAACTTGATGTTTTCACCAGAGTTCTTGCGAGAGGGGCGGGCACTTCATGACAACTTGCACCCCTCGCGCATCATAGTGGGGGAGCGCTCCGAGCGGGCTGAGCGGTTCGCCGCCCTGCTGCAGGGCGGCGCCGTCAAGCAGGACGTGCCGGTACTGCTGACGGACAGCACCGAGGCGGAAGCAATTAAGCTGTTTGCCAATACCTACCTCGCCATGAGGGTGGCCTACTTCAACGAGCTGGATACCTATGCCCAGGCTCATGGTCTGGACAGTCGCCAGATCATCGAAGGGGTGGGGCTGGATCCGCGCATCGGCAGTCACTATAACAACCCCTCCTTTGGCTATGGTGGTTACTGTTTGCCCAAGGATACCAAGCAGCTGCTTGCCAACTATGACAATGTGCCCAACAACCTGGTACGGGCCATTGTCGATGCCAATACCACCCGCAAAGACTTCATTGCCGACTCCATCATTCGTCGCAACCCCAAAGTGGTCGGTGTCTATCGTTTGATCATGAAATCGGGTTCCGATAATTTCCGCGCCTCTGCCATTCAAGGGGTGATGAAGCGGATCAAGGCAAAAGGGATCGAGGTGGTGGTGTTTGAGCCCGCGCTCAAAGAGCAGACCTTCTTCAACTCCCGGGTCATCACAGATCTGGCAGAGTTCAAGCAGATATCCGATGTGATCCTCTCCAATCGCATGGCAAGCGAGCTGGGCGATGTCGCAGAAAAGGTCTATACCCGGGATCTGTTTGGTAGCGACTGAGCAGAACGCAATGATTGAGGCCACATCTACACGCTGTAGAGGTGGTTTATCCCAAGGCTATTGAAGGTGTTCCCATGAAGTATCTGGTCACAGGCGCCGCTGGTTTTATTGGCTTTCATCTGGTGCAGCGACTCTGCGCTGACGGCCATGAGGTGATCGGTATCGATAACCTCAATGATTATTACGAGGTGAGCCTCAAGGAGGCACGCCTCGCGCAGCTGGCCCCTCTACCTGGTTTTCGATTTATCCGACTGGATCTTGCCGATCGTGCAGGCATGGCCAAGCTGTTTGCCGATGAAGGATTCGAACGGGTTGTTCATCTGGCTGCCCAGGCGGGCGTGCGCTATTCCCTCGATAATCCTTTTGCCTATGCCGACAGCAATCTGGTGGGGCAGCTCACTGTACTGGAAGGGTGCCGTCATCATGGTATCGGCCATTTAATCTACGCTTCGTCCAGCTCGGTCTATGGCCTCAATGATCAGATGCCCTTCGCCACCACAGATGGCGTGGATCACCCCATTTCGCTCTATGCGGCCAGCAAGAAGGCCAATGAGCTGATGGCGCACAGCTACTCCCACCTCTATGGCCTTCCCACCACTGGCCTGCGTTTCTTTACCGTCTATGGCCCCTGGGGCAGACCCGACATGGCGCTGTTCAAGTTCACCAAGGCTATCCTGGCGGGCGAGCCCATCGATGTGTATAACCAGGGCCAGCTGTCGCGCGACTTTACCCATGTGGATGATATCGTCGAGGGGATAATGCGGGTGGCGGATCATGTGCCGGCAGCCAACCCTGAGTGGACGACGAGCCAAGGTGCGAGGGATCAAAGTTCAGCCCCCTACCGTCTGTTCAATATTGGTAATGGCAGTCCGGTACGACTGCTCGACTTTATCGAGGCGTTGGAGGATGCCATCGGCAAACCGGCCATCAAGAATATGATGCCGATGCAGCCTGGTGATGTACATGCCACCTGGGCCGATACCCGGGGTCTGTTCGATGCCGTCGGGTATCAACCACAGATGACGGTGGCAGCAGGTGTCAAAACCTTTATCGACTGGTATCGTGGTTACTATCAACAGGCTTGAATCGGCATAATTCGCTGCAATCCTTGCCGTAGCCGATCAACCCATCCAGTTTCCAAATAAGAGAAATATGACAGCATGAGCAATCAAGATCCTACCTTGTCTACCCAGCAAACGGCATTACCGCCAGGTTGGTCTCAAAGCCGAGCCAGTGATGAGATTGATTTGAGAGAGCTTGTCATTACGCTCTGGCGCAGCAAGCTGCTTATCCTCGGTGTCGCTGGTCTGTTTGCGGCTTGTGGCATCGCCTATGCCTTGCTGGCGCCGCAAGTCTGGGTCAGCCAGGCCGAGATAAAGCAGCCGACGCTCAAGGAGATAGAGTCGCTCGAGCTCAATATCAACCAGTTGATGAACGCCCAGGTACCGGAGACCGCCTTCACCGCCTTTGACAAGAAGGCGCTCTACAATGACTTCATCAATAATTTCAATAGCTTCAACAATAAACGCCAATTTTTGACAGAAAAGGGTTATCTCGACGCCGAGGCTGCCAAATCCGAGCTGACGGAGGAAAAAGGCAAGCGCTTGCTGCTCAAGAAGATGGCCGAAGGGATCGATGCCAAGGCCCCGGACAAGCTGAGCGAGAATATCATCCTCTCCTTCGCTGCGGGCACGGCAGAAGAGGCTAAGCTGCGTCTGGAGCAATACATCGACTTTATCCAGAGTCTGGAGTCTGCCGCCAAGGGTAAGGAACTGGATACCATCTGGCAGAACCGGCTCAAGACGTTGCAGACCCAGTATGAGAGTGCCAGGGCCGACACCCTCAAGCAGTTGCAAGACGATGTCCTTCGCACCCAATACAGTCTGCGCATTAGCCGTGCTGCCGGAATAGACTCTCCGGTTGAAAACCTCAATGCACGGGATGGCTTCGCCATCGAATGGGGTTCCCGCGCCCTGGCCGAGAAGCTTAAGGTATTAAAGGAGATCGACAACCCCGATATTCTGAACCCGGCCCTGAGCGATCTGCGCCTGAAATTGAGCAGTCTCCAGGCCATCAAGCTCGAAGAGCTGCCATTCCACTCTTTCGCATATTTGGCATCGCCCAGTGAGCCCCTGTCTCGCGATAAACCCAAGCGCCCCTTGATTGTGGTATTGGCCACCTTGCTGGGTGGCATGCTGGGGGTCGGCATAGTGCTGGTGCGTTATGCCTTCCGCGAACAAGGCAGCGCCAAGTAACACCATATCTGCATGATGAAAGAGGGCTTAGGCCCTCTTTTTATTTTTTGAGACAAAGGGTTATGCTGGGTGAATAGACAATCTCAGGATGCTGGCCAGATGCTGGAAAAAGGATTTTTTGGACTCTTCGCGCTCTATTTTTTGTTGGGAATGCATTTCTTCATGCACAACCCCGGCGGCTCAGGCCTCTACCTGCCGTTCAATGCCTGGGGCTGGATGTTTGCCAGCCTGGCCATTGGGCTGGGGCTCTGGCAAGTCACTCTGCGTCAGCGGCTAATCTGGTCATCTTTGCAGGGCTGGTTCTGGGTGGGGGCTCTCCTGCTGCTGTTGCCCATGGCCTATCCCGGTTTTGAGTTAAAGGATTATGCCATTCCCCGTTTGCTGGGGCTCTTTGCCGGTATGCTGTTCCTCTCTTGCCTCTACCAGTGGGCGTTGGATGCAGGCAGGCGTGAGCGCTTGCTCTATCTGGTATTGGGCGCCGTAGCGATTGAGGCGCTCCTCGGGCTGATAGAGTATTACCTGCTGGTGCCGGGCAACTGGCTCGGTTATGACACCCGCAACAATCGCCCCTATGGCATCTTCCAGCAGCCCAATGTGATGGCAAGCTTCATGGCGACCGGTCTGGTATTGGCGGCCTGGCTGGAGGGGAGGGGGCGGCTGGCGGGGCCCTGGCTCACAGGGTTACGTTATGGCCTCATGCTGGCGTGCCCCCTGCTGCTGGTGGTCTTGCAGTCTCGGGTGGGGCAGCTTGGCGCTTTGCTCGGCGTGATCTTGCTGCTGCCCATGCTGAAAGAGCGCAAGTTGGCTACCAGGGTATTGCTGCTGGTCGCACTCGGCATCTTGCTGGGTTTGGCATCCCAGTTGTTGATTGCCGG
This sequence comes from Aeromonas molluscorum 848, assembly GCF_000388115.1. Taxonomy (GTDB): domain Bacteria; phylum Pseudomonadota; class Gammaproteobacteria; order Enterobacterales; family Aeromonadaceae; genus Aeromonas; species Aeromonas molluscorum. The sequence continues at coordinate 17,196 of NZ_AQGQ01000062.1, forward strand.
GGCCAAACGAGGGCTTGAGGTCTATCAGTCCGGCGGCATGAGATCCATCTACTGGCCCTATGCCATCAAGCTCATCATGCAGGCCCCCTGGAGTGGTTGGGGTTATGGCAGTTTTGAGTCGGTATTCTTGCATCACTACATGGCTGACAAGGCGCTGCAGCCAGAGATGGTGCAGATTGAATACAACCTGGATCACCCCCACAACGAGTTTCTCTACTGGGCGGTGGAGGGGGGCATAGTCCCTATGCTGGGCATGCTGCTGATGGGCGGCGCTATCTTGTGGCGCCTGAGCCAGACCCGCTGGCGCCAGGGGCTGGCTCTGCTGGCCCTGGTCACACCCATATTGCTGCACAGCCAGACGGAGTATCCCTTCTACCACGCCATCGTTCTCTGGTGGGTCTTGTTGTTGCTGCTGTTCGTGCTAGATAGCGAGGTGGAGGAGCAAGCGCCAGGGCCTGATTGGCGCGAACATGTCTATCGTCCCTGGCTGCTGCTGCGTTTTCTGGCCATTGGCATACCTCTGCTGGTCGTGCCTTTCATGCTCACCGCCATTCACACCGCTTGGGTCGTGACCAAATATGAGCGGGGTGGCTACAAGCAGCCCGCCTTGTTGCTGGAAGTAGTCAATCCCCTCGCCTGGCTGACCCGAGTCGAGTTCGACGTCAACTCGGTGCGTCTCCTAGTGGGCTTGCAAGCCCACAACCAGCAGGAGCTGATGGCCTATCTTGACTGGGGTCAGGAGTTTGTGCGCCATACCCCGAGAGCCAATATCTACGCCAACATGATAGTTGCCCTCAATGCCCTGGGGCGGGAGGAGGAGGCCAAGGCCCTGCGCCAGCAAGCATTGCTGCTCTATCCGGCCGATCCCCTGCTGACGGGCAAGGCGGCCTCTGTGGCCACTGCACTGGAGAAACGGCCCGCGGTTTCGGCCAGCTCAGCGGCGATACAGGCGCCTTAGCTGGCAGCGGCGCTGGGGAATGGCGATGGGGGCCGCCGCCGACTGCATGGATGTGCGAGGGATTGATTGAGATATGGCCGGGGCTGCTGTTTGTTTCGCCAAGGCCATGGCTTTATCGCAAAATCAGGGCGCCAGGCTGGACGGGGGGCTCCCGCGGGATAAGATAGGGCACTGAACGCAATATCTTGTTTATAAAGGGAGTCTGCAATGGAGTTGGTATTAGGCCCATTAGAAGCCCGGGTGATAGGTTGCCTCATCGAGAAAGAGATCAGCACGCCGGATCAATACCCACTGTCTCTCAATGCTCTGGTCAATGCCTGTAACCAGAAGAGCAACAGAGATCCCGTGCTGGAGCTCGAAGAGCTGCAGATCCGCGCCGTGGTCGACGAGCTGATCCGCAAGCGGCTGGTGGTCAATACCGCCGGTTTCAACGCCCGGGTGCCGCGTTATCAGCACAGGTTCTGCAATACCGAATTTGGCGATCTCAAGTTCGATGCCCAGGCGCTGGGTATCGTCTGCGAGCTGTTGCTGCGTGGCCCTCAAACGCCGGGTGAGTTGCGCTCTCGTACCAACAGGCTCTGCCAGTTTGAGGATGTGACTCAGGTCGACATCGTATTGAATGAGCTGATGGAACAGGGGCCCTATGTGGTCAAGCTGGCCCGTGAACCCGGTAAACGGGAATCCCGCTTTGCCCACCTGTTCAGTGGCGAGGTGACCGGGGTCGCGAGTGACGAAGTGAGTGCCGACTCAGGGCGCCAACCTGGCAGCAGCGGCGCTCGCGCCTTCAACTCGGTGCTCGGTGAGCGTGTCGAAACCCTGGAGACGGAAATCAGCGAGTTGCGTGCCCAGCTGGCGGCCTTGAGTGCGCGCCTGGATGAGTTGACGTCCTAAGCACCTTCTCTGCCCGATGAACCAGGGCGCTGTCATGAAAGAGACAGACAGCTCTGGTTCATTGCCTGCCGGCCCTGGCCGCGCCCAAGAGTCGTTATCCCCGCACGTTCCCGCCTTTATCTTCTCATCAGCATGCACTGACTCCATCTCTTTGCTGCGAAAACGCCCATCCGGATGAACGGGCATTTCCGGGGCAAGCCATTTTATTTGCGTTATTTCATGGTTAAGGGTCGAGCCGAAGGCGCTTTCCCGGTAAAATTCCGCTTTTGCTCCTTCGCGTGAGTCTTGATGTCTGCACCAACCTTGTCTCCAGATTGTTATGCCTTGCTCGGCGAGCTGCAGTTGCAGCGTGCCGTGAGTACCCGCTATCTGCAAGAACAGCTGCCGCTGGGCCAGGTGTTGATCGACAAGTTGACGCAGCTGCACGACGAGGGACTGATCCGGCTGCGGGGCGAGCAGCTCTGGAGTCTGAGTGCCGAGGGAACACTGGCGCTGATCCTCGGAGTTCGTCAGGGACACTGTCCCATGCCTGACTGGTCGCGGGTACCTAGCCTGACCGGCCAGGATCCCGTTCAGGCCCTGGTGCGCTCCCTCTGTCTGGGGGCTGACGGCGAGCCGCCAGCCTATCTCAATGGTGCCGATCTGCTGGCCCTGCTCGACGTACCCGAGTCCCACGCCCTGCTCGCCGGAGCCAGTCCCCAGTGGCAGCGTATCCTGCTCGAACACTTCGCCCTGCAGACGAGCCTCGATTGTCCACCGTCCCCCTGGCCCCTGGCTGAGGTGACAGTGGCGGCCGAGTTGCAGCCCTGCTATCAACAGCTGGCTGCCCAATGGCACTGGCTGTGCGATGACGGGGGGGAGCAGAGCGCGGTGCCACAAGACAGGGTTCCCGATCACCCCAATGGTTGGCCAGAGCTGATGACCCTGGCTGAGCGAGGGGGGAGTGCGCCTCTGGCAGAGGCGTTGATGAGTGCCCTCAGTCAGTGGCAGTCACGCCATGGCAAGGGTCAGTATCCACATAATTTCATGACGCTGCTCTGGCTTGGCTGGTTGCAGCAGGCGGATCCCGAGCTTGCCAGCAGCCAGCGCAAGTTGTGGCAGCGCAGCCTGGGCCAGCAGCAACCCTTGCTGCAGGATCTGATCGCCCAGTGGGCGGGGGATCGCCACGGTCAAGCGGTGGGGCTGTTTGATACCTTGCAACTGCCCGCCGACGAACTGCACTGGGGCTACCTCTGGCTCGATCTCTGTGCCCTGGCCCGCCACGGTGGTCAGAGCCCACAAGTCGCCATCTTGCACAAGTGGGATCTGGACGAGCTGCTCGGCGTGGCGCCTCGCCATCGCCTGATGGGGTTTTGTCAGGATCTGCTGCGCCAATTGCTCGGCCAGGCGGCCAGGCAAGGCCCCCTCGATCGTCTTGTCCCTGACGTACAAGCGAGCGGAGATGAGGATGACGATGACAAGGGGGCGGCATCGGCCAGCTGGCTCAACTGGCTGCAAGGGCTGGGACGCGCCAGCGGGGGGCGAAAAAACAAGGAGCAACTGGTCTGGCTGTTACATGCAGAAGGGCCCGAGCTCGAATGCAAGATCCAGAAACAGAGCACCAAGGGAGAGTGGACCGCGGGTCGCCGGGTCGATCCCGGTCTGCTCTCCACGCAATATGCAGCCCTGCTCGATGAGGAGGACTGGGCGCTGGTGCGGCTGCTGCCGCGCAACATGAGTCGCTTGCCGGATGAACTCTGGCCTGTGCTCGCCCAGCATCCGCGTCTGCTCAATGCCAAGGGCCAGAAGCTGCAGCTTGCCCTGAGTGCCCCCTTGCTGCAGATAGTGGCGGAGGATGCGGGCATGCGCGGTGTGCTGAGCCCGGCGCAGGCCAGCAAAGGGGCGCACATAGTGCCGCTGGCCCAGGATCTGTGGCAGTTGATGCTGACGCCGCCCGACCTGCAGCCCTTGCTGCCCGCTCTGGCGTCGATTCCGCCCCTGCCGGGAGAGGGGCTGGCCGCCCTGCAACAGACACTCAATGACATTCCAGGGTTGCCCTGGCACAGCGAGGTGGCTGGGCTCCAAGGCAACGTCGAGCTCAAGTCCTGGCCTGGGTTGGCATCGGTCCAGCTCGACTGGCAGGATGGCCAGCTTGCGGTCCGGTTGGTCACTCAGCTCGATGAGATGCCAGCCCTGCCGCTGGGCAAGGGGG
>NZ_AQGQ01000063.1 GCF_000388115.1 Aeromonas molluscorum 848
AAGGCGCTGCATGCAGGGCAGAGCAAGGTCGCTGGTCTGCCTGGGGGGCAACCGTGGCGGCGGCCGCGCCGGATACGGCCTTCACCTATGCCGCCATGGCTAGCCACAGAACTCAATGTGCAGATCAGCACCAAACTCAATCGCAGTCACTTGCAGGTAGGAAAAGCGGCGTTGATCCTGCCCTGCCTGGGTCGCACCGAACGCGATATCCAGCGCAGTGGCAGTCAGAAGATCACGGTGGAGGATACCTTCAGCATGGTACATGCCTCGACCGGGGTCGCAGAGCCCGTGTCCGAGCTCTGCCTGTCGGAGACCGACATAGTGGCGCGCATGGCCCATGCCACTTTGGGGAGCGAGCGGGTTGACTGGTTGGCGCTGCGGGAGGATTACGGCCGCATCCGCGACTTGATAGAAGAGACCATCGCCGGCTTCAGTGATTTCAATGCGCGCATCCAGCAGCCGTGCGGTTTTCACCTGGACAACTCGGCCGCGCAGTTGATGTGGCGTACCGCCAGCGGCAGTGCCGAGTTCAGAGCCAGTCAGCTGCCCGTCTCCATGCTGCCCGAGTGCACTCGGCATGCCGAGCAGATGGTGGATCAGCCGGTGATGCTGCTGCAGAGTCTGCGCTCCCACGATCAGTACAACACCACTATCTATGGCATGGATGATCGCTATCGCGGCATCAAGGGTCAGCGCAACGTGGTGTTCATGAACGAGCAGGATGCCCGCACCTCGGTCTCGATGAGGGGGCCAGGGTGGACATGGCGGCCATCTGCAACGATGGCCGGGAACGGATAGTGACGGGGTTTAGCGTGGTGCTCTATGACATTCCCCAGGGAAATATTGCCGCCTACTACCCAGAAACCAACCCCTTGGTGCCCATCGATAGCGTAGGGGAGGGATCCTTTACCCCGACCTCCAAATCAATCCCTGTGTTGGTCACGCTCTCCCGCCAATCGAAAAATCTGCTGCAGCGCTCATAACGCTGCGTTGCCATGCCCGTGCGGCCTCTCGTCCAATAGATGGAGTCAACGGGCATGGCATGTTGGATAGCACCGACCCCGAGCAGGTTCAAAGGGGTGACCGCGCAGGTTGCGGGGAAGCCGGGATGCGATAGCCAATGAGGCAGGGCAGCACAGAGAAAAGAAAAGGCCCGTCATCAAGATGACGGGCCTTTTGCTGTTGGTACCCCGGAGATGCCGTTGCCGGTTTGGGCCCTTGAACCGTAGGTTCAAGGCGGAGATCGAGTCTGACCGCAGGCTTCTCGGTCGAGCCGAGCATGCACAATAGCCAGAAGGCCGATCCCCTGTTTGGTTTGATTATCGGCTCGGGGACTTGAACCGGCTGACAAACACTCCAGGGAATTTTAAAACGGGTCGCGAGTTAAGGCTTTTTGCCCTCTTCGCCATTGTCACCATACTGTCCATGCTCGATCAGGGCTGCTTCTATGGTGCGTTGCAGCATCTTGATCCGCTTGTCCATGGTCTCAGAGTATTGGTGGTTCTTCTCTTTTTCAAGGCAGAGCTCATGACAGAAATTGAGCGCTGCCATGATAGCCAGCTGTTCATTGCTGGAGACCTTGGAACGTTGACGCAGCTCGACAAGCTTGCTGGATAACTGATCGGCGGCCTGGCGCAGGGCATCCTGCTGTCCCGGGGGACAGGATACCTTGTAGGGACGTCCCAAAACGACGATTTCTACGGCCTCTGTGCTCATGCCTTCCTCAATACGGCGGGGGTGATTTCCGCCTTTATCCATGTGGACAACTGGGCGGGACTATATAGCGCAGATGCAGAAGTTTCAAGGCCTTGCTGGCTCTGGGCGGGTGAGAATGCTAGGATCTTGACCATCAATTCCGGCTATTTGACTGAACTTTGAGCGGATCCCCGATGAGCAAGACAACCCCCCCCAATTATGCGGCCCTGGCCGACCTCATGGACCAGCACGAGCTGATGGCCACGGCAGTGGAGGCCCACGGTGTTATCTGTGGTCTGATCTGCGGTGGCGTACCGCTGGATGACAAGAGCTGGTTAGCTCCCTTCAATGATCTGGTGAACGACGGTTTCGGTCTGCCAGCCCAGGTGCGCCAGGTGATGACGGAGCTCTACCAGAACGCCATCGAGGGGCTGATGGCCCAGAAAGGGGTCGAGCTGCTGCTGCCCAATGATGATGCGCCCCTGGACGAGCGTATCGATGGGCTGGTGGATTGGTCCCAGGCCTTCCTGGCGGGCTTTGGCGTGGTCCAGCAAGAGCTCTCCAAGGCATCCGAGGAGCTGCAGGAGATGATCCAGGACATTGCCAACATCACTCAGGTCTCGGAGGAGTTCGATCAGGAGGACGAGGAGAACGAGGTCGCCTTCCTGGTGCTCTATGAGCATGTCAAACTTGGGGTCATGATGACCTTCGAAGAGTTTGGCAAGCGTCCCGACACGCCGGACGCGCCACCGACCCTGCACTGAGCAGGGACAAACTGGGCAGTATTGACGAGGCAGCCATGGCTGCCTCGTCTGTTTGCAAGATTGAGCGGCGGACGCCATTTTTGCCCGTGACCTCCCATCCCATCGGGGGCAATTGTGATAGCATGGCCCCACGTTTTATCGGATTCTCTCCATCCCATGACTCACACTGATCCGACTGCCTCCGCCCGTTCATCTGCCCTGCAGGCCGACATCACCCTGGTCGGTGGCGGCATGAGTGGCGCCGTGTTGGCCCTTTCCCTCGCCGCCCTGCGCCGCCCGGATGGCGAACCATTGCAGATAGTGCTGCTCGAGGCGAGTGTCCTCGAACAGGGAGCGCACCCCGGCTTCGATGCCCGTGCCATCGCGCTGGCCGCCGGCACCTGCGAGGCGCTGGCACGCCACGGTCTCTGGTCGGGACTGGCCCCCCATGCCACCCCCATCACCGACATCCACGTCTCGGACCGAGGGCACCTTGGTCAGACCCGCATGACGGCAGCTGAATATGGCTTGTCATCCCTGGGGCAGGTGATTGAGCTTGGCGCCGCCGGTCAGGTCCTGCAAGAGGCCATCGCGCAGACGATCAACATTCGCATGCTCTGCCCGGTCCAGCTGACGGGGGTCACTCCCGGCGAGCAAGCCGTCGAGCTGATCCTGGCCACGGGGGAGCAGATCACCACCTCCTTGCTGGTCGCGGCCGATGGCGGTCACTCCTTCGTGCGCCAAGCGCTCAAGATCCCGGTACGCCGTCATGACTATGGTCAGCACGCGGTGATCGCCACGGTACAAACCGCCGAGCATCCTGCCGGGCGCGCCTTCGAGCGCTTTACCCAAGGCGGCCCCCTGGCGCTGCTGCCGATGCAGCACGGGCGTAGCTCCCTGGTGTGGAGCATGCCGGGGGACGAGGCTGACACCGTCATGGGTCTGGATGACGAGGCCTTTCTGGCCCGCTTGCAGCAGGCGTTTGGCTGGCGACTTGGCCGCTTCCTGCGCGCCGGGGCGCGCCACTGCTATCCGCTGGCGCTCACCGCTGCCGATTATCCTCTGGGACAACGCACCGTGCTGGTGGGGAACGCCGCCCATCTGCTGCATCCCATCGCCGGGCAGGGCTTCAACCTCGGCATGCGTGACCTCGATGCGCTCTATCACGCCGTGGCCAACGCCATGGCGCAAGGGGAGGATATTGGCAGCTATCCAGTGCTGAGTCGTTACTGGCAGGGGCGTCAGGGGGATCAAGAGACAACCATCTGGCTCACCTCGGCCCTGGCCCAGCTCTTTTCCAACGACCATGGCCCCCTGGTGGCCGGCCGTAACCTGGCGCTCTCCCTGATGGCTCGCGCCAGCTGCCTCAAGGGGCCCCTGGCTCGCCAGACCCTGGGCTTTGTCCCCCCAATCACTAAGGAGTAGGCCATGGAGCAGCATGACATAGTGCAGCAGCGCATCGTGCAACAGAGCATGGTGCAATACGATCTGGTCATAGTGGGGGGCGGTATGGTGGGCCTGGCACTCGCTGCGGCGCTCAAGCAGAGCTCACTCAAGATAGCCATTATCGAAGGGCAGTTGCCTGATCCTGTGCTGGCCGCGACGCCGGATAACAGGGTCAGCGCCTTGAGCCTCGCCAGCCAGCAGATCCTGCGCGGGGTCGGCGCCTGGGAGGGCATCCTCTCCCGCCGCCTGCAAGGCTATGAGCAGATGCAGGTGTGGGAGCGTGACAGCTTCGCCCGCATCGAGTTTGATGCCGCCAGTCTGGGGTTGCCCTGGCTTGGCCACATCGTCGAAAACAGGGTCATCCAGCTGGCACTGCAAGAGGCCATATCGGGGGCTCGCCATATCGACCTGCTGGCCCCGGCCAGGGCAAAGAGCCTGCAGCAGGGACAAGCCTGCGCCCTGCTGACTCTGGAAGATGGCCGCACCCTCTCGACCAGGCTGGTGGTCGCCGCCGATGGTGCCCACTCCTGGGTGCGCAAACAGGCCGATATTCCGCTGACCAGCTGGGACTATGGCCATCATGCCCTGGTCGCCACAGTGCGTACCGCCGAAGGGCATGGCGCCGTGGCCCGGCAGATCTTCAGCCCCGCCGGACCGCTCGCCTTCTTGCCGCTCTGGCAGCCCGATCTCTGCTCCATCGTCTGGTCTCTCCCTGCGAATGAAGCGCTACGGCTGCAAGGGTGCGATGAAGAGAGCTTCAACCGCGTGCTCACCGCCGCCTTCGATGCGCGCCTGGGTCTGTGTCGGGTTGAGGGTGCCCGCAGTGCCATACCGCTCACCGCCCGTTATGCCCGCGACTTTGCCCGGGAGCGGCTGGTGCTGGTCGGGGATGCCGCCCACACCATACACCCGCTAGCAGGGCAGGGGGTCAATCTGGGGCTGCAGGATGCTGCCGCCTTGGCGCAGACACTGCTTGCCAATGTCGCCAAGGATCAAGAGATCGGCACCCTGGCCGGGCTGCGCGGTTATGAGCGCTGGCGCAAGACGGAGGCGAGCCGGATGCTGGCGGCCATGGAGGGGTTAAAGCGGCTGTTTGGTGGCGGGCATCCGCTGAAAAAACTGGTACGAGGGTTGGGGCTGAGTGCGGTCGACGCCATGAACCCTCTCAAGCAGAGCCTGATCCGCAGCGCCATGGGACTGGAGGGAGAATTGCCCCTCCTGGCCACAAGAGTGGAAAACGGCGAGGCCTTGAGGGGCATGCCGGGTGAAAAAAACTAATCCCAGGCGCCATTTTTTACAATAAAAGTAATCCGAGAGGCTGATGTGCTTGTTTATGGCATCAGCCTTTAATATGGGTAGGTGGCGAAACGTTTTCCTGTAAATTGTGACGAGACGGTAAAAATCAAAATTTAACCCTGAAAAGTACCGGCCAATACTGTTTTTTCCTCTGTATTTATCATAGTGTTTGGCCGCTATCAGCATGTTGTGGATTAGTTTTTTTTAAGCGGCGCTCCGTCAGGCTTGTCTTATAATCCGCGCCATAGAAGGAACCAGTCCCGTAGCGCCCATGGCGATGTCGGGAGCGAGCCCAGGCCCTGTGGCCTCCTGCTCCACCCGGGAACCGGGTTGGTGCAGGCCCAGGTTTTAAGGAAAAACAGCGATGACCCAGACTACCGTATTGCACCCCAAGCACCTGGAAGCCGGCGCCAAAATGGTCGATTTTCATGGCTGGGAGATGCCCATCAACTACGGCTCTCAACTGGAAGAGCACCATGTGGTGCGCACCCAGGCGGGCATGTTCGACGTCTCTCACATGACCATCGTCGACTTGACCGGCGAGCGGGTGAAAGCCTTCCTGCAACATCTGCTGGCCAATGACGTGGCCAAACTCACCACCCCGGGCAAGGCGCTTTACAGCGGCATGCTGACCCCAGAGGGCGGTGTTATCGATGACCTCATTACCTATTATCTGGACGACAGCTTCTATCGTATGGTGGTCAACTCCGCCACTCGCGATAAGGATCTGGCCTGGATCCGCCAGCACGCCGCCGCCTTTGCGGTGACCGTCAGCGAACAACCCTCCCTGGCGATGATCGCCGTGCAGGGGCCAGAGGCCAAGGCGCTGGCCGCCAAGGTGTTCAGCGCCGAGCAGAACGCCGCCGTCGCGGGCATGAAACCCTTCTTTGGGGTACAAGCCGGGGATCTCTTCATTGCCACCACTGGCTATACCGGCGAGGAGGGTTACGAAATCGTGGTGCCAGAGCATCAGGCCTGTGACCTGTGGCAGGCTCTGCTCGACGCGGGCGTGGCACCTTGTGGTCTGGGGGCTCGCGACACCCTGCGCCTCGAGGCGGGCATGAACCTCTACGGCCAGGACATGGACGAGAGCATCAGCCCGCTGGCCGCCAACATGGCCTGGACCATCGCCTGGGAGCCGAGCAATCGTGACTTCATCGGCCGCGTGGCCCTGGAAGCCCAGAAGGCCGCCGGGGATCAACCCAAGCTGGTGGGGCTGCTGATGGAAGAGAAGGGTGTGCTGCGCACCGGCATGCCGGTCAGCTTCACCAATGCCCAGGGCGAAGTACGCACCGGGGTTATCACCTCAGGCTCCTTCTCGCCGACCCTGGGACTCTCCATTGCACTGGCGCGGGTGCCTCGCGACATCGGCGAGACCGCCGAGGTTGAGCTTCGCAAGAAGCTGGTGACCGTGAAGGTGACCAAGCCGGCCTTTGTACGCAACGGCCAGAAATTGGTATAACTTTTATCGTTTCAGGCTCGGGGTCCACCCCGGGTCAACCCTGTTCAATGATTCAAGTGAATAAAGGAAGCACAAATGAGCCATATCCCGAGCGAACTGAAATATGCCACTTCCCACGAGTGGATCCGTGTCGAAGCCAACGGTGAGGCCGTGGTCGGCATCTCCGAGCACGCCCAGGAGCTGCTGGGTGACATGGTGTTCGTTGACTTGCCGGAAGTGGGCAAGCAGGTCGGTGCCGGTGACGACTGCGCCGTGGCCGAGTCCGTCAAGGCGGCCTCCGACATTTACAGCCCGGTGAGTGGCGAAATCATCGCCGTCAACGAAGAACTGGAAAGCAGCCCCGAGCTGGTCAACTCCGATCCCTATGGCGCTGGCTGGTTGTTCCGCATCAAGCTGGACGACGCCGAGGAGCTGGCGAATCTGCTGGACGCTGACGGCTACCAGAACGTCGTCGACGAAGATTGATGTCGCCCTGGGCCCTGCACGCGTGCAGGGCCTTTTGCTATGAGCCTCTGCATGGCGCGGAGGCTTTGCCGGGGGAGCGCGCAGCCTTGCCGACTGGCTAGCATCCCTGGCTAATCCCGCGGATTTATCCTGTGCGGGATCCTGTCTATCCGCCGTGGGCAAGTGCCTGCGAGCCGCCGAGTGGCACCTCAGCTTGGCAATACCTTCTATCAGGCATATCTACTAGGAAATAGGGAAATGACCCAGTCACTGTTTGAACTCGAGCAAAAAACCAATTTTCTGCGTCGCCACATAGGCCCGGGCGAGAGCGAACTGCGCGCCCTGCTGGCCACAGTCGGTGCCGAGAGTCTGGATGACCTCATCAGCCAGACCGTCCCCGCCGCCATTCGTCGCGATGCCCCGCTCGGGATAGGCGCGCCCATGACCGAGATCGAGGCACTGGCCAAGCTCAAGGGCTACGCCGCTCAGAACCGTATCGCCAAGAGCTACATCGGCATGGGTTATCACGACACCCATGTGCCCCACGTCATCTTGCGCAACGTGCTGGAAAACCCGGGTTGGTACACCGCCTATACCCCTTATCAGCCGGAACTGGCTCAGGGCCGCCTCGAAGCCCTGCTCAACTTCCAGCAGCTGACGCTCGATTTGACCGGCATGGATCTGGCGAGCGCCTCCCTGCTCGATGAAGCCACCGCCGCCGCCGAAGCCATGGCCCTGGCCAAGCGCATGGCCAAGTCCAAGTCCAATCTCTTCTTCGTCGCCGATGACGTTCACCCCCAGGTGATCGACGTGGTGCGCGAGCGCGCCGTCCATTTCGGCTTCGAGCTGGTGGTGGCCCCGGCCGCCGAGGCGGTGAACGAGGAGGTGTTTGGTGCCCTGTTCCAGTACCCCTCGACCACCGGTGAGGTGAGCGATCTGGGCGCCCTGATCAAGGCAGTACAGGCCCAGAAGGGGCTGGCCTGCGTCAGTGCCGACATTCTCTCCCTGCTGCTGCTCAAGTCCCCGGGCGAGCTGGGTGCCGATGTGGTGCTGGGCAGCGCCCAGCGCTTCGGTGTGCCCATGGGCTACGGTGGCCCCCACGCGGCGTTTTTCGCCACCCGCGACGCCTACAAGCGCTCCATGCCGGGCCGCATCATCGGGGTCTCCAAGGACAGCCGTGGCAAGTCTGCCCTGCGCATGGCCATGCAGACCCGCGAGCAACATATCCGCCGCGAGAAGGCCAACTCCAACATCTGTACCGCCCAGGTGCTGCTGGCCAACATGGCGAGCTTCTACGCCGTCTATCACGGCCCGGTTGGCCTCAAAACCATCGCCAACCGCGTGCACCGCCTGACCAGCATCCTGGCGCTGGGGCTCACCGCCAAGGGGCTGACCCTCAAGCACGACAGCTGGTTCGACACCATCACCGTCCTGACCGCCGACAAGGCCGCCCTGGTTGCCCGTGGCGATGCCATGAACATCAACCTGCGCGCCGATCTGGATGGCGCCGTTGGTGTCTCCCTGTCTGAAACCAGTACCCGCGAAGATGTGGCCGAGCTGTTCGACCTCTTCCTCGGCAAGGATCACGGTCTGGATATCGAGACCCTGGATGCCAAGGCGCAGGCTCATCAGGGGATCCCGGCCGAGTTGCAGCGCACCGATGCGGTGCTGACCCACGAGGTGTTCAACAAGTACCACTCCGAAACCGAGATGCTGCGCTATATCCACCGTCTCGAGGCCAAGGATCTGGCCCTGAACTACGCCATGATCTCGCTCGGTTCTTGCACCATGAAGCTCAACGCCACCGCCGAGATGATCCCGGTGACCTGGCCCGAGTTTGGCAAGCTGCACCCCTTCGCCCCGCTCGCGCAGGCTAAAGGCTATCAGCTGCTGTTGGCGGATCTGGAGAACTGGCTGGTCAAGATCACCGGTTATGATGCGGTCTGCATGCAGCCCAACTCCGGTGCCCAGGGTGAATACGCGGGCCTGCTCGCCATCAAGAAGTACCACGAGTCTCGCGGGGAAGGGCATCGCGATGTCTGCCTGATCCCGGCTTCTGCCCACGGTACCAACCCGGCCTCCGCCCAGATGGCCAGCCTCAAGGTGATCGTCACCGCCTGCGACAAGTCCGGTAACGTCGATCTTGACGATCTGCGCGCCAAGGCGGCGGAAGTGGGAGACAGGCTCTCCTGCCTGATGGTCACCTATCCTTCCACCCACGGGGTGTACGAGGAGACCATCAAGGAGGTGTGCGACATAGTTCACCAGCATGGTGGCCAGGTCTATCTGGATGGTGCCAACATGAATGCCCAGGTCGGCGTCACCGCCCCAGGCTTCATCGGTGCCGACGTGTCACACCTCAACCTGCATAAAACCTTCGCTATACCCCATGGCGGTGGCGGCCCCGGCATGGGCCCCATCGGCGTCAAGCAGCACCTGGCACCCTTCGTCGTGGCCGGCCACTCCGTCATCAAGACCGACAAGAGCAGCCGTGACAATGGCGCCGTCTCAGCCGCGCCGTTCGGCTCGGCCAGCATCCTGCCCATCAGCTGGATGTATATCGCCATGCTGGGGGACGAGGGGCTGAAGAAATCGACCCAGGTCGCCATCCTCAACGCCAACTATCTGGCCAAGAAGCTGGGCGAAGCCTTCCCCGTGCTCTATACCGGTCGCAACCACCGTGTCGCCCACGAGTGCATCCTGGATATTCGTCCCCTCAAGGAAGCCTGTGGCATCAGCGAAATGGATGTAGCCAAGCGCCTGATGGACTACGGTTTCCACGCGCCTACCATGAGCTTCCCGGTGGCGGGTACCCTGATGGTCGAGCCGACCGAATCCGAATCCAAGGCCGAGCTGGATCGCTTCATCGAAGCCATGACCGCCATTCGCGCCGAGATGGAGAAGGTGAAGGACGGCCACTGGAGCCTGACCGACAACCCTCTGGTCAATGCACCGCACACCCAGGATGACGTCATGGACGAGAGCTGGGAGCGGGCCTACACCCGCGCCGAGGCGGTCTTCCCGTCCAGCGCAGTGCGTGCTGCCAAGCTGTGGCCTTCGGTCAATCGCATCGATGATGTCTACGGCGATCGCAACCTGTTCTGCTCCTGCATCCCGACTGAGGATTATATCGGGGAGTGAGGCGCCTGACGGCTCGCTGACGACAACGGACTTGGCCCAGGCCAAGTCCGTTTTTTTATGGTGCATAGACAGGATTTGAGTCAGGGGTCTGATCATGGGCATGCTATTGCTGCGCCGCGCTAGGTTCGACTAAAAGCCCTCTTTATCGCGCAGGGTTGGCCGATGTTGTCAGCGTTGGGCGGACTGAAGGGGAGTGAGAGACAAGCAATCATGACTTATCTCGCCTTTTCGCCCAGGGAGAGGTGGTCAGGTCCTGGGTGATGTCTGTCTCTCCCTGCGCGGATTAGACTGACATCATGGGCGCCTGGATGAGGCGGCGGATAGCCATCGGAGGATAGGTGATGAGAATGCAACAACATGGGCTGACCCTGGGCCTGGCCCGGGTGAATGATGTCTCCTTTATTTCAATCAAGGCGGTTGGCAGACTGAGCCATGAGGATTATCTGGCCATCACCCCCATGCTGGAGGCGGCGCTGAGCCGGGTCGAGGGCAGGGGGATGAGGGTGCTGCTCGATGCCCGCGAGCTGGAGGGGTGGGAGCTGCGCGCCGCCTGGGACGATCTCAAGCTGGGGCTCAGGCATGGCAGCGAGTTTGGCAAGATAGCCCTCTATGGTCAGCCGGGCTGGCAGACTCTCGCCGCCCAGGTCGGCAACTGGTTTATCTCGGGTGAGGTGAAGGCCTTTGATGACGAGGCGGCGGCCATCGATTGGCTGACCGAGTAGAGCGGTTGATGGGCGGTGACTTGGCTGGATGCTGCCAAGGATGGGAATCCGAGCCGATAGGCGCCAGGCAACGGGGTCATGTCATCACGGCCTGACCCTGTGTCTCCCGGAGGCAATCATGCAAGAGGAGCATGTAATGGACAGTACCCAACGATTCTCGGCCCGGGTTGAGGCTTATGTGAAGTATCGCCCCGGTTATCCGGCGGCCATGCTGGATTTTCTGACGCAGTGCCTCGGCATGGGACAAGACGCCGTGGTGGCCGATGTAGGGGCGGGTACCGGCATATTGACGGCGGAACTTGCGCCGCGGGTGAACCGAGTCTGGGCGCTGGAGCCCAATGCTGACATGCGCGCCGCCGCCGAGGCGTTGCTGGCCGGGGCAAGCAATATCTGCTGGCAGGCAGGGAGTGCGGAGGCAACCGGTCTGGCCGATACCAGTCTGGATCTGGTTGCCGTGGCCCAGGCCTTTCACTGGTTTGACCGGGCCGCCTTCAAGGCCGAGTGTCGCCGAGTGTTGAAGCCAGGTGGCCGGGTTGCCCTCATCTGGAACGACAGGCTGACCGACACCCCGTTTCTCAAGGCCTATGAGGCGGGGTTGCGTGCCTATTCCGGCGACTATGAGGAGGTCAATCATCGCAACCTTGGCGAGGCCGACTTCGACGCCTTCTTCGAGGGAGAGTATCGGCTAGATTGCTTCGATAATTGCCAGATGTTCGACCTTGAAGGTGTTCTGGGGCGGCTCAACTCCTCCTCCTATGCGCCCGCCATCGGCAGCGAGGCTTATGAGGGGCTGACGGCGCTTATTCGCCACGAGTTTGCCCGTTGCGCCGTCGATGGCCAGATAGCCTTCAACTACCGCACCCTGGTCTATAGCGGTCGGGTCTAAGATCAAGCTCTCGCAGGCTGCAAGACGCGATAGCTGCGTCAATATGGTCACCGGGCCAAGGCATCGGCTCCTGGCGCCATCATGAAAAAGCCCTCGCCGTGGCGGGGGCTTTTGCTCTCTACCTATGGGGTAGGGACAGGGCCGGATCGTCGGTTCGGCCTGATTTTCAGGGCAAGGTGGCTCAGGTCTTGTCGATGCCGAGCAGCGCCTTGGCCCTGTCCAGGGTATCGACGGACTCCTGATGACGCCCGGCCTTGTGCAGGGTTTCGCCTTCGGCCCTGAGTGCTTTGACCTCGGCGAGCTGCTCGGCATTGAGCGCCGGGCCTGCCGCCAGGGCATCGTCTATCTGTTTCATGTCGATCGGGCAGTGGAACGCCAGGGCACTGGTGCTAAACAGCAGGGCAATCAGCCAATATGCAGGTTTCATGGGTTAGCTCCTTGTTGGTCAGTTGAAGTATATAGGCCATCGCCCATCTCGCGGGCTGAGCCACTGACCTGCTGGCCGGCGCTAGCCCGCGCCCAGTAAAAAGCCCTCGTGGAGCGAGGGCTTGTCTACTTAACGATGACGCCGGGGAACCTGTTACAGCACCATGGCGGCAATCCAGCCAAACAGGATCAGCGGGATGTTGTAATGAATGAAGGTGGGTACCACGGAGTCCCAGATGTGGTCGTGCTGGCCGTCGGTATTGAGGCCAGAGGTGGGCCCCAGGGTCGAGTCGGAGGCGGGGGAGCCCGCATCACCCAAGGCGCCGGCTGTACCTATCAGAGCGATGGTCGCCATGGGGGAGAAGCCAAATTGCAGACAGAGCGGCACGTAGATGGTCGCAATGATGGGCACTGTGGAGAAGGAGGAGCCTATCCCCATGGTGATGAGCAAGCCAACCAGCAACATCAGGAAAGCGGCGACCCCTTTGTTGTGGCCGATCAGGTTGGCAACAGATTGCACCAGGCTCTCGACCCCTTGGGTCTCCTTCATCACGGCGGCGAAACCGGCGGCGGAGATCATGATGAAGCCGATGAGGGACATCATGCGCACGCCCTGGGTGAAGGCATCCTGACTCTCGCGAAACTTGATGACGCCACCGCAGGTGAAGATGATGAACCCGGTCAGGGCGCCCAGGACGATGCTGTCGGTGTAGAGCTGCAGCCCCAGCGCCACGGCGATGGCGAGCAGGGCGACCCAGATGTGGGTCAGGTTCAGCTCGACGGATTCGGGCTCGGCGGCCAGGATCTTGGCCAGATCATACTGGCGCGGCTTGCGATAGCTAATGAAGACGGCAACCAGCAGACCGAGGAACATGCCAAATACCGGCAGCGCCATGGCTTGGGGGATCTGGCTATTGACCAGGGTCACACCGTTATCCATCAGGTTCTTGGCAAGGATATTGTTGAGGAAGATGCCACCAAAGCCGACCGGCAGCAGCATATAGGTCGCGGTCAGACCGAAGGTGATGACGCAGGCCACCTGGCGTCTGTCCATCTTCATCTGCGCCATGACGTGCAAGAGTGGCGGTATCAGTATGGGGATGAAGGCGATGTGGACCGGGATCAGGTTCTGGGAGGAGATGGACACCGCCAGCACTGAGGTCAGCAACAGGGTCTTGACCCAGAGCATCCGCGATTGGCTCGCATCCTTGCCGAGTTGACTGATCACCTTGCGAGCCAGCAGATCCGTGATGCCCGAGCGGGAGATGGCGACCGCGAAGGCCCCCAGCATGGCGTAGGAGAGGGCTATCTCGGCGCCGCCACCCAAGCCACCGCTGAAGGTACTGAGGGTATCGGAGAGCGACAGGCCCCCGACCAGGCCGCCGACGATGGCGCTGACCGACAATGAGACGACCACATTGATCCGCAGCAGGCTGAGCACGAGCATCAGCGAGACTGCGATAACAACAGGATTCATGTGACTTCCTTATAATGATGTGTTGTTGTCTGGCGTGTGAAAGGGCGTTAGTTTGCGAAAAACGGGACAAAAGTCGAGTAAAAATTCATATAAATGGCTCTGTCAGTCACTTCCGCGAACGGATATCAAAGAAGGGCTGCCGTGGCAGCCCTTCTCGCAAGGCAATAGATGACTACTGTTCGGAGGCCACGTCTTGCTCCGTCGCCTCGTCCACGGCTTCATCGCTTTCCAGCAGAGGCCAACCCCCCAGCGCCTTCCAGCGATTGACGATATGACAGAACAGCAGCGTGGTGCGCTCAGTGTCATAGAGGGCCGAGTGCGCCTCCTTGTTATCGAAGGGAATGCGGGCGGTCTGACACGCCTTGGCCAAGACCGTCTGACCCAGCGCCAAACCCGAGAGGGCGGCAGTGTCGAAGGTGGCAAAGGGGTGGAAGGGATTGCGCTTGAGGCCCGCACGTTCGGCGGCGGCCATCACGAAACCGTGATCAAAGGGCGCATTGTGGGCCACGACGATGGCGCGGTTGCAATCCTGCTCCTTCATGCCCTTGCGGATCCCCTTGAAGATCTCGGTGAGTGCTTCCTTCTCGTCCACGGCACCGCGCAGCGGGTTGTAGGGATCTATGCCGGTAAAGTCGAGGGCTGCCTTCTCCAGGTTGGCGCCTTCGAAGGGGGCAACGTGGAAGTGAAAGACCTGGTCGGGCACCAGCCAGCCAGCCTCGTCCATCTTGAGGGTGTAGGCGGCGATTTCGAGCAGGGCATCTGTCTTGGCATTGAATCCAGCGGTTTCAACATCGATGACGACGGGGTAAAAGCCACGGAAACGGCCTTTGAGAGTGTTAACAGCGTCGGTCATGGGATCTCGGTCGGCTTGAAGTGAGGCGGCATTATGGCAAATCAGCCTCCATTTGTCGCGCCCGGGTGACAGGTCAACTAGGTTGCCCATGCCGCAGACTCAGCCGCTGATCTGGTCGCTCCCGGGTGACAGGCGCTCAAGGTTGCCCATGACCCATGCCCGCCCCTCTGGTCTCGAGCGGCAAAGAATTGCCGCCTGCTCCCTAAAGCTTGTCCGGCGGATGCCGATACAGGCTTGAGAAAGATGAAAGGTGTCCGTGTGACATGGGCGCGGACCTGGCAGAGGAGAGGCGAGTGAAGGCGTGGACCTTGGGATTGATCAGCATGTCGGTGAGCATGCACTTGCAGGCGGGGGTGACCGAGTTTGGCGCCGGCCTGGATCAATCCGTCTGGCGCCTGACCGCAGACAGCCAGGTCGAGTGTCGTCTCGAACACCCCATCCCGAGCTGGGGCACCGGTGCCTTTGTGAGCCGGGCCGGGCGCAAGATAAATCTTGATTTTGAACTCAAAGGGCTGCGTCAGCAGGCGCAGACCCAGACGGTGAGTCTGGGCAGCATGCCTCCCAACTGGCGTCCGGGCCTCGCCGGGCGAGATATCAGCCAGCTCCGCTTCTTCAAACAATTTGACGGCCTGGTCGATGGCCAAACGGCCTGGACCATGCTCGACGAGCTTGAAAATGGTCGCATGCCCACCTTTCAGTACCGGGACTGGTATCGTCAGAACCGGGCGGTACGGGTGTCGCTCTCCAACGTTAACTTCAGGGTCAAGTACCAGGCCTTCATGGATTGCCTGAACGGCCTCTTGCCGTACAGCTTCAATGACATCGCCTTTAGCGTGCTCACCTATGACAAGAACAGCGACAGCCTGTCGGCTTCCTCCAAGCGCCGGCTTGCCATGATCAGCGAGTTCATCAAGGCGGACAGCGACCATTGATGTGGTGGTGATCGACGCCTACAGCGACAGCTATGGCGGACGCTGGCCGAACCAGAAGCTCTCCGAAAAACGCGCCGATGCCATCAAGAAGGTGTTCCTCGATTTGGGGATAGAAGAGGGGAAAATCTCGGTGGAAGGCCATGGGGGAGAAGCAACATGTCGCTTCTAACGAGACTGAAGAGGGTCGAGCCAAGAACCGGCGGGTCGTGATCAGCATGGGACGTAGCGGAGCCATCTGATTTTTGTTAGTTTGGGACTCACGGGTGCCGGATAAGGGATGCTGGCGCCATGATGCGATGAGAGATACCCCCAGATGATGAAACTGACAGCCCTAGCAGGCTTGGTATGTACCCTGGCACTGACTGGTTGCGCCAATACCCCCGACCAACAGGGTCCTTATGTCCAGGAACCCACCATGAGCTGGGCCTGGAACGTCACCGCCTA
The DNA here is from genome assembly GCF_000388115.1 of Aeromonas molluscorum 848. Taxonomy (GTDB): domain Bacteria; phylum Pseudomonadota; class Gammaproteobacteria; order Enterobacterales; family Aeromonadaceae; genus Aeromonas; species Aeromonas molluscorum. Next base: position 15,968 of record NZ_AQGQ01000063.1, read on the forward strand.
TGGTGGCTACCCTAATCTGATCCGTGACAACCCCTATCGCGAACAAGTCAGCCTCAGCGAGCAAGAGGGCAAGGGTATCATGCTGCCCGGCTCCCTGGTGCAGGCCTATCCGCTGACCCGTGCCAGCGTGGTAACGGCGCCCCTGCGGGATGGCGAAGCCTATGATGATGCCGAGGTGGTGCGCCGCGTCCTGCTTGAGCAGTACCAGATCCGCGAACCCCTTGCCGATGTGAGCCAGGAGCCCATCCGCCTGCAGCCCCTGCTGCGTTCCGGCAACCTTGCTGGCCTGACGTGCCATGACTATCAAGCTCCTCTGCTGGTGACGACGATCAGCATTGGCGCCTATACCCACGAGTGTCTGGTGCCGGGTTATGAGGAGTTCAGCGTCTACGTAAAAGCGGTACGTGAGGCCGATGGCCGCGAGTTTGGCCCCATACTGGGTCTCTCCCCGGGACGTTATACCGTGCTGACGGTACGCAGCGACCTGGGGGATCTGCTGGTGCCCCGCGCCTTGCCAACGGTGCCTATCTTCCAGTTTAAAAACGGCATCTATGTGGTCAACAGCAACGAGTTGCCCTTCGTTGCCCCCAATCAGGCGGGCAAGCGGCTGGTATTCCTCGACGGACAGCCTAGCTTGCTGTGACATGGCGGTTTATCAATAGCAGAGGGGGAGCCAATGGCTCCCCCCTTTTGTTATCGTCCCGGCAGCCAGCCCTGGACGATCAGACGCTCTCGCCCAGACCGTGACCAGCATCTTTCTTGGCGATTAGCTCAATCTTGTAGCCATCGGGGTCTTCGACGAAGGCGATGACGGTGCTGCCACCCATGACGGGACCCGGCTCGCGGGTGATCTTGGCACCCGCGGCGCGCAGTGCCTCGCAGGTAGCATAGATGTCGTCGGCTTCCAGAGCGATGTGACCGTAGGCCGAGCCAAGCTCATACTCGCTGACACCCCAGTTGTAGGTCAGCTCGATGACGGCCTCATCCTTCTCATCCCCATAACCGACGAAGGCCAGGGTGTACTTGTACTGGCTGTTCTCGCTCTTGCGCAGCAGCGTCATGCCCAGTACGCGGGTGTAGAAATCGATGGAGCGTTGCAGATCGCCAACGCGCAGCATGGTATGCAGAATTCTCATTGCTCAGTTCTCCGGGTAGATTTTTTCTTTGTACTCACACAAGTCTTCAATGATACAGGAGCCGCAGCGCGGCTTGCGAGCGAGACAGGTGTAGCGTCCATGCAGGATCAGCCAGTGATGGACATCCAGCTTGAACTCGGCGGGGACCACCTTGAGCAGCTTCTCCTCCACCTGATCCACATTCTTGCCTGGCGCGAACCCCGTGCGATTAGAGACCCGAAAAATATGGGTGTCCACGGCGATGGTCGGCCAGCCAAAGGCGGTATTGAGCACCACATTGGCGGTTTTGCGGCCCACCCCCGGCAGGGCCTCGAGGGCCTCGCGGTTCTCGGGTACTTCGCCGCCATGACGTTCCAGCAACATGGCGCAGGTCTTGATGACATTCTCGGCCTTGGTGTTGAACAGGCCTATGGTCTTGATGTACTGCTTGAGGCCATCGACCCCGAGCGCCAGTATGCTGGCCGGTGTATTGGCAACCGGATAGAGTTTGTCGGTCGCCTTGTTGACCCCGACATCTGTCGCCTGGGCCGAGAGCAGCACCGCGATGAGCAACTCGAAGGGGGTGCTGTAGTTGAGCTCGGTCTTGGGCGACGGATTGTGTTCGCGCAGCCGCGCCAGGATCTGGCGGCGTTTCTCGTTATTCATCTCTCGCTCACATGCGGGTTGTATTTATAACTCGGTGGCGCGGGCGCCCGGTGCCGGCACGCTGCAATGGGCCTTCTCTGCCACCTGCTTGCGGCCTAGCCAGTCATTGATGCCATTCTTGGCGGCGATGAGCAGCCCCAGGCCGATAAAGCCGCCGGGCGGCAAGATGGCCAGCAGCAAGGCCGAACCGGGGGCGAAGATTTCGATGCGCAGGGACTTGGCCCAGTCGCCGAGCAGCAGGTCGGCACCATCAAACAAGGTGCCCATGCCGATGATCTCGCGCATGGCGCCGAGCAGTAACAGTACCAGCGTGAAACCCAACCCCATCATCAGGCCATCGAGAACCGCCAGCAGGGGAGGCTGCTTGGAGGCATAGGCCTCGGCCCGCCCTATGATGACGCAGTTGGTGACGATGAGGGCGATGAAGATGCCGAGCGCCTGATAGAGGCCATAGGTATAGGCATTCATCAGCAGCTGCACGCAGGTCACCAAGGAGGCGATGATCATCACATAGATGGGGATGCGAATATCGCGGGGTACCCAGTGACGAACCAGGGAAACCGCCAGGTTTGAGCCTATCAGCACCGCCATGGTGGCCAGCCCCAGTCCCAGGGCATTGGTGAAGGTGGAGGAGACCGCCAGGGTCGGGCAGAGCCCCAGCACCTGGACCAGGGAGGGGTTGTTCTTCCAGAGCCCCTGGAGCATCAGCTCCTTGACTTCGCTACTTTGCTTCTCGTCGCTCATTGGCTCTCTCCGGCACGTTCACAAGAGGGGGCATCTGCCAGCACCTCGGGGTGAGTCTGTTGCAAACGCAGCAGGTTGGCAACCGCCTTCACCACGGCTCTGGGGGTGATGGTCGCACCGGTGAAGGCATCAAAATCACCGCCATCCTTTTTGACTGCCCAGCTATTGGCATTGTCTCCGGTCAGGCTGTGACCATTGAAGCTCAAGATCCAGTTCGACTTCTTCAGCTCAATCTTGTCTCCCAGCCCCGGGGTCTCCCTGTGCGCCAACACCCGAACCCCGCTCACCTTGCCCGAGGCATCGGTGCCGACGATGAGGCGGATGGCGCCGCTGTAGCCATCGGGGGCGACAGTCTCCAGGGCATAGCCGGTCACCTTGCCTGCCAAAATGGCGGTGTAGAGCGGCATGGCCTGCTCGCTACCAAGCAGGGGGCTGGTCACCTGCTTGCAGCTGGCCACCAGATCGTTGTCATAACTGCCCGGGGGGGATCAGCTCATTCAAGGTGGCGAGCTGCTCTCTTTGTTGCTGATGGGCAATCTTGTCTTGAGTGAGCAGATGGGTCGCCACCACCAGACTGGTGCAGACTAGGGCAAAGAGAGCCAGAGTGAGGCCATTCTTGCGCATGCTGGTTAACATATTGGCACTCCTTGAACGGCACGTGGGCAGCGGCTCATTGGCAAGCCTCCCCATCGGACATGAGGGGCGAGCATGGCAAATCATGCCAGGGCGAGGCCGATTTGGGGCGTACCGGCTGGCATGGCGGCACGCCTGGAACGGCGTGGAAAGTGCGGATCATTTGCGGCGCTCTCCATAAGATTTGGGACGAGTCAGGCTGTCAATCATGGGGACGCAAAGGTTGGCCAGCAGCACGGCGAAGGCGATGGCGTCCGGGTAGCCCCCGAAGCGGCGAATGAGGTAGATAAGCACACCGATGAGGGCACCATAGACGAGGCGGCCCCGCGCCGTGGTGGAGGCGCTGACCGGATCGGTGGCGATGAAGAACGCCCCCAGCATGGTGGCGCCGCTGAACAGGTGGAACATGGGAGTGGCGGTGACGTCGGGGCTGATGAGATAGCCCAGGGTCGCGGCGCCAAACAGGCTGGCCAGCACGGCGACCGGGATCCGCCAGGCAATCACCTTCTGTTGCAACAAGAAGAGGCCGCCCAGCAGATAACCCAGATTGACCCAGCTCCAGCCGATACCGCCCCAGCCCTCGAACACCGCATGGCTCATGACTTCACTGGCGGTCAGTCCCTGGCCCAACCCCGTCTTGAGGGTATCGAGTGGCGTCGCCATGGTGAGGCCATCCACCCCCTGCTTGAGCTGGGCCATGCTGTAGCCGTCCAGGCTAAAACCGGTAAAGATGGTCGAGACGGCGTCACCAAAGCCGATGCCGTAGGCGCGAATGCTCTCGGGCGGCAGCCAGCTGGTCATCTGCACCGGGAAGGAGACCAGCAGCAGCACATAGGCCACCATGGCAGGGTTGAACAGGTTCTGACCCAGACCACCATAGAGGTGCTTGGCGATGATGATGGCAAAGGCGGTCGCGACCAGGGTCATCCACCAGGGCAGCAGGGGAGGCAGCGCTATCCCTATCAACACGGCGGTAAGCAGAGCACTGCCATCGAGCAAGGCTGGCTTGATGGGGCGAGCCCGCAGGCGCAGTACCAGCGCCTCGCAGCCAAGCGCCATGACAGCGGCCAGGGCTATCTGGATCAGCGAGCCCCAGCCGAAGAACCAGAGCTGGGCGGCCAGTCCGGGCACGCAGGCCAGAATAACCAGCAGCATCAGGGTCTGGGTCTGCTTGCGGTTATGGGCAAAGGGGGCACTGGCAATATTGAACATGACTCAGGTATCCATCTTGCTGTCGGAAATGGTGTCCCGTTCGGCTTTCTTGGCCTTGGCGCGGGCGATGGCGGCGGCAATGGCAGCCTTCTTGGGATCCGCAGTGTCGGGGGGCAGACTCACTGCTGGTGGCACTGGGTGGTGCTGGCTCTGCTGCGGGAGCAGCTTCTTCTTGCGCGGCCTTTCTCGCTTTGGCCTT
>NZ_AQGQ01000064.1 GCF_000388115.1 Aeromonas molluscorum 848
CCCTAGATAAATGACGCCAGCCAAAGTCCCCACTAAACGCCTGTTAACCCTGATAATTGCCACTCTTTGTCTCAATTCCAACGCCGCCTTCGCCCTGGTCGATGCCAAGCCGGCCAGTGCGAGTACCATCAAGGCGAACGAGGCGGTCAAGACTCAGCTTCCCTTCAACGACAAGCAGGATTTTGCCGATGCGGCGCGCGGCTTCATCGCCAAGCCAGAGACCCTGACCATCAAGGATGACAAAGGTAACGTCGTCTGGGATCAGGAGCAGTACAAGACCTATATAGGACTGGATAAAGCCGCCCCTGATACGGTCAACCCCAGCCTGTGGCGTAACGCCCAGCTCACCATGCAGTACGGCCTGTTCAAGGTCACCGACGACATTTTCCAGGTCCGCGGCTTCGATCTGTCCAACATCACCTTCATCAAGGGCGACAAGGGTTGGATCGTCTTCGACCCGCTCATCTCGCCAGACACCGCCAAGGCGGCCCTGGCCTTCATCAACGAGAAGGAAGGCAAGCGTCCCGTGCTCGCGGTGATCTACAGCCACAGTCACGTTGACCACTACGGTGGCGCCGCCGGTCTGTTCAGCACCCCTGAGGAGCGGAAAAATGCCCAGGTCATCGCCCCGGAAGGCTTCACAGAGCATGCCGTCTCCGAGAACGTGATCGCGGGCAATGCCATGGGCCGCCGCGCCGTTTACATGTATGGCGCCCTGCTGCCCCGCAATGCCCAGGGCGGCGTCAACGGCGGGCTGGGCCAGACGGTCTCCACTGGCGTACCCTCTTTGATCGTGCCCACCAAGCTGATCACCAAGACGGGTGAAGAACTCGATATCGATGGCGTCAAGATGGTCTTCCAGATGACGCCGGGGACAGAAGCCCCTGCCGAGATGAACACCTGGTTCCCGCAGCACAAGGCGCTGTGGATGGCGGAGAACACCACCAACACAATGCACAACATCCTGACCCTGCGCGGTGCCCAGGTACGGGATGCGTTGAAGTGGTCAACCTATCTGAATGAAACCATCGAGACCTGGGGCGACCAGGTAGAGGTCAAGTTCCAGAGTCACCACTGGCCACGCTGGGATAACGCCAACATTGTCGATTACTTCAAGAAGCAGCGTGACCTCTACAAGTACATCCATGATCAGTCGGTACGCCTGATGAACATGGGCTACACGGGCGAGGAGATCTCGGAGCAGATCAAGCTGCCGCCGGAGCTCGAAAACTTCTGGCCGAACCGTGGCTACTACGGCACCCTGCGCCATAACAGCCGAGCCATCTATCAGCGCTACATGGGCTGGTATTCGGGCAATCCGTCCGATCTGGACAACTTGCCGCCGGAAATGGTGGGCCCCAAATACATCGAGTTCATGGGGGGCGAAGCCGAGGTATTGAAGAAAGCCAAGGCCTCCTTCGATAAAGGGGAGTACCGCTGGGTCGCCGAAGTGCTCAAGCATCTGGTATTTGCCAACCCCAACAACAAAGAAGGCAAGCTGCTGCTGGCCGATACCCTGGAGCAGCTGGGCTATCAGGCCGAGTCAGGTCCCTGGCGTTCCGTCTACCTGCAGGGGGCCTACGAACTGCGCAATGGCGTCCCCACTGCGGGCGGTACCAACACGGCGTCTCCCGACACCATACGCGCCATGCCGCCCAGCATGCTGTTCGACTATCTGGCAGTGCGCCTGAATCCGGAGAAAGCCGCCGGCAAGCAGATGACCATCAACATCGACTTCACCGATATCAATGAGAAACACTCATTGAATATCGAGAATGCGGTGTTGAACCACACGACCCGCTATGCCGACAAGCCGGATACCACTGTGACCCTGACCAAGAAGGTACTGGATGACATCCAGCTGGGGCAAACCACCCTGGAGCAGGAGATCGCCAGCGGCCAGGTCAAGATCACCGGCGACAGCAAGAAGTTCAGCGAGTTCGTCGGCATGCTGGACAAGTTCAACTTCTGGTTCAACATAGTGACCCCATGAGCAAACTAGCCGTCAGACTGCTGTTCTGCGCCATGGCCACGGGGCCCGCCCCCCTGGCCATGGCCTGCGGCTACGATGCCATTTACCCCAACCCCTTCGAGCAGAGCTGGCCGGGTTCGCTCGATATCGCCATCGCCACGGCGACGGCCGTTTCGAGTCAGGATCTCGCACCTGTGGCCAAGATGGTCGGGCCAGATGGCTTCAACCGCAGTTATCAGTGGCTCAATCAGTTGAAAGGAGTCCTGAAGCAGGGTGCCCTGCCAGGCAATGTCTCCATCCTGCTGGTAGATTCGGGGCTCTGGTCCCGGGTCAGGGGCAAGGAGGTCTTGCTGTTGCAGACGCACACCAAGGGGCCTGCCAAACGGGATCGGGTTGTGTTGACCAGCGAGGCTGGCATCCAGGCGTTGCTGTCGGGCCAACTCTCGGTCGCGCAGGCAAAACAGCTTGGGTTACTGGTGATCGAGGATGACCCGGATGATGCTTTTTCGCAGAGTCTGGATCGCGCCCTGAGCCAAGCAACCAGCTAGTTGAACATCGCTATCCGATACATACAAAAAGGGCCCGCTACGTTGCGGGCCCTTTCTATTTCAGTCACTTGGCTTTGTTCAAGCCAATGACCTCGCTGGCGACCTATCAGGCCAGGGCTGCCAGAGCCGCGGCGTAGTTCGGCTCGTCGGCCACTTCGGCTACCAGTTCGCTGTGCAGCACCTTGTCGTGTTCATCCAGCACCACGATGCCGCGGGCAGCCAGACCGACCAGCGGACCGGAAGAGAAGGCGACACCGTAGTCTTGCAGGAAGGAGACGCCACGCATGGTGGAGAGGCTAACAACCTTGTCCAGCCCTTCGGCGCCGCAGAAGCGGGACTGGGCGAACGGCAGATCGGCGGAGATGCACAGCACCACGGCGTTGTTCAGGGCGCTGGCCTGTTCGTTGAATTTACGCACGGAAGCGGCGCAGGTCGGGGTATCGACGCTCGGGAAGATATTCAGGATCTTGCGCTGACCGGCGAAGGTCGCCAGGGTCGCATCGGACAGGTCCTTGGCAACCAGGGAGAAGGGCTTGGCCTGCTCACCGGCAACGGGGAAGTGACCGGAAACGGAGACTGGGTTGCCTTGCAGGGTGACGGAATTGCTCATTTTATATGTCCTTGATGATGGGGGGAGGATCCAGGGTCCCAGTATAGGCGCAGCAGCAGGCGACAAACACCCGTCAATCACAGGGATATAAATCCTGGGCCACAACGCGCGCCCCACTAGGCAGAAACATAGGGGGCTTGACCTTGGACTTAACACCAAGGTTTACACTGTTGAGGTATTCAGGATCCCGTACGGGCGGGATCCATTCAAGAGGGACTCATCATGAGCAAATCCTGCTGCAACCATCAACACCCTACGCCCCCCATCAAGGGGATCAAACAGGCGACAAGCAATCAGACTCAGCATCGCCACGACAGCCACTGTTGTGACAATGCCGCACCGGTCAGCCGTTGCGCGAGCCAAGTGCCCCATGATCATCAGGATCAGGGGACGAGCGAATCGCTGGCGGATGAAGACCCCCCCAGAGGGCACCGACACAGTCAGGATGGCGGCTCTCTCCATTCATCTCACGATCATCAAGATGCTGCCGACGCCGAGCCCTCAATAGCGCCGGAACAGGGCAGTCGCCGCCATAGCTGGCAGGTGCTGGGGATGGATTGCCCCAGTTGCGCCCGCAAGATAGAAACCGCCGTCAGCCGGGTGGCCGGCGTGCAGCAGGCCCGGGTGCTGTTTGCCACCGAGAAGCTGGTGGTGGACCTGGCTCCTGGCCTCTCCCCCGACCCCATCACCGCCGCCGTGCTGACCGCCGGTTTTCGACTCAAGGGCGAGGCCCAGAACAAAACAGCCAACAGCAAGCCGCGCAGCCCCTGGCTGACACTGCTGGTCAAGTATTGGCAGCCACTCTCCCTGGCGGTGCTGATGGGGGTGGCTGCCCTGCTGCCCTCGTCAATTGGCCAGCCACTCTTTATCCTGGCGACCCTCTGGGGACTCTGGCCCGTCGCCCGCAAGGCGTGGGCCCTGATTCGAAGCGGCTCCCCCTTCGCCATCGAGACCCTGATGACGGTGGCCGCGCTCGGCGCCCTCTTCCTCGGCGAGACCGCCGAGGCGGCCATGGTGCTGCTGCTGTTCATGCTGGGGGAAACATCTGGAGGCCTACGCCGCCGGGCGCGCCCGCGCTGGCGTCACCGCCCTGATGGCGCTGGTGCCCGACCAGGCGGTACGCATTCGTAACGGGGCACAAGGCGAAGAGCGGGAAGAGGTCGCAGCCGCAGAGCTGCGCCCCGGCGACATCATAGAGATAGCCCCGGGCGCTCGCCTGCCCGCCGATGCTCGCCTGCTCGACGCCCTGGGTGCCTTTGACGAAAGCGCCCTGACCGGTGAATCCATCCCGGTGGAGCGTCGCCAGGGCGACAAAGTCCCCGCCGGCAGTCTGGCGGCGGACAGGGTGCTGCGCCTCGAAGTCGTCTCCGAGCCCGGCAACAACGCCATCGACCGCATCTTGCACCTCATCGAGGAGGCCGAGACCCAGCGCGCACCCATCGAGCGTTTCATCGATCGCTTCAGCCGCTGGTATACCCCGGCCATGATGCTGGTCGCCTTGCTGGTGGTGATAGTGCCGCCGCTGGCCTTCGGTCAGAGCTGGGATGAGTGGATCTATCGCGGACTGGCGTTGCTGCTCATCGGTTGCCCCTGCGCCCTGGTGATCTCGACCCCGGCGGCGGTCACCTCCGCCCTGGCGGCCGCAACCCGGCAGGGCGCGCTGATCAAGGGTGGCGCGGCGCTGGAGCGACTGGCCCATGTCGATACCATTGCCTTCGACAAGACCGGCACCCTGACCCTGGGCAAGCCACAGCTAACCGACTTCATCAGTCTGAACCGCCAGCCCGAGGCCGAGCTGCTGGCGCTGGCCGCCGCCATCGAGCAGGGTTCCCACCACCCGCTGGCCCGGGCCGTCGTCGCTGCGGCCAAGAAGCAAGGATTGACCCTGGCCGTAGCCCAGGATCTCCGTGCCCTGCCAGGGATGGGTGTCGAGGGTCGCATCGACGGCGCACTCTGGCAACTGCTGGCCCCGAGCAGGATCCCCCACCTGGGCGAGGCCATCCACCAGCAAGTGACTCGCCTGGAGGAGCAAGGCAAGACAGTGGTCATCCTCTGTTCGCTCCTCAATCACGCGGGCAATGAGGCGATCACGCAGGCAACGCCGATGGCGCTGCTGGCGCTGCGCGACCAGATCCGGCCCGAGGCGGCGGCGGCGCTGCAGGAGCTCAGGGCACTGGGGCTGCAAAGCATCATGCTGACCGGGGATAACCCTCGCGCCGCAGAGGCCATCGCCACCGAGCTTGGCATGGGCTGGCGCGCCAGTCTGTTGCCCGAGGGCAAGGTGGAGGAGATTGCCAAGCTGGCCAAACAGCAGAAGGTCGCCATGATAGGAGACGGCATCAACGATGCCCCCGCCATGAAACGGGCCAGTATCGGCATCGCCATGGGGGGCGGCACCGATGTGGCGCTGGAGACCGCCGACGCCGCTCTGACTCACAACCAGCTCGGCGGCATCGCCGCCATGATCCGCCTGTCGCGGGCCGCGCTGGCCAACATCCACCAGAACATAGCGCTGGCACTGGGGCTCAAAGCCATCTTCCTGGTCACCAGCCTGCTCGGTATTACCGGCTTGTGGATTGCGGTGCTGGCCGATACCGGTGCTACCGCCCTGGTGACGGCCAATGCGCTACGCCTGCTGCGCAAGCGCTGAGTCCCCTGTCCGTCACGCCTCAGTGGCGCTGATGCCAGGAATGAAAAAGCCAGCCCGAGGGGCTGGCTTTTATTTTCTGAGGCGGCGATGTGCGATTGCTACCCAGACTCCTGGTCAGGACAGCTTGGGTTAGCCTTTCTTGCCAACCGGCAGACCCGCGCCCTGGGCGCCACTCTGCGGCTTGACGAAGACGGCGGCCGACCAGGCCCCCAGAGTGAGGCTGCTGCCATTGGCCACGGCACCATTGGCGATGCTGTTGCTGCCATGGTGGGCCGGGCTCAGCTGCAGGCTGGTCAGATCGATGGGTTGATCCTTGCCGTCACGAAAATCGCCGATGCTCTGGGGAGCATTGGTGGCATTGATCATCACCACCAGACCGTCGATGGCCGGATCCAGATCCGCACCCGCATTGATGCCGTCATCCACCGTCATCACGATGAGGCCGGGCTCCTGATCCGGCCCGGTATTGCGAAAATCGACCCGCTTGATCACCTCGCTGCCACTGCCAAGACGCAGCAGACGGGAGGATTGACGCAGCTCGGCCAGCTCCTGATAAAACCCCATCATGATCTGCATCTCGGCCGTGCCAGGCTTGGCATGCTGGCCGAGTACCTGCTCGATCAATGGATAGTTGTCACCATCCTTGTCCTTGCGCGGCAAGCCCTTGTCGAAGTTGTTGTCGGCGAGGGTGTAGTCGACCCTGTTGTACCAGTCACCGGAGTCGTAGCTGTCCCGCTCCATGGATTTTGAGCGCAGCAACTCGCTGCCAGCATGGGTGAAAGGAATACCTTGCCCCAACATGGCGGTCGCCAGCGATACCCCCTGCATCCGCACCAAATTGGCACCGGCCGGCGCCTTGTAGACCAGGTTGTCGAACAGGGTCTGGTTGTCGTGCTTGGAGACGTAGTTCTGGATCTCGGTCGGATCCTGGGCGTAACCCGCCGCCTGACCGTTGTAGTCGATCTCCGACCCCTTCTTCGCCGCGCCATCCTTGTCGGTCAGCACGAACGCCTTGAGGTTGCCGGCCATGCCGAGGCGCACCAGATCGGACTGATGCAGCGCGGTCGCCAGATCGACGCCATCCAGCTCGTTGCCATCCACCAAGGCGCCGTTGCCAAAACCCTGGCTCTTGCGAATGCCTTCGCCGCCATCGAAGGGGCTGCCGCCACGGACCGCATCGCGCAACCGATCGGAGAAGGAGCCGATGCCGGTGCCAGCCAGGTGTTTCTGGGTCGCCTGCACGAAGCGCTTGTCATCGGCAACTTCACCGAAGTTCCAGCCCTCACCGTAGAAGTACATCTCGGGGTTGACCTTCTTCACCTCGACCAGGGCCTGCACTATCTGATCTTTCGGGTGGTGGCCCATCAGATCGAAGCGGAAGGCATCTATCTTGTAGTCCCGCGCCCAGGTCACCAGGGAATCATCGATCAGCTTGGCGAACATGGCGTGTTCCGGCGCCGTGTTGGAGCAGCAGGTGGAGCTCTCCACCGAGCCGGTCTCCGGATTCAGACGCTGGTAATACCAGGGCACTATCTTGTCGAGCACGGATTTCGGGCCCAGGCCCGCCTCGTTGGTGTGGTTGTAGACCACGTCCATCACCACGTTCATGCCGATGTCCTGCTTGATGGCCTGCACCATTTCGCGGAACTCCAGAATGCGCTGGCTACCCTCGGCGTTGGTGGCGTAGGAGCCTTCCGGGGTGGTGTAATGGTAAGGGTCATAACCCCAGTTGAAGGAGTCGACGCCGCGCAGATAGCCGTAAAGCTCCTGCACCACGGGGTTCTCCTTGCTGTCGGTCGCTTGCAGCTCGCCCAGCACGGCGGCTATGGTCTGACCGCCACCACAATGGCCGGCAAACTTGGAACTCTTGACCTCGGCATTGACCTCGCATAGCTTGCTGAAGTCGTCGCCGATGTTGGCGACCTTGGCCGGATCCTCGTTGATGGTGGCGATGTCGAACACCGGCAGCAGGTGCAGGTGGCTGACGCCGCTTTTGGCCAGGGCTTGCAGGTGCTTGACCGGTACGCTGTCACTGTCGGTCAGTCCGAGGAACTTGCCTCTGTGCGCAGGGGCAGTGGACTCGTCGTTGCCGGTCAAGTCCCGGATATGGGCCTCATAGATGGTGATGTCGGCGGGATTGGCCTGGCTGTGGGGGGCCTTGAGGCTGTCCCAACCTTCGGGTTTCAGGGCAGGATCGTTGAGATCCACCACCTGACTGAACTCGGAGTTCATCGCCAGGCTAAGGGAGTAAGGGTCGGTCACCTGATAGGATTCCAGCTTGCGGCTGAGCGGGTGATAGACCTGGACGTCGTAGCGGTAGAACTTGCCGATCAGATCGCTGCCGCCCTGCAGGCTCCAGCTGCCGCTGGCCTCGTCCAGGGTCATGGTACGCTCGCCGAGGGACTGGTGCTGCTCGTCGAACAGTGCCAGCTTGACCGACTTGGCGGTCGGCGCCCACAGCCGGAAGGTGACATTGCCCCCCTCGACCACGGCACCATAGGTCAGCTTGGTGGCTGCTTCACTGTAGAGGGCATCGAGGGCGCCGGCGCTCTGCACCAGGGTCGCCCCCTGCAAGATACCGTCGGCATCGGTGCCGATGGCCACCAGCTCACCCTTGAGCAGCGGCTTGAGGTTCTTGCCAGCCGGCAGGGCGAAGGCGGCGGCATCTTTGAGATGCGGATACTTGGCCTGCTGCTCGGCAGTCAGGCTGGTCGGGGTAAGGGTGATGTAGGGGAAGTCGAATACCCCTTCCGCATTGGCCTTGATGGTGCCGGATTCGGTGTAATAGAGGCGCACATGGGGTTTATCCTTGCCCCCCTGCCAGATCAGGGTGTTGCCATCGATCAGATGGGCACTGGCTCCCGCCACCCCGAAAGCCGCACTGAATGCCTCGGCCCGGCTACCATAAATATCCCCCTTGCCTGCCAGTATGGCGACGGTGCGATCCGGATGATCCTCGAAAATCAACTTCATGTCGCTCCCGGTCAGATTGGCCATCTCGCCGTTACGGGCAATGAAGTTGAGGCAACCTGCCAGCTTGTCGAGGGGCACCACCCAGGCCGGGCCGAAGCTGTCGGCACTGGCCGGCGTCTTGCTCCCGTCATCCCAGTCCGCGTTCAAGCCGCTGGCGGCGGTGGCATTGCAGACATCGTTGTTCCACAGGTGCAGACTGTAGTTGGCAAAGGGTCCCTCAACCCCGCGCGCCGCTACCGACTGGGTATCCACCAGAGCGATCACCGCCTCATTTGGTCCCGCCACCAGCAACTCCCTGGGAGGGTCTACCTTGGGCAGCCGGGCAACCGGATCGGCGCCACTACCATTATCGTTATCGGAGCCGCTGCCATTGCAGCCGGACAATAGGGTCAGCAGTGAGGCTGTTACCAGCGCCACTTTGGTCATCTTCATATCCATGTTTTTTATTATTCCCGCTGTGTGAGTCCCGACGGTCGAGACGTCCAGGCCCGGTCAGTGCCGAGCAGCACCATATTAATCAGCGGCCCAGGATGCGAACGTGAGCGGTTTTGCATAAAAGTCATACACTTTCAATAAGATAACGTTTTCATAACAGAAGTTGGATCGGGCTCACAGACTCGACTGCCGATCAGGGCCATACCGGGGGATGCGCTTAGCGATACTGTAGAAAACCAATTAAAAATCAAATGGATGAAATTGGAGGCAAGGCATATGAAGTCCATTGAGGAACAGGCCAGTCGGTTGGACAAGGAGTATCTGGCGATAACACTACTGTTTGACCAATTTTGCCAGCAGGCAGTCGTGCTCGCCGAGCAGTACCACTTCTTTTGCTGGCCCGATGATGAGGAAGCCAGGCCCCAATGCCGGGCCTTCACCCTGTTTGGCGAGGATCGCGAGCTGGTGCTCCATTGCCAGGCGGGAGAGAGCGGTGCCTTGATAGGTTTCGCTCGCATACGAGATGGCGAGGGCAGGTTGCTTGCCAGCCTGGGCTTTGATGCAGAAGGTCAATTGTTGCTGAGCCGGGGTCGTTTGCTGGACCAGGCTGCCGACCAACTGCTTGGTCTGCTGCTCGGTGCCATGGTGCCCCTTCCCCCTGCGCCATGAACCCTGTCCTGAACCGCCAGCACCCCTTTACAGCAAAGAGAACAATCCAGGCCCGTGGTGGCCTGCATCGGACTTGAGCCCTCGCCTGCTTTGCGCCATCATGACCCTCGAACGCTTACCCTCTGGATCTGGATTCCATTTAGCAAGGACCCCCCATGTTTGAACACGTCGATGCCTATGCTGGCGACCCCATACTGACCCTGGTCGAGACCTTTCACAAAGACACCCGCGAGCAGAAGGTGAATCTGGGGATAGGTCTCTATTACGACGAGCAGGGCCGCATTCCGCTGCTGCCGTCGGTGCAGCAGGCAGAAGCCCAGCGCGCCAGCGCGCCAGCAGCGCGCCCCTACCAGCCGATGGAGGGGGCAGCCAACTACCGCACCGCCGTCCAGCACCTGCTGTTCGGTGCCGACCACGAAGCGGTCAAGGCCGGGCGCATCGCCACCATCCAGACCATAGGTGGCTCGGGGGCGCTGAAGATCGGCGCCGATCTGCTCAAGCGCTACTTCCCGACCTCGGAGGTGTGGGTCAGCAATCCGACCTGGGACAACCACAAGGCGATGTTCGAGGGGGCCGGCATCAAGGTGCACGACTACCCCTACTATGACGAAACCAGTGGCGGTCTGAACTTCGAAGCCATGATCGACTGTCTGAGCGCACTGCCCGCCAAGAGCATAGTGCTGCTGCATCCTTGCTGTCATAACCCGACCGGCGTGGATCTCTCCCGCGCCCAATGGGATCAGGTGATTGCCCTGGTGGTCGAGCAGAACCTCATTCCCTTCATGGACATCGCCTATCAGGGCTTCGGCGACGGGCTGGAAGAGGATGCCTACGCCATTCGCGCCATGCTGAACGCAGGTGTCAGCTTCTTTGTCAGCAACTCGTTTTCCAAGAACCTCTCCTTCTACGGCGAGCGCTGTGGCGGCCTGTCGATCATCTGCAAAGATGCCGAAGAGGCGAGCCGAGTGCTGGGCCAGATGAAGGCCACCGTGCGCCGCAACTACTCCAGCCCGCCCACCCACGGCGGTCAAATCACTGCGGCGGTGATGAACCAGCCCGAGCTGCGCGCCCTCTGGCTCGACGAGGTGACCGAGATGCGCACCCGCATCAAGGCCATGCGCCAGAAGCTGTTTGAGGTGCTCAGCGCCAGACTGCCTGGCCGGGATGTCAGCTACTTCATCAGCCAGCGGGGCATGTTCAGCTATACCGGCCTGACCCCAAGCCAGGTCGATCGCCTGCGCGAGGAGTTCGCCGTCTATCTGGTGCGCTCGGGCCGCATGTGCGTGGCGGGGCTCAATACCCGCAATGTGGAATACGTAGCCGACGCCTTCGCAGCCGTGCTCAAGGATTAAGACCCCGCGTATTCCTTGCCGCTGAAAATCCTCACGAAAGAGCCCCGCCATTGCGGGGCTCTTGCTATGGGGGATAGATGATGGTTTACGCCATCGCGCTCAGGGCAGCATGGCCCACAAGGCATGAGCGCCCCCTAGCCAGCGCAGCAGGAAGAAGCCCCCCATGCCAATCACCACCACCGCCAGCGTCGGCAGACGCAGCAAGGTCAGCAGCGTCACCAGTACGGCGGCCAGCAGGTAATCTAGATCCCAGCTCAGACCCGTCGCAGGCTCATAACTGAAGACGATGGGCAACCAGATGGCCGTCAGCACCGACTGGGCGGAGAAGCTGAGGAAGGTGCCCATCTCCTCCCCCGGCTGATAGCGAGTCAGACGGGAGAAAAAGGCAAAACGGTTGAAGAAGGTGATCATGGCCAGCAGGCCTATCATGAGCCAGCTCATCTCAGTATCTCCCCCCAGGGCCGCACAGAGACGCACACTTTCATGAAGATCTTCATCGTCAATCCCTCGCCCGTTGCAACAGATAGCCCACCAACATGCCCGCCAGTGAGGAGATGATGATGTACACCTCGGCGAACCACTGCTTGGTGATGACGGCCAGGCCGCCGCTGACCAGCGTGGCGGCCACCATGGGCATATTCTTCATGGCCGGGATTGTCATGGCGATAAAGGTGGCGGCAATTGCAAAGTCGAGGCCGAGTTGTTCCAACCCCTGAATGTACTGACCAGCGGCGATGCCAATCAGGGTCGCCAGGTTCCAGAACAGGTAGAAGACAACCCCGGCCACCAGGGCATAAGCGGGATTGAATACCCCCTGACGCTCCCTGTCTTTGAGGGCCACCGCAAACATCTCATCGGTGAGGAAGAAGGCGAGCCCGACGCGCCAGCGCAGGGGCAGTCCTATCACCTCGCGCCTGAAGGTGAAACCATAGAGGAAGTGCTGGGAGGTGATGACGAAGGTAGAGCCCAGGATGGGCAGCAGAGGGGTTCCCGCTCCGAGCAAGGTACTGGCAGAGAGCTGGGCCGCCCCCGCAAATACCAGCAGTGACATCAGCTGGGCCTGTAATGGGCTGAGCCCCACCTGCAGCGCCAGAGCGCCGCAGAGGATCCCCCAGGGCACCACAGACACCGAGAGCGGCAATATATCCAGACTGGCCCGCAATAGGAGCGGACGGGAGAAGCGAAGCACCTCGGCAGGCTGCGACGCGGGAGCGATGGCCATATCTGTCATTCCATGACTTAAAGAACAGCAAACTATCACAGCCGGAGGATGGACTCTAACCCGGCAGCGCCGCAATCCAGTCATTGATAGTCCACTCGGCAGCGTCCCCCTGGCGCGCGAGCCCCCATACTTCTCGAGCGATCCGTTCTCTACCGTGGATTATTCGCAAACACCCCGGACTAATGACAGATAAATATGCCGCTATAAATGACTAGATAACCAAAATACATCATCTTTATGCTGCCCATATAAATATCAACGCTCGCCAGATTTCCTCATGCCCGGGCACCTTCAATAAGCGGGACCACGCACCTGGATGCATTGCTACAAACTCTGCAGTGGCGGCTTTCTTAATCTCATGCAAAATAATATATTGATTACTAACAACCTTTTTTAATCGATAACTGAGAAATAGAGATCTGGTTAAGCGTGGGGACAGGTAAATAATTAAAGAATGGCCCCCCTCAAAATAACCAATACTTGATTACCCCAACCTCACTTCCATCGCGAGAGCCTGATATGCAACAAGATACTAACCCCGAACTGGAACGCCGCTTGTTTAACAAGCTGCTGGACGTGCTTATCAAGGCGGGCCTGATCCTGGCTCTGGTTATCACCTGTTACGGTATTTTTTCCCCCTTCCTGACCCTGATGTTGTGGGCCTTGATCCTGGCGGTCACCCTCTACCCCTTCCATCAGAGGCTGGCGGCGCGACTCGGCAACCGCCAAGGCCGGGCAGCCACCTTGCTGGTGCTGTGCGGCATAGTCCTGATCGTGGGGCCCACGGCGATACTGACCAGCTCACTGGCCGACACCGTCACCAGCTTCGTCCATAACATGAAGGCCAACAGCCTGGTGATACCCATGCCTGCTGAATCCGTGGGCACCTGGCCTGTCGTTGGCAAGAAGGTTTACGCCGTCTGGCATCAGGCAGCGACCGATCTGCCCGCTTTCATTCAGAGCATGCAACCCAAAATAGGCAACATCGCCAAGGCGGCGCTTGGCATGGTGGCCAGCATGGGGACAGGTATGCTCCAGTTCATCCTCTCCTTCGTGGTCGCCGGCATTATCATGGCCTACGGCTTGCCGGGTCAGCAGAGCGCCCGAGCCATCTCGGCCCGCATCATGGGTGAAGGCCGGGGTGACGAGTTTGCCACCCTCTGTACCGCGACCATACGTGCCGTGGCACAAGGGGTCATCGGGGTGGCCTTCATCCAGGCCATCTTGCTCGGCCTCTCGGTCGCCATCGCGGGCATCCCGGCCCCGGGCGTGATTGCGCTGATCGCGCTGATCCTGGGCATTGCCCAAATTCCGGCCGCCGTCATCTTCATTCCTTGCGTCATCTATATCTGGAGCAGCGGTGACTACGCGACTGCCCCAGCCGTCGCCTACACAGCGCTGCTGGTCATCTCCGGCCTGGCCGACAACGTGCTCAAGCCCATGCTGCTTGGTCGTGGCGTCGATGCTCCTATGCCGATCATTCTGCTGGGTGCCCTGGGTGGCATGGTTTCAAGCGGCATACTCGGCATGTTCGTCGGGGCCGCCCTGCTCGCCATCGGCTACCAGATCTTCATGGCCTGGGTAGCAGGGGATCATCTCACTCCCCTGAGTAGCGCCCCCCAGGTGACAGAGCAGCAAGATGCCCCCTGAGCGATTGTCAGCCAGCAGCAACCACATCCGTTACCACAGGGCGCCCATCGGGGTGGCCCTGCTTGGTAGTCTACTGCTGAGTGCCTGCACCACCCTCGGGCCTGACTATGTCAGGCCCGAGGGTGGTGCCGTTACTCACTGGCAAGGTGGCTCAATCAAGCAGACCCAAGCCAGGCAATCAACCGAGCGGCTCGATGAGTGGTGGACCCAGCTTCAGGATCCCGTGCTCAATGCCCTGGTACAGGAAGCCCTGACCAAGAACCCCAGCGTGCGGGTCGCAGGCCTGCGCATTCTGGAGGCGAGGGCCCAACTCGGCATCGCCGACGCCAGCCGCTATCCCCAGTTGCAACAGGTGAGCGGCAGTGCCCTGCAGACCGGTCAGGTACGGGACGGCCCCGACAGCCACTTCATGAGCTATGGACTGGGTGCCAATCTCGGGTGGGAGATCGACTTTTGGGGTAAATTCCAGCGCAGCATAGAGGCGGCGGACGCCAGCTATTTCTCGACGCTCGCGCAATATGATGATGTGCAGGTGTTGATGGCGGCCCAGGTGGCCAGCCTCTATGTCAACATTCGCACCCTGGAGTCGCGCCTGCAGATATCCCGGGAAAACGCCCGGCTGCAAGCACGCAGTCTGGAGATCACCGAGAAGCTGTTTAAAAGCGGCAACAGCGACGAACTGGACGTACAGCAAGCCAAGACCCAATACCTGAGTACGCTATCGGGCATTCCGACCCTGGAAGCCAGTCTGCGTCAGGGGCAGAACGCCCTGAGCACGCTGCTGGCCCGCGCCCCCGGCCCCCTGCCGGAGATGGGCGCAGACACAGGTATCATCCCCCACGCCAAACTTACCTTGGCGGCGGACTTGCCTGCGGATCTCATTCGTCGCAGGCCGGATGTGCGCAGTGCCGAGCGGCTGATGGCGGCACAATCGGCCCTGATCGGCGTGAGTGAAGCAGAACTTTATCCCTCCCTCACCCTGCTCGGCTCGGTCGGTCTGTCGGCCACCTCGCTGTCGGGCAGCAGCTCCACCCTGGACTGGGGCATAGGCCCAAGTCTCAAGTGGAATGTGTTTGACCATGGCCTGCTCAGCAATGCGGTCCTGGTGCAGGATGCCCGCTTCCAGCAGCTCAAAGAGAGCTACCAGAATACCCTGCTCAGCGCCGCTCGCGAGATTGATGATGCCGCCATAGGTTTTGCCAAGAATGAGGAGCAGATCGTCCTGCTGGAACAGACAGAGCAGGCTGCCCGCCGCTCCCTCGACATCGCCAATATCCGTTATCGGGAAGGCATGGCGGACTTCCAGCGAGTGCTCGACTCCCAGCGCGCGCTGTTCAGCCAGCAGGAGCGCCTGGTCAGCAGCCGCGGCAATGTGATGCTCAGCCTGATCTCCCTCTACAAGGCGATGGGGGGTGGCTGGCAGCAAGGACGTAGCCGCCCTCTGCTCGACGAGCAGAGCCAGCAAGAGATGCAGTCGCGCAGTGACTGGGGTCCACTGTTGACCGATCCCCTGCCCAGCGCCGATGCCCCCTAATGTGATGACGAGAAGACCATGAGCCAAGATGCACCTATACCCTCAGCCAACCCGCCAGCGCCGCCGGCACCCAGCCCTCAACCGGGCAAGGGGAGCCGTATTGGCACCTTGCTGCTGCTTGCCCTGATCGGCATAAGCCTGTTGTGGTACTTCACCGCCGATCGCCTCACCCCTTACAGCTCCCAGGCCAGGGTGCAGGCCTTCGTGGTGCCCATCGCCGCCCAGGTGTCGGGTCAGGTGCAGAAGGTGCTGGTGAAGAACAACGAGGATGTCACCCTGGGGCAGCCGCTGTTCGAGATAGATCCCAGCCAGTACCAGATAGCCCTGCAAAGGGCCAGATCCGACTATGACTCTGTGCTGCGCTCAGTCAATGCCGCGGGGGCCGGTGTCATTGCCGCCGAAGCCTCCTTGCAGGCCGCCAAGGCCAATCGTCTCAAGGCAGAACAAGACGCCAATCGCCAGGAGCGGCTCTATGCCGAGGATCCCGGTGCCATATCGGTACGTCGGCTCGAAGTGACCAGGGCGACTCGGGTGCAGGCCCAGAGCCAGGTCAAGGCCGCCGAGGCCAGCCTTATCCAGGCCAAGGAAGCCGCAGGCAACAGCGGCGATAACAACTCCCAGCTAATCAGTGCCCGTTCCGCCATCGAAAAGGCTGAACTGGATCTCAGTCACACTCAGGTACTCGCTCCCTCCCGCGGTCTGGTCACCGATCTGCGCACCGATGCCGGTCAGTTCACATCGGCCGGCGCCCCAGCCATGACACTCATCGCCATCCACGACGTCTGGGTAAGCGCCGACATGACGGAGAACAATCTGGGTAATCTGGCCCCCGGCAATGAAGTGGCCATCGTGCTCGACGTCATGCCGGGCCGGGTACTAAAGGGCAAGGTCCGCAGCCTGGGCAACGGGGTCAGCTCCGGCTCGCAGAGTGCGGCAGGCAGTCTGCCCACAGTGCAAAACAACCGTGACTGGCTGCGTCAGGCGCAGCGCTTCCCGGTCGCCATCGAGTTTGAACAAGGCGAGCTCAAGGGCATTCAGGGGATCCGGGTTGGCGGCCAGGCCGAAGTGCTGGTTTACAGCGGCGACAACTGGCTAATGAATGGCTTGGGGACTGGCTTTATCAGGCTGATGAGCCTGCTTTCCTACCTCTATTGAGCGGCAAACGAATGCAATGTGGAGCAACCCCCTGATGCACAGGGCTGACAAGGCAGTACTGCGTCTCACCCTGGGACTTGGCCTCAGTGTCCTCATCACTTATGGCCTGGCCCTGCCCCAGCCCCACTTGAGTTGCCTGGTGGTGATACTGCTGCTGTGCAAACCCGGCCCCCCCTTATCCCCGATCAAGGGGCTGCTGATGGGGGGCGTGCTCATGGGACTGATGGCCAGCGGCGTGCTGATGGTTCCCCTGCTCGAGCACTATGGGGCCAGCGCCCTGATGCTGATTGCCCTGATACTGTTTGGCCTCTTCTACCTTGGACTCAAGAGTGGCAACCCCTTGCTGACCCTGCTGGTCATCACCTTCACTCTGGTCCCGGTAGCCGGGGTGGCGGATCAGGCCCTCGCCTTCATGGTGATCCAGGCGCTGGCGACCGGGGTCATGCTGGGGGCCTTCATCGGCACCGTCTCTCACAACCTGTTTCCCGATGAGCCGAGTCAGGGGGCCAAACCTGCCTATCTCAGCCCCGAGAATGCAAGCTGGGTGGCGCTGCGGGCCGTCATCATAGTGCTGCCGATCCTGGTGTTGGCGCTGCAAGATCCCTCCCACTATCTGGCCGCCATCATGAAGACGGTGGCGCTGAGCCAGCAGGCCTGCACCACCAATGCCCGCAATGCAGGCAAGGAGCTGATTGGTTCAACGCTGGTCGGTGCCCTGGTAGCCGCCATCGCCTGGTCCGGACTCGCCCTCTGGCCCAATCTCTGGATGCTGATGTTGTGGGTCATGGCCACCAGCCTCTGGCTCGGAGTTCGGCTATTCAGGATAAAGACGAGTCGGGTTGCCCCCTCTTTCTGGGTCAACGCCTTGATGACCATGATGATACTGCTGGGCCCCGCCATTCAGGACAGCGCCAACGGCAAGGATGTACTTCAGGCCTCCCTGTTCAGATTGGGCCTGTTCCTGCTCGTCGCCTGCTACGCATGGGGCGCCGTCTGGGTGCTTGAGCGCTGGCGCGCGGGTCGACACCTTCCACACACAATCAATCACGAGACGATGTCATGATATTGATGAACATGCTGGTGGGTCTGCCCACTATGCTTATCTGCCTCTCACTGCAAGCCACTGTGACCTTTTGGGCGGTGCGCTTCTATATCAACCAGGTTCATAACAATGCCAATCCGGGTTGGCTGGGACGTGGTGTCGGCCCCCTGCTAGTGGTCATGGTCTTGCTGATGTTGGGCAACTTCGTGCAGATCACGCTCTGGGGGGTACTGTTCCTCACTCTCGGCGAATTCGACCAGCTCTATGAGGCCATCTATCACTCGGGAGTCAACTTCACCTCCCTTGGCTATGGCGACATAGTGATGAGCTCCCACTGGAAGATGCTGGGCCCGCTTGAGGCAGCCAATGGCGTCTTGATGTTTGGTATGACAGGGGCGGCACTCATGGCCGTGCTGCAGGCGCTGATCAAGACCCAGATTGGCGCCAGGGTAAAACCCAATTAAGCCAGACAAGAGCCCAATAAAAAACGGCAGGCCAATGGCCTGCCGTTTTTATTCGTTTTTCCCCTCAGGGATTGATGATGATGGGGGTGCCGGGTTCGATGGCGCTCCACACCTCATCCATGTCCTTGTTGAGCATGGCGATGCAACCGTTGGTCCAGTTGGACGGTTGCAGGCTGGAGCCATTGCCGTTGCGCTGACCGTGGATCATGATCATGCCACCGGGGCGAACCCCGAGTTCATTGGCTGTCTTGATGTCATCCAGGCTCGGGTAATTGATGTGGATGGCACGATAGAAGTTGGAGTCACTCTTCTTGTAATCCAGCGTGTAACGCCCCTCGGGGGTGCGCTGATCGCCCTCCCGCTGCTTGTGACCCTTTGGAGCCGGGCCCAGGGCTATCCAGTAGCGTTTCAGCTCCTTGCCATCCTTCATCAGGCTCAGGCTATAGGAGGACTTGTTCACAATGACCATGTCGGCGCTCATGCCGAGACTGGCGAAACTCAACGCGGGCCACAGGCCCAGCACACATAATATTACGGCTCTCATTCCATCCCTCGACGAGCCTCTGTTGCGGGCTCTTGGTAGCACATCATCTGAATACCAGAGCTGGCTGGCGAGCGTCATGATATTGGATCGCCATCAATACTCAATATACCCGGAGAAACATATCAGGCGCCATCATGAGTCTATTTCCCGCGCCAGATTGGAAACCATAATCAAATCAGATGGGTACCCAGAGCACATCGTCAGTTGGTCCGGCGACGTACCCGCAGATGAATTCAAGGCCGACAGGAGGATCAATGGCTCCCGCGCCTACAGGGCGCTGATAACCGCAATCTCATTCAGTGTGGCGAGAATGAGGAGATGGACAGTGTGGCAGTACGGATACATAAGTCGATCATGTCAGATTAGGAAGCATGAACGGGCCCCTCTTTTACGACTTGACGACTTGACGACTTGACGAACATCAGATGAAAGCGCTGTACCCTCAATGGAAGCACAGCGCTTTGGCTCAATCAAACAACACTGTGACTGGTAGCCCCTCGACCAATAATCCCGAAGATAGCTTTTCATCCAGTGACAAAGCGACTTTGAGTGTCGCCTTCTCCCCCTCGAACGGGGCGGCCAGTTGAGCTGGCAACTTGTCAGCCAACTCTACCGGTCTGGCAACCCTCGCCGCCAGGCGCTCCCCGCTTGGCAGCTTGACGATCGCCTTGTGGCCCGTCTCCATCGAGGATAAATATTTGGGCAATACATAAGCAATGACCAAGGGATCCTCATGCTTGGAGATCAGAGCAAGCGGTGCGCCCGAAAAGACCCAGTCACCCTCTTGCACCAGCACATCAGAGACCCTTCCCGTTGCCGGAGCCCGTGGCTGTTGCTGCTTTGATATGGCCTCCATCTCCGTCAGCTCCTGCTCCAGAGAGTGTCGAGCACTGGCCAGTGGCCCCGTCAGGTGATCTTCTTGGATCTGCAGCTCTTGCAGCGTCTTTTCTGACCTGGCCTTTTGCAGTGAGATACGTGATTGAGTCCAGCTCAGCAGAGAACTGGCATACTCGGCACTGGATACCAGTTTTTCCTTCCTGTAGTCCGCGTACTCCTTATAAATCCCTTCCTGCTCACGGGTGCCTCGCTCAGCAATGCTGATCTGCTCATCCAGGTTGTTCAATATCGCCTGCTCGGCTACCCCCTTGTCCAGCTCAATCGACTTCAGGCGAATCCTTCTCCCTTCGATGTTGGCCTGGAGCGTCGGTGACTCGAAGCGCATCAATGTATCTCCTTGCGAGACGGATTGGCCGGGAGTCACATAGATACTTCTGATGAAACCATCACCATTGGCCACCACCAGCTGAGGCTCGGTCGTGATGATGGCTGGCGCCTCTGTCAGCCACCACTCTCGCCCCAGATACCAGAGCAGTATGATAACGGGGCTGAATGCCAGCAGCAGGATGAGATACCAGCGAGCCCGAAATGCGAGGCGCTTGGCAGGGGCATACAAGT
>NZ_AQGQ01000065.1 GCF_000388115.1 Aeromonas molluscorum 848
CGTCGCGCCCCTTGACAACGGGTTCGAAGCGCCCGCCCCTGGCATAGAGATAGGCGGCGCGGCCCGCCTCCTCCGCGCTCAGGGTGGCGTTGAGGATGGGCAGGATCCGCTCAACCCCGGACCAGGCGAGACCCTCCGCCTCGATGGCAGGCACAGGCTCGCCGAGATAGGCCACGTTGGCCGCCCCATAGAGGGAGAAATCTGCCGCCCGATTGAGGGTATGCAGGCTGCCATCGGCCCCCTTGACCGCCCCCTCGCCAAAGCCCGGCAACCCCAGGCGTTTCGCCACGGCGATAAAGAAGGATTCCATGCAGACCGGATCCCCCTCGGCGGTCTTGACGACGCGAGGCTCCACCACAGGCCAGCGGCCGGTGGAGACCTTGGTCATGACCCCGTGCCAGGCGGTGGCCCAGCCCCAGGACTCATAGGTCAGGGTGTCCGGCACTATGTAGTCCGACAGCGCAGAGGATTCGTTGATGAAGCTGTCGATGCTGACAAAGAGCGGCAGCACCTTGGGGTCTTTAAGCTGCTCGCCGATGGCATGATGCAGCCCGGCCTGACCGTAGAGGGGATTGCCCATGTGGTTGATCCAGGCCTTGGCGCGGTAGGGATAGCCACTCACCGCCGCGGTCAGGTGCTCACCCAGCAGCGGGCCAGAGAGCGGGAACCAGGGCTCGCGGGCCGGGTAGGGGTTCTGCCCCGCCTCTTTCTTGCGGCGATATTCGGATGTCTTCTCGTAGGGGAACTTGGATCGCGACAGGAAGACACCGGCGGGTTTGACCATACCCGGGAAGCTCTCCAGATCGTAACGGGGCCCGGCGCCGAAGGGGTTGAACTTGCCACCGCTCGCCACGGCACCGCCTCGGGCGTTGAGGTTACCTATCATGGCGTTGAGCATCATGATGGCCCAGGCCGAGTAGAAGCCGTTGGCGCTCATGGTGCCGCCGTGACTGATCACCGCCGCCCGGGTGCCGTGGCTGGTGAACTCCCGGGCAAGCTCCTCGATAGCGCTCACCGGCACGGCGCACTCCTGGCTGTACTGCTCAAGGGAGTGCTCTCGGCACGCCTCGGCCAGCAGCTGGAAGCTGCTCTTGACCGCCAGCGTCCCGCCCGCAGTCGGGAGGCGGCGATCCACCCAGAGCCGGGCCCGCTCGCACTGCCCGGCCACGCGCAGCTCGCCACTGCCCTCCTCGACCACCAGCACCCCATCCCCTTCCCCATAGGCCTCGCCACCGTGGGGCAGCCCCAGGTCGCTGGCGTGCAGCATCTGGCCGAAGCGGGGATGGGACTCGTCGCACACAACCAGATAGCTGGCATTGCAAAAGCCGCGATAACCGGCCCGCTCGGCGGCCTCGGCATGGGGGGCCGCCAGGAAGGGCTCGGCGTAGCGGTCGTTGTCGATGATCCAGCGCAGCATGGCCAGGGCCAGGGCCGAATCCGTGGCGGGCTTGATGGGCAACCAGCGGTTGGCGGGCGCCGAGGGCAGGTTGACCGTATTGGGCAGACTGGGGGCCACCACCACGTAGGAGAACGGCTTTCCCTCCCTCGCCCGGTTCGACGCCAGCTGGCGGGATTGGCGCTTGAAAGGGTTGCCGGACTGCTGGGGGGAGGTACCCATGAACAGCAGAAAATCGCTCTCGTCCCAGTCGGGCTTGAGGTGGGCATTTTTCTCCAGATCGCCCAGCAGGGCGCCTGCCCCCGCCCGAAATGACAACCCGCAATAGGCACCGTGGTTGGCGAAGTTGCGGGTGCCGAAGCTGTTGAAGGTGAAGCGCTTGATGAAGACGTCGCGCCCCTCGTCCGAGGCGTTGCTCACCAGCAACTGGTTGGCCTTGGGGCCATATTCGGGGTTGTCAGAGTCGAGCGGCTCATTGAGGTTGCGAATGGCCCGCAGCCCCTCGATGCTGCCCTCACCAAACAGATCGCCCCCCTCCACCACCTCGGTTACCAGCTGTTCGAAGGAGATGCTCTGCCACTGGCCGCTGCCACGGGGCCCCACTCGCTTGAGGCATTGGGTAACCCGGTGCGGGCTGTCGAGCTGTTCGAGCATGGCGTTGCCCCGGGCGCAGGCGGTAGAGCGACCATTGAGCCC
This sequence comes from Aeromonas molluscorum 848, assembly GCF_000388115.1. Classification (GTDB taxonomy): domain Bacteria; phylum Pseudomonadota; class Gammaproteobacteria; order Enterobacterales; family Aeromonadaceae; genus Aeromonas; species Aeromonas molluscorum. The sequence goes on from NZ_AQGQ01000065.1 coordinate 2,093, forward strand.
CCCTTCCTGATAACCGCTGGTGCCAAGCAGCGCCTGTTTGATCGGCGTCTTGAAATCGATGTGATGCTGGGCGGAGAGCGGGTGATAGGGGTTGCCGAGGATGCGCACTATCTTGTCGCTCTCGTTGTCGATGCGGGCGCGCACCCCGCACAGGGTCCAGCAACCCAGGCACATGGTGTTGGCCAGGCGCTGGGCCGGGTTGGGATGAAGATCCCCCTGCTCGTCGACCCTGTACTCCACGGCAAGTGAGTTGCCATGGATGGGATCCCGAGTCGGTTTGCCCGAGCTGCCGGTCGCCACCCCGCTCACGACGTGCTTGAGGGTGTCGCTGTAACCGGCAACGAACAATCCGGTGCCACCGGCAATGGCGGCCCCTTTGAGAAACTTGCGTTTGCTGTGATCCATCAGATTGCCTCGCGAGCGGAATGAGTAGGAGATGCCTTGGCGGTGGATGCCTTGCCGGTGGATGGCACAGAGGAAGCGCGCACCAGCTCGGAGAGCGCCACCAACAGGGCCAGCAGCAGGCCGAAGGTGCCGAGAATGCCGAGTACCCCCTCCGGCCCCCAGGCTATCTGGTAGAAGTAGGCACCGGCGCCATATTTGGGCACCAGTTGCCCCTGGATAAGCACCAGCCAGCGCAGGCCCCAGACCAGATGCAGCGCCAGCAGCGCCGTTCCCCACAGCGCCAGGGGCTGCCAGCGGGCGCCCAGGCGCTGCCCCACCAGCAACAGGGTCGCCAACAACCCCAGGGTCAGCAGCAGCCAGTGGGCCGCCAGCCGCCAGCTCGGATCGAGCCGATAGAGGGCGCCAGCCTCCGTCGCCGAGGCGCCGCCAAACAGAGTCCAGCCCAGCAGAGAGAGCGCCAGCAGCGCCAGGGTCGGGCGGATCTGGCGCTGCAGCCCCGCCTCCGTGCGTTGCTGCCAGCCGGCCAGCAGGCGGTTGAGCAGCAACAGGGCGCTCTGGGCCGCCAGCAGTGCGCTGAGCGCCAGCAACCAGGGCAGCCAGGGGGTATGCCAGAGCGGGCGAGCCTCGACCACCATGGTCTCCAGACCTGTGTAGAGGGCGATGCTGAGTCCGCTCAGGGCGGCCAGCAGGGCCAGCGGCTTGAGCCAGCGATCCCCGGACCAGCCTCCCAGGCAGAGCAGGCGGGCCATAGCGGCAACCCTGTCACTCTCCGCGCCGCGCAGGGCCAGACTAGGTCTTATCAGCAACCAGCCGAGCAGCATGCTAAGCAGACTGAACAGGGGCAGCAGGTAGGCGCCATACCACATGATGGAACTGAACCGGGGCTGGGCGTAGAAGTGCCAGGCCCGGGCTGGCTGATGCAAGTCCGCGGTCAGGGCGATGGGGGCCACCACCCCGGCCGCCATCATCAGCACGGCGGCCAACATTTGCAGTCGCCGATCCGGCACCTTGTGCCACAGATCCAGCGCGCCGAGCCAGAGAGCACCATAGGCCAGGCCGATGAGGAAGAAATATTGCACCGCCCAGGGCAGCCAGGTGATGGGCTGATCCGGGGTCAGCAGTTCATTAATGGTCATGGGCTATCTCCTTGCCGTCATCGCCGAGCAGGGTGCGTTGGGCGGGGTTGCCATCGATCTTGCTGACAAAGGCCTCGTCCATGCCCAGATAGAAGACCCGCGGCTGGGTATTGGCCTCGGGTTTGAGCACCTTGAGGGCGGACTCGTGAGTGCGCAGCAGCTGGCTTATCTGGCTGGCGGGATCATTGAGATCCCCGATGATCCGGGCCTCGCCGACGCAGGTCTCCACGCAGGCGGGCAGAAGCCCCGCCTCCAGCCGGTGGGCGCAGAAGGTGCACTTGTCGGCGGTGTTGGTCTCGTGGTTGATGAAACGGGCGTCATAGGGGCAGGCCTGCACGCAGTAGCCGCAGGCGACGCACCAGTCGTTGTTGACCACGACGATGCCGTCGTCGCGCTGGAAGGTGGCACCGGTGGGACAGACATCGAGGCAGGCGGGTTCGGCGCAGTGGTTGCACAGGCGAGGCAGCATGAAGAGAGAGGCGGGGGCATCGAGCGCCGCCACATTGCTCACCTCGTACTGGCTGACCGTGGTGCGAAACTGGCCGAGGGGGGGCTGGTTTTCGATGGTGCAGGCCACGGTGCAGGCCTGACAACCGACGCAGCGGCGCAGATCGATCAGCATGCCGTAGCGCTTGCGCTTGTCACCCCGGCTGATGGCCGCGTCGCCATTGCGGGGGGCAGGGCCAGGCTGAGCCTGAACCACGGGGATCAGGGCCGCCCCCGCGGTGAGGGCGGCAATCCCGGATAACAATCGGCGCTTGCTGAGCTCCATGGCTTTTTCCTTGTGCTGGCTTGCCCGAAGCAGGGCAAGCGGGGGATGAGCCCATTGTCCCCAGCCACTGGAACCGTTCTATTGTGGTTTTCCACATACCGGGAGCCGGGTTGATCCAGCGCAATGAAATCGGCCCGAAAAAGACTGAATTGTGACGGGGGCGGCGTTCATCTCCACTGTGCCGACCGAACCTCATTCAAATGCTTGGCCCGATGATAGACTGGGCGCCATCGTCAATTGCCAACACACATTCAAGGAGAGCCTCCTGCGCAGCCCAGCCCCTCTGCCCCCCACACGCAAGCTCTGGTTGGCCCTGCTGCTCTGGCTGGTCGCGGTGCCCCTCCTGGCCGCGTCGGCCGACCCCGCATCCATAGAAGCCGCGCCGATGCAGGCACAGGACCAGCCGGTGCGCGTCGGGGTACTGGCGACCCGCGGTCTCCCGGTGGCCCGCCATCAGTGGCAACCGCTCATGATCTGGCTGGACAAGAGGGTGCCGGGCCAGCACTTCGAATTGATGCCCCTGGAGCTCGATGCCCTGGCCGACGCCGTCGCCGGTCAAAGGCTGGATTTTGTCATCACCAACCCGGGGCAATCGGTCAGCCTGTCGCGCCAGTATCCGCTGGCCTGGCTAGCCACCCTCAAGAGCCCAGCCGGCGGTGACAACCTCGCCATCGGCGCCGCCCTGGTGGTACGAGCAGACGCCCCCTTCCAGCACTGGCAGGATCTCAAACGCCAACCGGTCGCCGCCGTGTCGGAGAACGCCTTCGGTGGCTACCTCGCCTATCGCTTCGAGGCCAGTCAGCAAGGGGTGCGGCTCGACAACTTCTTCTCTGCGGTGCGCTTCACCGGCTTCCCCCTCGACAGGCTCATCACGCAACTGGCGGCAGGCAAGGTCAGCGCCGCCATAGTGCCGGTCTGCCAGCTGGAGCGCATGGCGCGGGAGGGCAAGATCGCTTATGCCGATTTCCGGGTGCTGGACAACAGGGCACCGGCCGGCTTTGGTTGCCAGAGCTCGACCCGGCTCTACCCCAACTGGTCCTTTGCCAAGACGGAGCAAGCCTCCCCCGAACTGGCGCTGGCAGTCACCCGCGCCCTGTTTGCCCTGCCCCCCGACAGCCTGGCCGCCATTGCCGCCGATTCGGCGGGCTGGACGGTGCCCACCAGCCAGCTCAGCATAGATCGCCTGCTCAAGGCGCTGGATCGCCATCCCCTGCAGGGTCCCTGGTGGCAGTCGGCATGGCACTGGCTGCGCCAGCATCAGCAGTGGGGTTGGGGTGCCCTGCTGCTGATGTTGCTGCTCGGCGGCCACCACCTGCTGCTGCAACATCTGTTCAACCGCAGCCAGCGTCGCCTGCTCGCCACCCGTCGCCAGCTCGATGACAAGCGGCGCCAGCTCGAGCAAGCCCAGCGCCTCGCCCAGTTCGGGGAGCTCGGTGCCAACATGGCCCACGAGATCAACCAGCCCCTCACCGCCATCGCCAACTACAGCCAGGGTGCCCTGCTGCGTCTCGCCAGACAGACCCTGGACCCGGCCAAGGCGGACAGGGATCCAGCCCTGAACCTCGCCCTGACGCAGGCGCTGGAGCAGATAGGGCAGCAGGTCACTCGCATCACCCAGACCATCAACCGGCTGAGATCCCGCCTGCAGAAGCGGCCACGTCAGGCCGAGCCCACGGACTTGCCCGCCCTGGTCGAGCAGTTGACGCCGCTGCTGCAACAGATGCTGGCGCCGCTCGACGTCCGGCTGGCCCTGAGCTGGCACGGTGAGCCCCGTCTGCTCCCCCTGGATAGCATTGGGGTCGAGCAGCTGCTGGTAAATCTCATCAAGAATGGCGCCGAGAGTGCGGCCCGGCACCCCAAGGGGTCAGATCACATCGACGGGGGGATGGCGCAGACGGATGAGCCGCGAGTCGAGGTATTGATCACCTTCGAAGAGGATCAACTCCTGCTGGAGGTACGCGACAATGGCCCGGGCCTGACGGCGCCCCAGGCGCAGCTGCAGCAGGCGTTTTACAGCAACAAGGCCGATGGCATGGGCTTGGGACTCGCCATCTGCCGGGACGTGGTGGAGTTTCATCGCGGTCAATTCACCCTGAGCAACCTGAGCCCCAGGGGCTGCCTCGCCCAGGTTGTCCTGCCCATTCCTGGCCCGGATGCCGCCCCGACCATCGAGGGAGGGAACTGAGATGCCGACCACAGCCCGCCTCCCTCTCTATCTGGTCGACGACGATCAGGCCGTGCTCGACTCCCTGCGCTTCATGCTGGAGAGCTGTGATCGGACGGTGAGCTGCTTTGCAGACGGTGAGCATTTTCTGAGTGAGGTGGATCTGAGCCAGCCTGCCTGCCTCATCCTGGATTGCCGCATGCCGGGCCTGTCGGGCCCCGAACTGCAGCAGCGGCTGAAGGCGTCCCAGAGCCCCATCGCCATCCTCTTTCTCACCGGTCACGGCGATGTGCCCCTGGCGGTGGAATCCCTCAAGCAGGGAGCCATCGATTTTCTGCAAAAGCCCGTGCAGCTCACCACGCTGCTCGACGCCATAGCAGGCGCCAATCAGGCAAGCCAGGCGGCGGCGCAGCGGCTGGCCCGCCTGAGCGCCTACCGGCGCCTCCCCCCCCGCGAGCATCAGTTGCTGCACCTGATAGCCTCAGGCCACAAGAACCAGCAGATAGCCCAGGATCTCTGCATCTCGGTGCGCACCGTCGAAGTATGCCGTGCCAGCCTGATGAAGCGGCTCGAAGTCAATTCACTGGCCGAACTGATACTGCTCTATGCCGACGTGACCTCCTCTTGACGCTAGGCGGTCAAGGGGTGAACAAACCGCCATAGGCGGAGGCACAAAGCGCGATGAGATCACACACTTGGCGCCGGGATGGCGCTAGAGTGCCCACCTCCCTTTATCAGGGCCAGCCTTGGCCCTGCGCCTTTTAAATTGAGGAATCAATATGGAACTGCTGTTACTGAGCAACGGAAAAACCACGGAACACCCCGGCCTGCTGGGCTGGGCACGTCAGCGGGTGCAAGCCTTGCTCGCGGCCAGGGGCGTCAACCAGATAGTGCTGGTGCCTTACGCCGTGATCCGCGGTGACTGGGATCAGCGGGCCCGGGATCTGGAGGAGAGCCTGGGGGTTGAAGTCGTCAGCATCCACAGATCCGACGATCCTGTCTCGGCCATTGAAAGCGCGCAGGCCATCTTCGTCAGCGGTGGCAACAGCTGGCGGTTGAATCAGCAGCTCCATGAGCAAGGTTTGATAGTCCCCATCCAGCGCGCCGTGCGCGAACGGGGTGTGCCCTATGTGGGCTGGAGCGCAGGTTGCAACGTGGCGACCCCGAGCATTCGCACCACCAACGACATGCCGGTTTGCAACGCCGCCGTGCTGCCCGCCCTCGGCCTGTTCCCGCTGCAGATCAATCCCCACTATCTGGATGCCAGCATCAGCGGCCACATGGGGGAGACCCGTGATGAGCGCCTCGCCGAGTTCTGTGCCATCAACCCAAGCGAATCCGTGCTTGCCCTGCGCGAAGCCAGCCTGCTGCAAATCAGCGGCGAGCACATCGAATACTGGAGCGTGCGTGGCGAAGGCTACAAAGTCTTCAAGCATGGAGAAGAGATCAAGGAGTACCAGGATGCCCGCCCGCTCGGCGCCTTGACCCCCTTCACGGCCAAGCTCTGAACCACAGCCAGACGTAGAAAAGAGGGATGCCTTTGGCATCCCTCTTTTCTACGTCCGACAGCCAGGGCCAGGATGGTCACTCCAGTACGGGAGCCTCACTCCTGGTGCCGTTGCCACGCTTGGGGGAGCGCAACAGCAGCACCAGCGGAATGGCACAGAGACTGACCCACATCATTAATCGGAAATCCTGCAGATAGGCGAGGGTCGCGGCCTGGCGGGTCACCTCGCCGTCGATCGCGCTGAGCCCCTTCACCGTCTCCAGGTTATAGACCCCGAGATCGACGCCCTGGCGCAGGGCCTGATTGAACGGATTGATGTAGCTGGCAAAGACCTCATGATTCATCTGAGTTCGCTGAGCCAGATAAGTGATCACCACAGAGATGCCGATGCTGCTGCCAATGTTGCGCATCAGGCTGAACAGAGCTGTGCCTTCGTTGCGATAACGCGGGGCCAGGGTGGCGAAGGTGATGGTGGATAGCGGCACGAAGATGAAGCCCAGCCCAAGGCCTTGCACCAGACCGGTACGCACTATGTCCCAGCTGCTGATATTGGTGTTGAACAGGGTCATCTCCCACATGGAGAGGCTGGTGAGCAAGAGTCCCAGCAGGATCAAGTAGCGGGTATCCAGCCTTCCCGAGAGACGCCCCACCAGCATCATGGCCACCATGGTCCCCACCCCGCGCGGCGCCAGCAGGTAACCGACGTCAATCACCGGGTAGCCCATCAGGCTCTGCATGAAGGGCGGCAGCAGGGTCATGGTCGCCAGCAATATGATGCCCACGATGAAGATGAATACCAGACCGACACTGAAGTTGCGATCCCGAAACAGGGCCGGCTCTATGTAGGGGTGTGAATGGGTGAAAATATGCACCACGAACAGGTAAAAACAGAGCACGACCAGCCCCGTCTCTATGACTATCTCGCTGCTGGCAAACCAGTTCTGGGACTGGCCCCTGTCCAGTGCCATCTGCAGCGCCCCTATGCCGACGCTGAGCAGGGCGAAACCGAGCAGATCAAAGCGGCGGCTGACGTTGAGCTTGGTCTCCTCGATAAAGGCGGCGATGCCGAACCAGGCCAGCAGACCGAACGGCAGGTTGATGTAAAACACCCAGCGCCAGTTGTAATATTCGGTCAGCCAGCCCCCCAGCGACGGTCCGAGGATGGGGCCCACCATGACCCCCACTCCCCAGAGCGCCATGGCGGAGCCATGTTTTTCGGGGGGATAAGAGTCGAGCAGCACCGCCTGGGAGAGGGGCACCAGACTGGCGCCGAAGATCCCCTGCAACAGCCGAAACAGCACTATCTGCTCCAGGCTCTGGGCCGCGCCGCACAGCATGGAGGCAATGGTAAATCCCGCCACCGACCACATGAACAGCCGTTTTCGACCGATCTTGTCAGAGATGAAACCGGTCAGCGGCATGAAGATGGCGGCGGCGACGATATAGGAAGTGAGCACCCAGGAGATCTGATCCTGGGTCGCCCCCATGGCGCCCTGCATGTGGGGCAGCGCCACATTGGCGATGGTGGTATCCAGCGCCTGCATGATGGTGGCCAGCATCACCGAGAGGGTAATCAGACCAAGATGGGCCTTGCTGGCCCCTTCCTGAGTGGGGGCCGTCATCAGGCAGGCCTCACAACGACCAGCCAAGCAGACTGCGTTGCTGAGCCGTGTCTATCTCGGCAACGGCGCTGAGTCCGGCCCTGAGCACAGGCTCGGCGCTAGCATCATCGAGACGGATCCGCACCGCGACTCTCTGGGTAATCTTGACCCAATTGCCGGTGGCATTCTGGGCCGGGATCACCGAAAACTCGGAGCCGGTCGCCGGGCTCAAGCTCTCGACCACTCCGGTCCAGTGCGCGTCCGGGTAGGTATCCACGCTGATGCTTACCTGTTGGCCCGGTTTGACATGAGTCAGGTCCGTCTCGGTGAAGTTCGCTTCAATCCAGGGGGCGTCTGTTTCCACCAGCATCATGGCCGTCATGCCCACCAGACTGTACTGACCCGGCTTGGGCAGTTGGCTGACGATGCCATTGACCGGGGCATAGATCTTGGTGCGAGCCAGATCCAGCTTGGCCTTGGCCAGCTCGGCGGCCGCTTCCATGTAGGCCGGTTGCTGGCTCACCGGCAGGTTCACATCACCGTTCAAGGAAGCCTCAATCTGCTTGAGCCCCTCCTCCAGCGCGAGCTGTTGCTGCGCCGTCTGTATGGTGAGCTGACGCGCATCGTCATAATTGGCGGTCGAGGTGAAGTGCTTGGCGACCAGGTCGGCCTGGCGGCGCTCCTCTTTCAGTGCATATTGGTGGCGGGTACGGGCCACGGCGATTTCAGCCTGCTGACCACGATAACTGGTCTGCAGCGCCACCAGATCGGTGCGCACCTTGGCCAGTTCCGCCTCGGCCTTGCCCACGGCCAGCTGGAAAGAGGCAGGATCCAGTTCGAACATCAGATCCCCGGCCCTGACCTGGGCGTTCTCCTTGACCATCACCTTGGCCACTCGGCCAAGCACCTCGGTACTGATGGGGACCTTGTCTGCCTTCACGTAGGCATTGTCCGTCTCCACATAACGCCCCCCCAACATATAAAGAATGCCGCAGCCAAACAGGGCGACAAGGGGGACCACAACCAGCAGTAGCCGCCGGGTACGGCGTCGGTCAAAGGCCGCCACAGGGGTGGATGTTGGCTCAGTCGTCATGGGAAACACTCCGAAAAATCGAGAAAATCAGCAATGGGAAAGGTTATCGTGCATCGTCTTGAGCGCCTGGCGGAGGGCGTTCGCCGCCTCCTCGTCCAGATCGCCCATGGCACTGCGATGTACGACATCGCCAGCCTGCTTGATGCGCTGCAGATGGGGCATGGCCGCCTCGGTCAGAAACAGCTGATGGGCCCGCCTGTCATCAGGATCAGGACGCCGCTCGACCAGACCACTCTGGGCCAGCTGATCGAGTTGGCGGGCCAGGGTGATAGGCTGGATATCCAGCCGCTCGGCCAACTCAACCTGACGCATCCCCTCACAGCGGGCGATATGGACCAGGGCGCGCGCCTGGGCCAGGGTCAGGCAGCTCCCTTCCAGCTGTTGCTGGAAATGACGACGCATCAGACGATGCACATCGCCAATCAGGAAGCCCAGGGTGTCAGGTTGTTTCATCATAATGAGACCGATAAATTGGTAAGCATTGCTTATTATATGTTAAGCGTACATAAATTCAATGCAGGTCTCCCATACTTGTCATCCGCATGCTAAAGGTTGCTAACCGACAGCATCGAGCCAACAGAGAAGGGAACAACAGATGAAGACACGGATGGAGCGAGACAGCATGGGGGAGATAGCGGTACCGGCCAACCGGCTGTGGGGGGCCCAAACCCAGCGCTCCCTGCATCACTTCGCCATTTCGGTGGAGCGGCAAAGCCCCGAACTCATTCGTGCCCTGGTGCAGATCAAGAGTGCCAGCGCCCGGGTCAATCTGCAGCTGGGGCTGCTCAACGAGAGTCATGCCGAGGCTATTATTGCCGCGGCTGCCGAGGTGCTAGGGGGTCAACATGAGGCTGAATTTCCGCTGGTGGTCTGGCAGACCGGTTCCGGCACCCAGACCAACATGAATGTCAATGAGGTGCTCGCCAACCGGGCCAGCGAACTGCTGGGAGGCAGTCGCGGCGAAGATCGCCTGGTGCACCCCAATGACGAGGTCAACCGCAGCCAATCCAGCAATGACGTCTTCCCGACGGCTATGCACCTGGCAGCCGTTAGCACCATCATGGCGCGTCTGCTGCCCGCCCTCGCCAGCCTGCGCCAGACCCTGGAGCGCAAGGCCGGGGCGTTCGATCACATCGTCAAAATAGGCCGCACCCATCTGCAAGATGCCACCCCGATCACCTTGGGTCAGGAGATCTCCGGCTGGGCGGCTCAGCTCGCCCATGGGGAGCGCCACCTCCAGGCCGCCCTGCCCCATCTGTGCGAGCTGGCTCTGGGCGGCACCGCGGTCGGCACTGGCCTCAATGCCCCGGCCGGTTATGCCGACGCGGTAGCCAGGGAGCTCGCCAGACAGACCGGCTTGCCCCTTGTCACCGCACCCAACAAGTTCGAGGCCCTGGCGAGCTGCGATGCCCTGGTACAGGGCCATGGCGCCCTCAAGGGCCTCGCCGCCAGTCTGATGAAAATTGCCAACGATGTACGCTGGCTCGCCAGCGGCCCGCGCAGCGGCATAGGGGAGATCAGCATTCCCGAGAACGAGCCCGGCTCCTCCATCATGCCGGGTAAAGTCAACCCGACCCAGTGCGAGGCGTTGACCATGGTGGCGGCTCAGGTGATGGGCAATGATGTGGCCATCAATGTGGGAGGCGCCGCGGGCAACTTCGAGCTCAACGTGTTCAGGCCCATGATTGCCCACAACTTCTTGCAAAGCGTGCGCCTGCTCAGCGATGCCATGGCCAGCTTCGAGCATCACTGTATCAGCGGCATAGAGCCAAACCTGGCCCGCATCGACGCGCTGCTGGCCAACTCCCTGATGCTGGTCACCGCCCTCAATCCCCATATCGGTTACGACAAGTCCGCCGAGATAGCCAAGAGGGCACACCAGCAAGGGATCAGTCTGCGAGAGGCGGCCATCGCCTCCGGCTACCTTGGCGCCGAGCAGTTCGATCTCTGGGTGGTGCCGGGGAATATGGTCGGCCGCTAACCCTTCACGACTCGGTTGCGGTGCGGATATCGCCATGAAAAAGAGGCCCCCTGGCGCCTCTTTTTGTTCAATCCTGAATGGGTTGGCTTACCTCTGTGCAGGTGAATAAAAGTACTCACCGGCAGCGCCCTACTCTTTGCTTCGACAATTGAACATCCAGTGAGTACCAAACTTGTCCACCAGACTGCCAAAATAGTCGCCCCAGAACATCTCCTGCAACTCCACCTCAACCTTGCCATCTTCGGCCAGAGCCGCGAACAGGCAGTCGGTCTCTGCCCGGCTGTCCGGCTCCAGGTTGAGGTAGCTGCTGTTGCCCTGCACCAGAGTGAATCCCATGCTGGCCGGGGCATCCGTCCCCATCAGCACATGTCCACCGAGAATGGCCAGCTCCACATGCATCACCAAGTTCCCATCTGCCGGGGAGACGGGATCCTGACCCGGGCAACCGGGTGAATCGCTAAACCTGTGGATGGGGCCGTTGAATTCACCGCCAAACACCTCCCGGTAAAAGAGAAAGGCCGCTTCCGTCTCCCGGGCAAAATTGAGATAAGTACTGACACGCGCCATGGTTAACTCCTTGTCACTGGTTTCAAGGCCAGCTATCAGCATAGGAGATAGCGGCGCCGCCGCTGCCATTGCCCGAGCAGAGAGGGTTGCCGGCACGGCGAAGTCCTGCTGCCCGACCTGACAGGGATGCCAACTGGCATTGGCGCTCCCCTAAATGGGCGTCGCCCGTCAAGGGCTATTCAGGTTGCGCAGCCTGGTAACACGCCCAGATACTTACCGCCGCCACAGATACGGCATCATGGGTTACCGAGATAGCGAACAACTCTCGGCATGGTGGGTTGCACCCAAGTCAAAGCACAACAAAAAACAGGTGCAACCCAACGTATTCAACCAACGAATTAAAACACATTTTTGAGACATATTTTTAACGTCGCCATATTGTCACAACCCACTGACACTACATCACTTTCTACCAACCAGCCCCGCCATGGCCCTTATTCAAACGCAACCATGTAACGGAGACATTAAAATTTCTAACTTGAAGGTTGCACCTGGTTGCGCCATCCTCATCGAAATTTAACCATACGGCAATATTCTCGCCGGCACAGACACAGGAAGTTCCATGGCTACTACCACCCTTGGCGTTAAACTCGATGAAGCCACCCGCGACCGGCTCAAGCAGGCTGCCCAGACCATCGATCGCACCCCCCACTGGTTGATCAAGCAGGCGATCTTCACCTATCTGGAGCAGCTGGAGCGGGGCCTGACTCCCGTAGAGCTGTCCGGTCTGGCCGCCGCCGCGGGAGAAGAGTCGGTAGAAGCCCTGACCGAACAGGGTCTGCAAGTGTTCCTCGAATTCGCCGAAAGCATATTGCCGCAATCCGTGTTGCGCGCAGCCATCACCTCCGCCTATCGCCGCCCCGAGACAGAAGCCGTGCCCATGCTGCTTGAGCAGGCACGCCTGCCCAAGGAGAAGGCCGAAGCCACCCAGAAGCTCGCCACCAGCATTGCCGAGAAGCTGCGCAACCAAAAAAGCGCCGGTGGCCGCCAGGGTCTGGTACAGGGGCTGCTGCAAGAGTTCTCCCTCTCCTCCCAGGAAGGGGTTGCCCTCATGTGCCTGGCCGAAGCGCTGCTGCGTATCCCCGACAAGGCGACCCGTGATGCCCTGATCCGCGACAAGATCAGCAACGGCAACTGGAGCCAGCATCTGGGCAACAGCACCTCCATGTTCGTCAACGCCGCCTCCTGGGGGCTGCTCATCACCGGCAAGCTGGTGGCCACCCACAACGAGGCCGGTCTCAACAGCTCCCTCAAGGGACTGATTGGCAAAGGCGGCGAGCCGCTGATCCGCAAGGGTGTCGACATGGCGATGCGGCTGATGGGCGAACAATTCGTCACCGGCGAGACCATCGCCGAGGCCCTGGCCAATGCGGGCAGCACCGAGAGCAAGGGCTTCCGCTACTCCTATGACATGCTGGGCGAGGCGGCCCTGACCGAAGAGGATGCCAAGCGTTATCTGGCCTCCTACGAGCAGGCCATCCATGCCATCGGCAAGGCCTCCCACGGCCGCGGCATCTATGAAGGTCCTGGTATCTCCATCAAGCTCTCAGCCCTCCACCCGCGCTACAGCCGCGCCCAGTACGATCGGGTGATGGACGAGCTCTACCCCACCCTGCTGGCCTTGACCCAGCTCGCCAAGCAGTACGACATCGGCATCAACATCGACGCCGAGGAGGCCGACCGACTGGAGATCTCCCTCGATCTGCTGGAGAAGCTCTGCTTCGATCCGTCGCTCGCCGACTGGAATGGCATCGGCTTCGTCATCCAGGCCTACCAGAAGCGCTGCCCCTATGTGATCGACTACGTCATCGATCTCGCCAAGCGCAGTCGCCACCGTCTGATGATCCGGCTGGTGAAAGGGGCCTACTGGGACAGCGAGATCAAGCGCGCCCAGCAGGATGGCCTGGAGGGTTACCCCGTCTATACCCGCAAGCCCTATACCGATGTCTCCTACCTGGCGTGTGCCCGCAAGCTGCTGGCGGTACCCGAGTCCATCTATCCCCAGTTCGCCACCCACAACGCCCACTCCCTGTCGGCCATCTACCAGCTGGCGGGGCAGAACTACTACCCGGGCCAGTACGAGTTCCAGTGCCTGCACGGCATGGGCGAGCCGCTCTACGATCAAGTGGTCGGCAAGGTCGCCGACGGCAAGCTGGGTCGCCCCTGCCGCATCTATGCACCGGTCGGCAGCCACGAAACCCTGCTCGCCTACCTGGTGCGCCGTCTGCTGGAGAACGGGGCCAACACCTCCTTCGTCAACCGCATCGCAGACAACAACATCTCACTGCAGGATCTGGTGCAAGACCCTGTGCAACAAATAGAGCAGATGGCCGCCCGTGAAGGCAGCCTGGGCCTGCCCCACCCGCGCATCCCGCTGCCCCGTGAGCTGTACGGCGAAGCCCGTCTCAACTCGGAAGGGCTGGACTTGGCCAACGAACACCGCCTGGGTTCGCTCTCCGCCGCCCTGCTCGGCAGCACCAATACCCGCTATCAGGCCCTGCCCATGCTGGGCTGTGATGTGCCGCCGCCTACCGAGTTCCAGAATGTGGTCAATCCTGCGGATCATCGCGATCTGGTCGGTCAGGTGAGTGAGGCCAATGGCGAGCTGGTCGATAGTGCGCTGAGCTGCGCCCTGGCCAGTGGCCAGATCTGGCAGGCCACCCAGCCTGCCGAGCGCGCTGCCGTGCTGGAGCGCGCCGCCAATCTGATGGAGTCCGAGCTGCAACCCCTGATGGGTCTGCTGGTACGCGAATCAGGCAAGACCTTCAGCAATGCCATCGCCGAGGTACGCGAGGCGGTAGACTTCCTGCGCTACTACGCCGCCCAGGCGCGCAACCACTTCGCCAACGAGAGCCACAGACCGCTCGGCCCCGTGGTCTGCATCAGTCCCTGGAACTTCCCGCTGGCCATCTTCAGCGGCCAGGTCTGTGCAGCCCTGGCCGCCGGTAACACTGTGCTGGCCAAACCGGCGGAGCAGACCCCGCTCATCGCCGCGCAAGCGGTGCGCATCCTGCTCGAAGCCGGCGTCCCCGAAGGCGCGGTGCAGCTGCTGCCGGGCCGGGGGGAAACCGTGGGTGCGACCTTGATCGCCGATGAAAGAGTCCGTGGCGTCATGTTCACCGGCTCCACCGAGGTGGCAGGCATCATCTCCCGCAACCTGGCAGGTCGCCTCGACGCCCAGGGTCGCACTATCCCCCTCATCGCCGAGACCGGTGGCCAGAACGCCATGATCGTCGACTCCTCCGCCCTGACCGAGCAGGTTGTGATGGATGTCATCTCCTCGGCGTTCGACAGCGCAGGTCAACGCTGCTCCGCGCTGCGGGTGCTGTGCGTGCAGGAAGATGTAGCGGATCGGGTGATCCGCATGCTCAAGGGCGCCATGGCCGAGTACAAGGTTGGCAACCCCGAACACCTCTCCACTGACATAGGCCCGGTGATTGACGCCGAGGCCAAGGCCAACATCGAGCAGCACATCAAGGCCATGAGCGACAAAGGCAGCAAGGTACACCAGATAGCCCGCGCCCAGGGCGCCGATTACAGCCGTGGCACCTTCGTGCTGCCGACCCTGATCGAGCTCGACAGCCTGGATGAGCTGGGTCGCGAGATCTTCGGCCCGGTGCTGCACCTGGTGCGCTACCCGCGCGCCAGGCTCGGCGCCCTGCTCGAGCAAATCAATGACAGCGGCTACGGTCTGACCCTGGGGGTCCATACCCGGATCGACGAGACCATAGCCCAGGTGGTCAACACCGCCAGAGTCGGCAACCTCTATGTGAACCGCAACATAGTGGGCGCCGTGGTCGGGGTGCAGCCGTTTGGTGGCGAAGGCCTCTCCGGCACCGGTCCCAAGGCGGGTGGGCCGCTGTATATGTATCGCCTGCTGGCCACCCGTCCCCAGGATGCAGTCGCCAAACAGCTGCGTCAGGAACAGGGCACCAATCTGCTGCCCAGCACGCCGAAACCGGCCCTGCAGGCGCTCGGCCAATGGGCAGCCAAACAAGCCCCCGAGCTGGTGGCGCTCTGCAAGCAATATGGCGAACTGGCCCAGAGCGGCCTGACTCAGTTGCTGGCTGGCCCCACCGGCGAGCGCAACAGCTACAGCCTGCTGCCCCGTGAGCATGTGCTCTGCCTGGTCGGAGACAACGACACCAAAGAAGCCAAGCAGGATCTGCTGGCCCAGCTTGCGGCTTGCCTCGCGGTCGGTTGTCGTGTGATCTGGCAGGATGATGCGCAAAACCGCACCCTGCTGGCCAGCCTGCCCAGTGAGGTGCAAGCACGCATCCAACTGGTCGCTGACTGGGTGAACTGCGACATCGGCTTCGATGCCCTGCTCCACCACGGCGACTCGGATCAGTTACGCGAGCTGTGCCAGCAGGCGGCCACCCGTCCAGGTGCCATCGTCGGTGTGCACGGCCTGCACCGTGGCGAGACCGATATCCCGCTGGAGCGCCTGCTCATCGAGCATGCTCTCTCGGTCAATACCGCCGCCGCCGGTGGCAACGCCAGTCTGATGACCATAGGCTAAGCGCCACACACCGACAGAGACCCAGGCCCCGCAGACGCGGGGCTTGTTCTTTCTGCCATGGGATAAACGAGCATAAAAGAAGGCCGCCCTCATCGGGGCGGCCTTCTTGTTTCCCCTTCCTCCCGCGGGAGAAGGGTCGGGGCTGAGGGGGGGGGTAAACGTACTCCATAAACACCCGGGAGGTGAGCTTGGAGATCCGCTCATAGGGAGAAGATTGTGCCTATCTCCTCGGCCGCCATCCCAAGTCAAAGGGCTAGACGTATTCCATAAAGACTCTGGACGTCAGCTTGGTGATGAGCTCATAAGGAATGGTGCCTATCTCCTCGGCGACCCGCTCCACCGGCAATCCTTCCCCCCAGAGCACCGCCTCGTCACCGGCCTTGTCGGTGGCGCCCGGCCCCAGATCGACCGTGGTCATGTCCATGGAGACCCGGCCCACCAGCGGCACTATGCGGCCATTGACCAGCACTGAGGTGCCGTTGGGCGCCATGCGTGGATAGCCATCGCCGTAACCGATGGCGATGACGCCGAGCCGGGTATCCCGGTCCGACACCCAGTTGGCACCATAGCCCACCGGCTCGCCCGCCTTGTGATCGCGCACCGCGATGAGCTGGGTCTTGAGGGTCATCACCGGCTGCAGGTCGTAATCCGCCGCCACCGTATTGGGAAAGGGGGATACGCCATACAGGATTACGCCGGGGCGCACCCAGTCGCAGTGGGAATCCGGCCAGGCCAGAATGCCCGCGGAGTTCGCCATGGCACGCTCCCCCTTGAGGGAGGCAGTCAGGCGGCTGAACAAGTCGATCTGCTCGCGGGTGGTAGTTTGTTCCAGCTCATCGGAGCGGCTGAAGTGGGTCATGATGTTGAACGGCTGCACCACGTTCTTGCACTTGGCGAGGCGCTCGATAAAGGCGGGCATCTCGTCGGCCCGCACCCCGAGCCGGTGCATGCCGGTATCGAGCTTGAGCCAGGCCACCACCGGGGCGGGCAGTTCGGTCTGCTCCAGGGCCTCGAGCTGCTCCCAGGTGTGTACCGCCGTCTGCAGGTTGTTGGCCGCCAGCACCGGCAGATCGGCGCTGGAGAAGAAGCCTTCCAGCAGCACTATGGGTTTGACCACGGCGCAGGAGCGCAGCATCAGCGCTTCTTCGATGCGGGCGACCGCATAGGCGTCCGCATCCACCAGGGTACGGGCGACCGGCAGCAGGCCATGGCCATAGGCATTGGCCTTGACCACGGCGATGATTTTGCACTCGGGGGCATGCCGTTTGACCACGGCGAGGTTGTGGCGCAGGGCCGCTGTATTGATTTGGGCAATTGCCGCTTTCATCTGTTTTCCCTTACAAGGGCATGATGGCGCATGAATGCGTCAGGCACCGAGTGGTGTCAGCCCTTAATAGTCATCGTCTAAGGCCGGACCGGCAGAATTGTCGAACCGGGAAAACTGTTTCAGGAAGCTGGGATGGCATCTGCGCACCGGGCACAGAGTGTCATCCTCAACTTAGTAGTCATCATCAAACGCCGGACCGGCGTAGTTGTCGAACCGGGAGAACTGGCCCTGGAAGGTGAGACGTACCCGACCGATGGGGCCGTTACGCTGCTTGCCGATGATGATCTCGGCGACCCCCTTGTCCGGGCTGTCATCGTGATAAACCTCATCACGGTAGATGAACATGATCAAATCCGCATCCTGTTCGATGGAGCCCGATTCCCGCAGATCCGAGTTGACCGGTCGCTTGTCGGCGCGCTGTTCCAAGCTTCGGTTGAGCTGGGAGAGTGCCACCACGGGGCACTGCAGCTCCTTGGCCAGCGCCTTGAGGGAGCGGGATATTTCGCCTATTTCCAGGGTTCTGTTGTCGGAGAGCGCAGGCACCCGCATCAGCTGGAGGTAGTCGATCATGATCATGGAGAGGCCGCCGTGCTCACGGGCGATACGGCGTGCACGGGAGCGCACGTCGGTCGGGGTGAGGCCGGAGGCGTCATCAATGTACATCTTGCCCTTCTCGAGCAGCAGTCCCATGGTGGAGGAGAGGCGAGCCCAATCCTCGTCATCGAGCTGGCCGGTCCGCACCTTGGTCTGATCGATGCGCCCGACCGAGGCGAGCATACGCATGATGATCTGCTCGGAGGGCATCTCCAGGGAGAAGATGAGCACCGGCTTCTCGGCGGTGAGCGCCGCGTGTTCGCACAGGTTCATGGCGAAGGTGGTCTTGCCCATGGAGGGACGGGCCGCCACTATGATGAGGTCCGAACGCTGCAGACCGGCAGTCATCTTGTCGAGATCCCCATAGCCGCTGGAGACCCCGGTCACCCCGTTGTGGGGGGTCTTGAACAGCTCCTCAATCTTGTCGACTGTCTGCTCCAGGATGAGCTTGAGCGGCTGTGGGCCCTCGTTGGCACTGGTGCGC
>NZ_AQGQ01000066.1 GCF_000388115.1 Aeromonas molluscorum 848
GGTTGGCGGCATACATGGTCGACATGGCCACCGCCTCTTCCACCGAGGTGAAGGTGTAGCTCATGCGATGGTTGGAGACATTGATGCTGGGGTGCTTCTCTGCGCCCACGCAGACGCTGGCCATGGAGGTGACCGTCTCGATGGGGAACTGCCCGGCTGCTGTCTCGGCGGAGAGCATGACGGCATCGGTGCCATCGAGCACGGCGTTGGCCACGTCCATCACCTCGGCCCGGGTCGGCAGCGGGGCGTTGATCATGGACTCCATCATCTGGGTGGCGGTGATGACCACACGGTTGAGGCGGCGGGAGTGGCGGATCAGCTTCTTCTGCACGCCGACCAGCTCGGGGTCGCCAATCTCGACGCCGAGATCGCCACGGGCCACCATGACGGCGTCGGCGCCGAGGATGATGTCTTCCATCGCCTCGTCGGTGGCGACGGTTTCGGCGCGCTCTACCTTGGCCACTATCTTGGCGTTGGAACCGGCTTCGCGGGCCAGTTCGCGGGCGTAACGCAGATCATCGCCACAACGGGGGAAGGAGACGGCCAGGTAATCCACGTTCATGCGGGCGGCGGTCTTGATGTCTTCTTTGTCTTTCTCGGTCAGGGCCGGGGCTGAGAGGCCGCCGCCTTGCTTGTTGATGCCCTTGTTGTTGGAGAGGGGGCCCGCCACAGTCACTGTGGTGTGAATGCGGGTACCTTCCACGCGCTCAACCTTGAGCTGCACCCGACCGTCGTCGAGCAGCAGTATATCTCCCGCCACCACATCATCGGGCAGGCTCTTGTAGTCGATACCAACTTGTTCCTGGCAACCATCACCTTTGCCCAGCGCGGCATCCAGGATGAAGCTGTCACCGATGGCCAGGTAGACCTTGCCATCCTTGAAGGTGGACACGCGGATCTTGGGACCCCTGCAGATCGCCCATGATGGCGACGTGGCGGCCCAGCTTGGCGGCGATGGTGCGCACTTGCTCGGCCCGCTGGATATGGTCTTCTGCACTGCCGTGAGAGAAATTCATTCGCACCATGTCTGCCCCGGCGCGGATGATCCCCTCGAGGATCCCTTCGCGGTCGGTAGCAGGACCGAGTGTGGTCACAATTTTTGTACGTCTTGGCATGAAAGACTCCAGTTTGAAGTTGATATGACTTGAAATACTGTCCTGGCGGGCAGAGGCCCAAACGCCATCGGAGGGGATATTGTTGCTAAATGACAATACTACACAATGGCGGCGGGTACACCTATCGGGGCACTGGGCCCCCGTCAACTCAGGCTGAGTGAGGTGTATCAAAGCGGGATTCGCGCAGACCTTCCTTGACCTTCTTCAGGTTTTCACGAAATTTCATGCCACGGCGCAGGGTGAAGCCGGTGGCCAGCACGTCGACCAGGGCAAGCTGGGCAATGCGCGAGGCCATGGGCATGTAGACATCGGTGTCTTCTGGCACGTCCATGGAGAGCACCAGATTACACTCGCGTGCCAGGGGAGAGTCCTTGGCCGTCATGCCGATGACGGTGGCATCATTCTCGCGGGCCAGGGAGGCGATCTCGACCAGGGCCTTGGTGCGGCCCGTGTGGGAGATGAGCACCACCACATCCCCTTCACTGCTGTTGATGCAGCTCATGCGCATCATGACGATGTCATCGAAGCTCACCACAGGGATGTTGAAGCGGAAAAACTTGTTCTGGGCATCCCGGGCCACGGCGGAGGAGGCGCCCAGACCGAAGAAGCTGATCTTCTTGGATTGGGTCAGGATATCGACGCAGCGATTGATGGCGGAGATATCCAGGCTGTTCTTGGCCGCATCCAGACAGGCCATGGTGGACTCGAAGATCTTGGCGGTGTAAATCTCGGGGCCATCTTCGGCTTCGACATGGCGATTCACATAAGGAGTGCCATTGGCCAGGCTCTGGGCCAGGTGCAGCTTGAAGTCGGGGAAACCCTTGGTGTCGAGACGACGGCAGAAGCGGTTGACCGTGGGTTCACTGACATCGGCCAGTTTGGCGAGGGCGGCGATGCTGGAGTGGATGGCCGTCTGGGGAGAGGCAAGGATCACCTCGGCGACTTTGCGCTCCG
Source organism: Aeromonas molluscorum 848 (assembly GCF_000388115.1). Taxonomy (GTDB): domain Bacteria; phylum Pseudomonadota; class Gammaproteobacteria; order Enterobacterales; family Aeromonadaceae; genus Aeromonas; species Aeromonas molluscorum. The sequence continues at coordinate 2,070 of NZ_AQGQ01000066.1, forward strand.
ATTTACTGAAACTTTCCAGATTGTTCGTAATCTTATCGAGGGTATTCATCATTACCACCAGGCTTTCTTGTAATTTAGCTTCAGTGTCTTTGCACTAAACAGGGGGCTAAAAAGGTTTCCAATTACGCCGATGACTATATAAGACAAGCGCTTATCGGAACTAATCTCAGCCCTGTAAAGTATGACTCATGTCTAATTATTTCGTTATTTTAGTTACAAATTTCCAGAACCCTTTTGAAACCGCTTACAAATGTTGCAAAGCAACAACACTGTGAGCTCGCGCACGTTTGTGGTGTCTGGCTCCCCTCGCCAGCGAGCGCCTCGGGTAGAATCCCAGCCAAATAATAAGCTCGGGTGTCAGCACTGCCGGGCCCTTAACGAAGGAACGAAGGAGTGATTATGCAGCATACCCATGCCCTGGTTGGCGATGTCGGCGGCACCAACGCCAGGCTTGCTTTGTGTGAATTGAGCTCAGGCACCATCACCTTGCCAAAGACCTATTCCGGATTGGAGCACCCCTCCCTGGAGGCGGTGATCCGTCTCTATCTCGCCGAACATCAGGTGCTGGTGAGTGAGGCTTGCATCGCCATCGCCTGCCCGGTCAATGGTGACTGGGTGGCCATGACCAACCACAGTTGGGCATTTTCCATCGAGCAGATGCAGGCCAACCTGGGACTGGCTCGTCTGCTGGTGATCAACGACTTCACCGCCGTCTCCATGGCGGTGCCTGTGCTTGGTGAGGATGACAAGATCCAGCTCGGTGGCGGCCAAGCCCAGCCAGGCAAGCCGGTGGCCATCTATGGGGCGGGCACGGGCCTTGGGGTCGCGCATCTGGTGCAGGCCGCGGGCCAGTGGCTGAGTCTGCCGGGAGAGGGGGGACACACTGACTTTGCCGCCAACACGGAAGAAGAAGATGCCGTGTTGCAGGTGATGCGCGGTGAGCTGGGCCATGTCTCGGCCGAGCGCTTCCTCTCCGGCCCCGGGCTTGTGAATCTCTACCGTGGTCTGGTCAAATCCGATGGTCGCGAGCCAGCCGAGCTGGCCCCCAAGGACATCACCGAACGGGCGCTGGCGGGATCCTGTCTCGATTGCCGTCGCACCCTGAGCCTGTTCTGCGTATTGATGGGACGTTTTGCGGGCAACCTCGCGCTCAACATGGGCACCTTTGGCGGCGTCTATATTGCCGGTGGCATAGTGCCGCGTTTCCAGGCGTTCTTCCTCGCCTCCGGCTTTCGGGTGGCGTTCGAAGACAAGGGGCGTTTCAAGCCCTATCTCAAGGAGATACCGGTCTTCCTCATCACTCATCAGGGGCCGGGCTTGCTCGGCGCGGGCGCCTATCTGCGTCAGGCCATGGGGATAGCGCTCTGATTCAGCCCCAATTAAGCCACGGCGGCTTATAGTGAACCCACGCATTCAAGACTCGTGAGGTCCGCAGGACGCGGAGTAGCGAGTCACCCGCTGAGTGTGTTTGTCACCTGACAAAGCCTGAACTGTATTTACCGGCCCTATGGGCCGGTTTTTTTATGCCTGTGTTTTGATGGGCTTACCAAAGAGGATTTAGAAACCGCTCTCGCGCAGCAGGACAGACGCGAGCTGGGTTGCCGCCTCGCCGAGCAGGCTGCGCTCGCTGCCGCTCAGCACGACCTTGCCCCGGGTCTCGCGCAAGCTGGCGGGAGCCTGCCCGAGCTGGATGCGCACCAGGAACAAGGTGTGGGTCGGCACCAGATCCTGCCCCTGGTTGCTGGTGGCGATGGGGCCACCAAAGCGGGAGCTGAGCATGGGGTACTTGAGCTTGCCGGCCCGGGTCGGGGCTATGTCGACCAGGGTGCCGGACAGGGGGGCGAGGACGCCGTCCGGGTAGAAGCGAACCTGACTGCCCAGTTGCAGGCGAGCAACATCGTCGGCCGCCACATACGCATCGAGCTGCCAGCTGCTGGGATCGACCAGTATGCCGACCGCTTGCTCGCTATTGAGCCACTGACCCGGCTGCCATTCGGGATCCACATCCAGCCAGAGGCCATCGAAGGGCGCTTGCAGCTTGAGCCTTGCTATCTCGGCGCGGGTAGCACTTGCCTCCCGGTATTGCACCCGCAGCCGCTCTCTCGTCGCCGTTTGTTCATTGAGACCCTGGGGATCATCCACCATGCCGCCCAGGCGAGCGCCGTAGCTCTGTATGTTCTGTTCATTGCTTCGTACCTTCCAGGCCAAATCCGGATCCACCAGTTGCAGCAGCGGCTCGCCTGCCTTGACCGGGCCAATGGGGCGCAAGGCGTCCAGTCTGGCGGGGAAGGGGGTAAATACCGGCAGTTGCCGCTCGGCGCGGGCCACGCCGCTGCCGTTGATTTCGCTGTGCCAGGGCAGGGCCAGCAGGGTGAGCAGGGTGAGCAGAGAGAGACCGAGCCAGAGTCGGCGGGGCCGGGCGACCTTGGCCCGCTCCTGCCACCAGTGCTTGAGCTCCCGCCAGACGGGCAGGAGGATGAACCAGCTGATTTCGACGCAGAACAAGAGGATCCCCAACAGCTTGAAGAAGAGTAAATAGACGGCGACGGCGATACCGAGAAAGAGCACCAGTCGGTAGAACCAGGTCGCCACGGCGAAAGTGATCAGCAGGCGACGCTTGGATGCCGGGAAGGGTTCGGGCCAGGGCTCCATCAGACCGAGCAGGCGACGGCGCATGGCGACCCGGGCCAGGGCAGAGGCGCGTTCATGCAAGTTCGGGAAGTTGAGCAGATCCGAGAGGATGAAATAACCATCGAAGCGCATGAAGGGGCTGGCGTTGAGGGCCAACGACAGTATCCAGCTGGTGGTGGCGAGATAGAGCAGGCCGTTGCGCAGTGCCCCGTCTGCGCACAGGGCCCAGCCCAGGGTGGCCAGCCCGGCCAGGGCCAGTTCGGTCAATATGCCGGCACTGGCGATGGCGAGCCGCTGGCGGGAGTGCGCTAGCTTCCAGCTCTCGCTGGTGTCGGTATAGAGCATGGGCCAGAGCACCACGAAGGCGATCCCCATGTGAGCGACCCTGACCCCCTGGCGTGTCGCCACCAGGGCGTGGCCCATCTCATGCAGCGTCTTGGCCAGAGCGAGGGCGAGGGCGAAGCTGAACAGCCCATCGAGGGAGAAGGACTCCACCACCGCATGAGTGAATTGATCCCACTGTTGCAGTACCAGGAGTATGCCGAGCAGGCTGGCCCCGAGTACAACCCAGCCAGTGAGGGGGTGAAACAGCCAGCCGAGCCGGTTCACCAGTGCTTGCAGCCGGGCTTGGGGACGCAGCAACGGCACCCGGAAGAAGAGGTAATGGTGCAGCCACCAGCGGCCGGTGAGCCAGGCCTTGCCCTCGCTCGCCTGGCGCAGTCGCTCCACGGCCTGAGGGCTGGGACGCAGCAGTTGGTGACGTTCGAGAAATTGACAGAACCCCAATATCTGCTCCACCTCCGGGTGGAGGGCCGTCTCGGCGGCGATGGCCTGTTGCAAGCGGCGCGGGGTCTGTCCGGCCCAGCGCACCAGGCACTCGAACTCAAACCAGCCGATGCGGTAGAAGCGATTGACCACCTTGTCCTGGATGAGCCAGGCCGGTTCCCCATCCGGGTTGCGGCCAGTCGGGCAAAGCTGCAGGTCGTCACGCAGGGCTGGCAGGGGGAAGTCGGCGGGGTCCAGCATCAGAGCCCGCTCCAGGCGCGCAGGGCGGCCAGGGGGCGACGCAGCAGATAGTAGCCAAGCAGTACCCGTTCACCATAGAGTTTGGCGGTGCCGTGCAGGCCAAGCCGCGCGTGATCAGGGGCCTCTTCTATGCTGGCCAGCAGGCGATAGGCAACCACACCCTCGGCGTTGGTCTGTGCCTGATAGCTGGTCTCCAATATTTTGCCGCGCAGGGGCTGCAAGGGGTAGGCAGTGAGGAAGAGGGCCACTTCGGCGCCGGGCTCAAGGGCGATGGCATCGGCCACCGGCAATTGGATGCGCATGGCGGGGCGGGCGGGATCCGCCAGCTGCATGATGCGCTCCCCGGTCACCACCGGCTTGCCGAGCCAGTCATTGGCATCGCTGAATACGGCGACCCCTGCGGCGGGGGCCAGCACCTGGCTGCGGCCCAGTTGCAACTGGACGCCATTGAGTTCGGCTCGCTTCTGTTGGGCGCGGCCGCTGAGCAGGGTCAACTCCCGCCGACTCTGGGGGTTGTCAAAGGCCCGCTGGCTGGCGGCGAGCAGCTCGGCGTCGGCGACCGCGACCTCCTGGGTCAACACTTCCGCACGGTTGCGAAGGGTCGTCTCATCGAGGCGAAACAGCGGCGTACCGGCACTGACCGCCTGATTGGGGCGCACCTCCACCTCGGCGATGACCCCCGCCAGCGGGCTGCTGATCACCTGGCTCTGGCGCGACACTATCTCGGCTGGGGCCAAGGCGCTTTGGCGCACCGGGATGAGCAGCATGAGCCCGGCCACCAGGGCGACCAGCAGCAATTGGCGTCGACTCGGTCGCCAGCCCAGCAGCCGTGGCTGGTGGGTCAGGCTATGCCAGCAGTAGGCCCAGGTCTGCCAGACCCCCTGCATCAGGGTCAGCAGAGCCGCGGGTGGCTCCGCTTCCAGCAGCAGGCAGACCAGGCCGAGCCTGCCCCCCTCTGGCTGCTGGATGGGGATGCACAAGACGCCGTCCGGCCACCATTCACTCCAGCCGTCGACCAGCGATTCAGGCAGGTCTAGCGCCTCCCGCGCCAGCCAGCAAGGTTCCTGGCCGACCGTCTGCTCATTGAGCCAGCGGCTCGCCTGCTCCAGCCAGATAAGGTAGGGGGAGTCCTCGCTCGGGCGGGCCAAACCGGAGACGCAGAGCAGCTCCTGGGCCTGACCGTGGTGGGCGAATACCAGCGCCTGATGGAAGGGCAACAACTGATAGAGGTCGTTGGCCATGGAGAAGGCGAGGGCGTTGAGGCTGGTGGCCGCCATGGCCCTGTCCCGCAGCGCGGTCAGGGCCAGCAGCAGCTGGGGGGAGGGGAGCCGTTCCGTCATTGGGTCAGGCGGGCGACGCCACTCATGCCAGCGACCAGCTCGGGATAAGATGCCTCCAATCTGGCCTCCAGCTCGACCGTCTGGGCCACGGCATCAACCCTGGCATTGATCCGGCTCACCTTGGCCGGGTAGGCCTTGCCCGTTTCGAGCACATTGACCTCGAGGGGCTGACCCTCCTTGAGCGTTGGCAGCAGACGGGAAGGCACGTTGAGCCGCACCTTGAGCGGGCCATCACTGACCAGGTCGAACAGCGGGGTGCCGGCACTCATGGTCTGATAGGGTTTGGCCTGCACCTGGGCGATGCGGCCAGCAAAGGGGGCCTTGACGTCACAATAGCTGCTGCGGGCACGGGCCAGGGCATCGGCCCCTTCGGCGCGCTGCACCCCGGTCGAGGCGATGGCCACTTCGAGATCGCCAACGGCATCAAGCTTGCGCAGGCTCCTCTTCGCACTGAGATCCTGGCGTGCCATCTGCAATTCAGCGCGGGCGACTCTGGCCTGAGCTTCCCCTTCCCGGCAGTCGAACCGAGCCAGCGTGGCCCCCTTCTTCACCGTTTGACCGAGTCTGCCCTGAAGTTCACCCAGGGTGCCGCTCATCTGGCTGGAGAGGGTCGCCTCCAACTCGGCGGCGAGCAGGATGCGGATCGCATTGGGATCGTCCTGGGCCGCGCCCAGGTTGGGGATGGCGGCACTGACCGGGAGGGGGCTCTCGGCTTGTGCGGTCAGGGGCAGCATGAACGCCAACCACAGCCAGGGCCCGAATGGGCGCCCGGGCTTAGCGTGCAAGGGCATAAGGAACCCCTCTGTTGGTTCCAATCAGCTCCTTTCTGGCCTGGCGCTTCATGGTCACTTCGATGGCATGAGACAGGGTCTTGATGTCGTTCTGGGCGATTTCGTCGGGCTGCACATCCAGGCCGACCGAGTTATAGAGCCGTCCCCATGCCGCTTGAGCCTGGGAGTATGCCGCCTCGCGCTGATAGCGCGACAGCAGGTAACGGCCTTCGGCCCGGATCACCTCGAGTTCGGAGCCCTGGCTGCTGGTGTTGGCGGCTTTGGCATAACTGAGCAGGCTTTCGTCGACCCGCAGACTCTCGTTGGCGAAGGCGACCTCCTGGGAGGCCAGGTTGTAGCGCAGCACCCCGACCCTGACCTGGGTCAGCACTGCCATGGAGAGGGCGACCCGACGGGCGTCATCGGTGGCTTCCTGGGACTCTTCCAGGCTCCAGATAGCAGGCAGTTGCAGGAATTTGAGCAAGTTGAGGGAGACCTGCAGACCCGCTTCGGACCAGTGATTGTTGTAGAGATACTTGTTGGAGTCGTAGTTATAACCCCAGTTCAGGCCGACATTGGGCCAAAGCTCCGCCTTGGCAATCTTGATGTCTTGCAGGTTGGCGCGCTTGCGGTACCACTCCTCCATGATCTCTGGGCGGTTCTCCAGTGCCATCTGCTCCAGGCTGTCGACTCGCTGAGTCAGGACCGGCAGATTGGGCTCTGGCTCATCGGCCAACACCATCTCGCTGCCGGGGGGCAGGGACATGAGGGCGGATAGCTCGGCACGGGCGAACTCCAGATCCTGGCGCCGCTGGTTGAGCAGGGAGACTGAGTCGATCAGCGCGCGTTGATAGGCAAGGGCTTCCTGACGAGGCAGCAACCCCTGGGTTTCGGCCTGACGGGCGGAATCGAGCGCCATCTGGGTGCGAGCCATCAGCTTGTCGACCTGAGGCAACAGCCGCTGGGCACCGAGGGCGCGCCAGTAGGCGCTGCGCACATCCTGCAACACGTTTTGGGAGACCTTGCGGCGGCGCTCTTCCGCCATCATCACCTGATCGCCCTTCTGCTGACTGCGGTAGTAGGCCACGCCAAAATCGAGCAGGCTCCAGCTCAAGCCAAGACCGCTCAGGTCGCGGTAACGCTCCTGGGAGGTCGAGGCCCGCAGACTCTCTTCCCTGTCTTCAATACCGATAGAGGTGCCGCCGGAGTCGTTGCTGCGGCTGGCATAACCGGCCGAGGCGACTACGCGGGGCAGCATCTCGTAGCTGGAGAGGTCGTGCAGGTTTGAGGCCAGTGCCCCTTCCATCAGCTTGAGGCGATAGTCGAGGTTGTACTTGAGCGCCCGGGCCGCCGCCTCATAGAAGGTGATGGGATGGGTGACGGGCTCCTGCTGGCCATACATGAGCTTGCGATCCTGACGGATCCTCTCCTGCTTGTCCTGCGGGGTGTAAACCTCGGGCGGCAGGGCGCTGCAGGCGCCCAGCAGCAAGGTGGATGCGAGAGTAAGTGGTCGAAGAGCGTGTCTTGGCATCATCTGTCCTTAGAATCAAACGCCTGATTTGGTCACAAAGGGTTGATTATCCCCTTTGGGTGCGGCGGGACGCCCTGCGGCATCTTGTAATTGTCGAGTAAAGCTGTTGGCTTTGGTCGGCCGCTCGCCCTGGGACGAGGGGGCCTTCATATCTTGTGGTGTCAGGGCAAACAGGGATTCGTCGCTGAGCAACCCATCGGCATTGAGATCGACCCGGCCATGGCGGCCGAGGAAGCTGGCCAGATCCAGCTCCTGTGCCATGGCACTTTCCAGTACGCTCTGGCTGACGAAGGTGCCCTCAATCTGGCCCAGGCCATGGCCTATGCTCTGGCTGTGGATCTCCTGGGGCATACCGAAGAAGAGCTGGCTGCCATCGGAGCGATCGCCGCTGGCATCGAGTCCCAGCCCGACCCGCTGCACCACAGGGGTGATGAAGATGGCCGGAGTGACATCGGGTAGCCCCGTCTGCTGCGCAGTGTCTATCTGCCTGTCGAGCTGATGGGGGCCAACCCCGCCTTTCTCGGGAGGCGGTACATAGGGGGCCGAGATATCGAGATTGATGGTCAACTGGGCCAAGTCGGTGGCATTGCTGCCATCCCCCAGGGTGTAGGTGAACACATCCTGCAGTACCTGCCCCAGGCCCGCGGCCGCCAATACCTCTTTGTTGGTCAGATCGATGGTGTAGCTGTAGCTGCCATCCCCATTGAGGGTGAGCCAGCCATAACGGCCTGCCAGAGGCTGACCGAGCTGGCCTGCCTGGCCGCTGCCGTTCTCGCTGCCACTGCGTACCGCCGTGACCTGCAGGGGATCATTGGCGTCGACATCGCCGTCGTTGGACAGCACATTGCCCGAGGTGTGGGGCGGCTGGACTTGATCGTTTGCGACCGCGCTGTCATCCCGGGCCACGGGGTTGTCGTTGGCTCCCTGAATGACCAGAGTCAGGCGTGCTTCGGAGAAGGCGCCTGCCTGATCGCGCATCTGGTAGCTGAACACCTCGGTGAGGGTCTGACTGGCCGAGCGCAGTGCCTCGACCTCAGGATTGTCATTGTCGACCAGATAACGATAGCTGCCGTCGCTATTGAGAATGAGCTGGCCATAGCGCCCTTGCAGGGTCTGGCCCGCATTCACGCGGGTGCCGCTGGCCGTGCTGACGGTGAGCACCGTCTTGGTCTCGCCATTGGCCTGGCTGTCGACGTCGGTGTCGTTGTCCAACACGTTACCGCTCGGGTCCAGACCTGCGCCCGCGTTGTTCACGCCGCCCGCTTCAATGGCGGTGGCCTGGTCATCGACGGCGATAGGGGTATCGTTGCTGCCGCGAATAGTGAGGGTCAGGGTGCTGGCGCTGCCGACGCCCCACACATCCTGGATCTGATAATCGAACACCTCGGTCAGAGTCTGATTGGGGCCCCGCAGTGCCTGCACGTCGGCCAGGGTGTTATCCAGGGTGTAGTGCCAACTGCCATCGGCATTCATGACCAGATCCCCATAACGGCCACGAAGCACAGTGCCAAGGCTGGCCCCCTGACCATCGGCGTTCTGCACGCCAGTCACCGTCAGGGTATCTCCTTCCAGATCCGTGTCGTTGCCGAGCACATTGCCGCTGGGATCCAGGCCCGGCTTGCCGTTGTTGAGCCCGCCCGCCTCGATCACCTGGGCCTGATCCGGATTGGCCTCGGGGGCATCGTTACGGCCTCGAATGGTGATCGTGAGCTGTGCCAAGTCGACGCCGCCAGCGAGATCCTGTGCCTGATAGGTGAAGTTGTCTCTCAGGGTCTGCAGGGGGCCCAGGCCTTGCACATCGGCATTGTTGATATCCAGCACATATTGGTAGTTGCCGTCGAGGTAGAGCGTCAGGGTACCGTACTGGCCGGTCAAGACCAGAGGGGATCCTGGAGTGACGGGGGCCAGGCTGCCACCGGCCAGCTCTTCACCGGTACGGCCTGCCGTCAGGGTCAGGCGATCACCACGGTCGACATCACTGTCATTGGTGAGCAGGTTGCCGCTGGGGTTTCTGACGTTTCCGGCGCCGTTGTCGGCCACGGCAATGCCATTGTTGTCCTTGGCGACGGGGGCGTCATTGGCTCCTTCGATTCGAATGACGAGGTTGGCCGAGCTGGTGGCCCCGTTGGCATCACCCATGCTGTAACTGAAGCTGTCAGTCAGAACATCGGCACTGGTACGCAGGGCCTGCACCGCAGCCAGACTGTTGTCGACAACATAGCTGTAGCTGCCATTGGCATTGAGGGTCAGCCAGCCATAAGTGCCTCTGAGCGGGCTGCCCAGCAAACCGGCGGTGCCGCTGCTCGCAGTGGTGCCGGTACGGACGGCATTGACGGTCTTCGTCTCGTTGACGTTGGCCGAATCGGGATCAGTATCGTTGCTCAGCACATTGCCGGTGGCATTGCTGCCCGGGTTGCTGTTGTTGACGCCCCCCGCCTCGACGGCTGTGCCGGTATCATTGACTGCCACCGGTGTGTCATTGCGACCCTGAATGGTGATGGTCAGGGTAGACGCGCTGACCAAGCCAGCCAGATCCCTCATCTGATAGTCGAACACCTCGCGGAGCGTTTCCCCTGGCAGCAATTTTTGGACGTCGGCATTGTTGTTGTCGAGTACATAGCTGTAACTGCCATCCGCGTTGAGGGTGAGGGTGCCATAGAGCCCGTTGAGGGCTGTGCCGGGGGCGGCGTTGTTGCCAGTGAAACTGACGCCGGTGACGGTGGGTTGCTCACCGTAGCGATCCGGATCCGTGTCGTTGAGGAGGACGTCGCCAGTGGGGTTTGTACCCGCAATATTGTTGCCGACACCACTCGCTTCGATGGCGGTTGCTATATCGGCGATGGCGGTGGGCGCATCGTTGGCACCCTCAATGGTGATGGTGAGGCTGGCCTGGCTGCTTGCGCCTGCGGCATCCACCATGGTGTAGTTGAACGCATCGGTCAGGGTATTGCCAGACAGACGCAGGGCCTGCACCGCCGGGAGGTCGTTGTCGACCACGTAGCGGTAGCTGCCGTCGCTGTTGAGGGTCAGCCAGCCATAAGTGCCTCTGAGCTGGCTACCAATAGTGCCCGCTGTGCCGCTGCCAGTGGTGGCGCCGGTCCGTACTTCGCTGATGGTTTTGCTTTCAGCCAGGTTGGCCGAGTCGGGATCGCTGTCGTTGTCGAGTACGTTACCCGTGGCATCACTGCCTGGGGTGGTGTTGTCGGTGCCGCCCGCTTCGACGGCTGTGCCGGTATCATTGACTGCCACCGGTGTGTCATTGCGACCCTGGATGGTGATAGTCAGGGTGGAGGCGCTGGTCAGTCCACCCAGATCCGTTATCTGATAGTCGAAGAGTTCGGTGAGGGTATCTCCGGGCAAGAGCTGCTGCACGGTCGCGTTGTTGTTGTCGAGCACATAGCGATAACTGCCATCCACATTGAGAGTCAGGGTGCCATACTGGCCCACCAGCGCGGTGCCTGGGGTCGCACTATTGCTGCCAATACTGACCCCGGTAACGGTGAGTTGCTCACCGTTGCGATCCGGATCCGTGTCGTAGCTGAGCACGTTGCCGGTGGCATCTGTGCCCGGGGTGGTGTTGTTGAGGCCCCCGGCCTCGCTGGCGGTGCCGACATCGGCGCCGGCGGTGGGGGCATCGTTGGCCCCTTGAATGGTGATGGTGATGTTGGCTGAACTGGTGGCGCCAGCGGCATCAATCATGGTGTAGGTGAAGCTGTCGGTCAGGGTATTGCCAGACAGGCGCAGGGCCTGCACCGCCGGGAGGTCGTTATCGACCACGTAGCGGTAGCTGCCGTCGCTGTTGAGGGTCAGCGAGCCATAAGTGCCTCTGAGCGGGCTGCCCAGCGAACCGGCAGTGCCGCTGCTCGCGGTGGTGCCGGTCCGTACGTCATTGACAGTTTTCGTCTCGTTGAGGTTGGCCGAATCGGGATCGCTGTCGTTGTCGAGTACGTTACCCGTGGCATCACTGCCTGGCGTGGCGTTGTTGACGCCGCCAGCTTCGAGGGCCGTACCCACATCATCCATGGCCACGGGGGCATCGTTGCTGCCATTGATGGTGATCACCAGGGCGGCGATGTCGTTGAAGTTGCCAAGATCCGTGACCCGGTAGCTGAAGGTCTCGGTGAGGGTGTCTCCCTGGCGCAGGGCCTGGACGGTGGCGTTGCCATTGTCGATCACGTAGCGATAACTGCCGTCAGCTCCCAGGGTCAGGGTGCCGTACAGGCCGACGATCACGGCGCCATTGGCACTGGTGCTGGCGGTGGGCACATCCACTATCTGGCTCAGATCCGTGACCGGCCCCAGCGCCACCTTGCTGACATGCTTGCCATCGCCGTTATCTATGTCTGAGTCGTTGCCCAGCACATTGCCGATGGCGTCCGTGCCTGCCTGGCCGACCCCTTGCTCGGTGGCGCTGCCTCCGTCATCGCTCGCCACGGGGGCGTCGTTGGCGCCCTGGATGGTGATGATGAGACTGGCCTGGCTGTTGGCACCGGCCAGATCCAGCAGTTGGTAATCGAACTGTTCGGTCAGGGTGTCACTACTGAGTCGCAGCGCTTCCACCTCGGCATTGCTGTTATCGACCACATAGCGATAACCGCCATCTTGCAGCAGATAGAGGGTGCCGTATTTCCCTGCCACCGTGACGGGGGTATCGGCCGAGTCAGGAGTGGCGCTGTTACCGGTATTCACGCTGCTGACCAGGCCAAGGTGCAGACTGTCGCCATTGGTGGCGATATCCACGTCGGTGTCGTTGTTCAGCAAGTTGCCTTGGGGATCATTGCCGGGCAGGTTGTTGGCCGTGCCACCGGCTTCGACGGCGGTGGCACTGTCGTTGTTGGCAATGGGGGCATCGTTGACCGGGTTGATGGTGATCAGAATATTGGTGGTCGCGGTCAGGGCATCCTCGGCGTTGCCGGGGATACCATCGCCATCGAGCGAGTCCCCAAACTGGCCGTTGTCATTGATCAGCACCGAGAGGGTATCGCTGCCGTTGTAATCCTGATTGCCACGGTAGTTGAGGGTCAGCAGGGCGGCGTTGAGGTCAGCCAGGCTGCCGGTCAGCACCAGCTGACCGCCGCCGTTGTTGCTGACGACGTCAAGGCCGGTGGTACTGCCCAGGGAGAGCACCCCATGGCCCACCGTCAGGGTGAGGGTGAGGTCGCCGCTGCCCGCGTCTATGTCGGCAACCGACAGACCGATGATGTTGAGATCCAGATCCTCATCCACGGTCTGGCTCGGGTTGGGGTTGCCCAGCGTGGGGGCGTCATTGAGTTCCACATAGCCGATGTTGGCACCCTCTTCATACTGGCCCGCATCTATCCCCGACTCGGTGAGTGTGATGCCAATCTGACCCAGTGCCCCGCCATCGCTGTCGATGCGTACCTGCAGTGTACCGGCGCTGGCGTCCGTGATGGTGCTGCCCGCCGGGCCGTCGAGGCGGTAGACACCGGAGGGCAGGATGCCGAAGGAGAAGCGGCCGTTGCCATCCGTGGTGGTGGTGAAGCTCTGGTTGTCCCCCGTGGTGGCGAGATCGCCATCCAGCCCGCCCCAGACCAGGGTCACCTCCTGGTTGGCAAGTCCCGGGCCATCGGGGCTGGCATCACTGTCCGCGCTGGCGGTGTCGTTCCAGAGGGTGCCGCTGATGATACCAAGGCCCGCCGCGCTGGTGAGCACATAGTTGTTGAGCGTATTGCCTGCGCCATCCTGGCCGGTGCGTTCGCCACCGACATCCCCATCCGTCCCGACGCTTGAGCCACCCCAGCTGGTGAAATCTTCCGGCAGGCTGGACCAGGTCAAGGTGGCATCGGTGCCGGCAATGGTGGTGTCGTTGGGCAAATCAACCTGATAGACCAGGGTCACCTTGGCGCCCGGATCCAGCTGGGAGAAATCGACGGCGAAACTGCCCCCTTGGGTGACTGTGATGCTGACGCCGGGAGGCAGGCCAAAGTTATTGCCGCTGTCACCGCTGTCATAGGTATAAGTGATGCCGTCCTGCACTATGGTCAGGCTGGTGAGAGCATAGTTGCCGCCGCCGGGGAAGCCATCGGTCAGGCGCGGCTCAAAGGCCGTCATGGTGCCAGTTTGCTCGAAGCTTATCTGGACGCTGGCACTGCCAGTGTTGCTGCCCGGATTGGCATTAAAGCCAACCACCGTCTTGTCCAGGCTACCCAAGGCAGGTTCGATGATGTCCTGATAGATAGTCTGGCTGGTGCCGCGCTGGGTCAGGTTGTTGGCATCAGCGCCCACATAGTCCTTGGCGATGACGCCGAGCTGAGTGCCAGCCTGATTGCTCAGTATGTTATCAACCCGTACGTTGAACTCGATGGCGATCCCTTCAAGGTCACTGTCCGAGTCCAGGTTGCTGATGTCGCCCAGGCGGAAGATGATGGTCTGATTGCCATCGGCATCGGTCACTATCTCGATCTGACCGGCGTCCAGCATGCCTTGCAGCTCGCTGGCCAGGGTGGGGGAGATGGCTTGGGCTTCGCTGCTGCTGCCATTGCCAATCACGTCGGCGTTGGTGATAGCGCTGCCGTCCAGGCTGCTGCTGAGCCCCCCGCCATTGGAGATGAAGGCCAGACGTACCTGATCCTTGTCGAGGAAACTGAGTCCCTTGGGCAGGCTTATGCGCAGTTCATAGTTGTCGTTGTTCCCCTCCGGGATCAGGGCAACCACTTTGTAGCGGATGATCTCGCCCACCGTCACCTGCTCATTGATGGCATCCGTGGCGCCACCGCCGGTTTCGGTCACCCCGCCCACCCGGGAGATGAGGATGCCGCTGGCGATGGGGATCAACCCCTGGCTGACGGCGCGATAGTCATTGAGGATGCCGTTGCCCGGCACACCATCGGCGCCGGTCCGCTCGCCAGTTGGGTCTGCACTGGTGCCGACGCTGCCGTCCAGGCTGGTCCACTGCACCTCGGCCTGGTTGTTGATCTGGGCAAAATCGGTGGCGGTGGCCAACACCACGCCGCTGACGTTCACAACCAGCTGCTTGCCAACCGCGATATCCAGATCGGCATCCGCCTTGGTCTGCAGCACGTTATTCACTATCTCGAACTGGCTTGTGACATCGATGCCGTCATAGAAGACGGAGAGCAGCGTGTAGTTGTTCAGTTGCTCGGGCAGATTATCGGTAAACCGAATGTCGAAGGCATCCAGCGGGCCGCTGTTGTCTACCACTATCTGTACTGTGACGAGATCCCCTTGTTCGAAACCGTATTCGGGAGGAGGGTTCACCAGATCCTGGCTGATGGTGAGCCTGGGCTCCTGAATGATGGCATTGGGGGCCGGGGTCGCAGTGACATCACGCAGTTGGGCGCTGCCTCCCGCCACATCACCATCGGGATCCTGGTAGTGCAGGACGGCGCCATTGCTGAGCGTGACGCCATCCTGGTTGCTAGCGACGTTATCGGCGATGAGGCGCACCCGGATGGTGAAGCTGTTGTTATCTTCGTTGTTGTCGGCATCGGCGCTGCTGACGGTGAAGCTGAACCGGGCATCGGCGTCATTGGTGCCCAGTCCGGATCCGCTCAAGGTGGGGTCGCTCACCGAACCGCCAAATCCGGTGGTGATGAGTTCGTATCCCTTGCCCCCGTTGTAGCTGGTATCGAGCTTGAAGCCGGGGGGAATGAGGTCGTCGATGCTGAGCTGCTGGGTGCTCCCCTCCGGCAGTTTCACCACTATGTCGTAACCCATGCTCTCGCCGATCACCAGATTGGCACCCGAGGTGTGACCGGCGCTGGAGGCGTTGCCCGCATCGCCACCGGTGAAGTCGATGGTGAGGGTGGGGGCGGCGATCTGCTGGCCCGCCGTGTCGGTCAAGTCCGTGGGGGTAAAATCGTTGCCGTTATCTATGCTGGCGTAGTTGCTGAGCACGGCGCTGGTTTCCAGGGTGCTGCTGGCCTTGATGTCATCGGCGACCTGCACATCGTAAGTGATGATGACGAGGTTGCTGCCAAGCACGTCGGCGTCTGAACCATCCCGTCCTGCCAGCAGAGTGGCTTGGCCCCCCGCATCGAGGAAGCTGATGGTATTGCCGCTGACCTGGTAATCGGTGCCCAGCACCAGCAAGGTGCCATCGCCGCGATAAATCGTCAGGTTGGCATCGGCCAGGGAGCCATTCACGAAGGAGAGGCCGCTGGGCAAATTGATGCTGGTGACCACATCGAAGGCGCCACCACCGCCGCGGTTCTCGATGGCGGTGGACAGGCGCAGGGCATCAGCGCCGTCTATGTCGGTGACATCGCCATTCACCGCGCTGATATCGGTCACTGGGGCAGTGAAAGGCATGCCGCCAGAGCCGGGGGGATTCCAGGCGCCAGTGGCACCGGAGACTGTGCCGTTGCTGGAAGAGACGACGCCGTGGCCGATGGCGAGATCCGGTTCGGCGACGGAGGTGATGACGGTGACATCCGAGCTGCTGAGCTGAGTCTTGTCCAGGGTGGTGACCTGGCTTGACTGGGCAAGCACATCGAGTGCGCGCTGATCGGCGAAGGGTTGATCGCCGACCGTCAGGGTAAAGGCTATCTCGATACGGCTGCCGTTCAGGTCGCTGGTGGCATAGTTGCCAAAGTCGAAGATGAGGGAGTTGCCCGGGCCATTGGTGACACTGACGATGTTGCCCAGGTTGGTATCACCACTGCCGAAGTGCCACTGACCGGCGCCTGTGCCTTCCGTCCAGTTGATCCCGCTGACATCGAACAGTGGCAGGGGCAGATAAACGGTGAGTTTGAACTGCTCATAATCCCCGGTGACCAGATCGTAACTGAGCTGGAAGGTGACATCATCGCCGGGATGAAGTTCGACGGCGCCCCCCGGATGACCGCCGCCATTGATATCGGTGAGGTCGATGGCGACCTGGCTGGTGGGGATACGGGTGGTGGTCTGGGAGCTGTCAGACTCGCTACCACCGGTCAGGTTGACATTGCTCTCTACTATGGTGGCGGTGACGCTGGCACTGTTGCCAATTACGTCGCCCTCATTGATCTCGCTTTGGGGGTTTCCGGCCGGGGGGGTATAGCTTTGGCTGATCAGGGCGCTATAGCTCAACAGTGCCAGCGTGGCGCCCTGCTGGTCAGTGTCAAAGGCGAGATCGCCAGCCAGCCAGCTCATCAGCGGGAAGGCGTTGGCCAGGGACTGGCCTATGTCGAAGGTGATGCTGGTGGTGCCATCGGCATTGAGGGTCTGGCTGTAGACCAGCGCGATGGTTTCACTGACCCCGTTGCGGGTCAGGGTCAGCGTCGGAAAGTCGGTCAGCGTCTGACCATCGCTCAGGGTGTCGGTCACGACAAACTGACCCTCGCCAAAGATAGTTTTTCCGAAGGCAAAGTAGTCAGACAGCGCCATCTTGACGCTGTAATCCAGGGTATCCCCCGGGCTGATACCCGCCTTGCCGCCATCGACGCTCAGGGTGACATCTTTTTGCAGGGCGATGGATCGGGCGGTGAAGGTGACTATGTCGCCCTGGCCTGCGAAATCTATGCTGGTGGCCGGTGCCGTCAGATCCCTGGGGTCGAGGGGAACCCATTCGCCGCTGGCAGTCGGGGCATCGATGACTATCTGTACCGCATCGCCGCTGTTGGGATCTATCACCTGCTGGCCGTTGGCATCGGCATCGGGCACGTAAAACTTGACCAGGGTATCGGTGGCGCTGGTCAGGGTGCTGTATTCGACCGTGAAGGCGCTGATGAAGAGGCTGTCACTATTGATGGCCTCATTCATCAAGGTTGGATTGGTGATGACACGGCCATCGGAGAGGGTGATGGAGGTCAGGGTGCCGTTGGCACCGGGGATGATGGCGGTCACCTGCATATTGGCTGGCAGGGTCTGGGTGATGACCACATTGCTCAAAGGTTGGCCGTCGGCCGGAATGGCGGTCAGGGTCAGGGTATGACCGAAGTTGGGGCCGGTGGCCGTCTCCCCTTCCCGCATGTCCAGGCTTTGTTCGAAGCTGATTACCGTCGGGTTGACCACAAAGTTGTGGATGCTGCTCTCGACCAGGCTGGGGTCGCTCTGGGGGTTGTTGAGGGAGTCATTGCCGTACTGGAAGCCGCTGCGGGTGCCTATGATGAGGCTCGGCGAGCCATTGGAGTAGCTGGTGTCGGCCAGATTGCTCAGCCGCGCCGTGACCTCGATGGCAATGTCCGGCTGGCCCTGGCTCAGGCTGCCAAAGGGGATCTCCAGCACTATCATGGTATCCCCGGCCCTGAGCCCGACATCGGCCGCCCTGATGATGAGCGGGTTGCCATTGCTGTCGACCGCGAGCGGGTGGGCTGCGTTGCCGGAAGCGTCGAAGACGACCTGATGGAACTTCAGGGTCTGATCCAGATAGGTTGCCTTGACGAAGCTGATGCCATCGTCGCCATCCTTGCCCGTGCTGGGCAGGTAGAGATCCACATAGGGGGCATAGCCAATCTGGCTGGAACCATTGCTCAGATTCACCGTGAACTCGAAGGTATCACCCAGCAGAACAGTGCCGCTGCCCGTTGGCAGGCTGGTCTCGGGACTGGCGTTGGCGAGCAGGCTGTCGAAACCTTGCACGGCTTCCCGGCTGAGGGCCAGCGGTTGATCGATAAGGCCGCTGCGCACCTCCAGATCCCAATCTCCTCCCTTGTTGCTGGCGCCGGTATCGTCGCTAGAGGCAGCCACATCGGCCCCGGTCCACTTGGCCAGGGCACTGACCAGGGCCTGGCCTGAGTCGCCGGCGCCGACCCGGCAGCCGTAGAGCTGGATATCGGCATTCTCGCTCAGATGGTTCTGCCAGCCTTGCAGCTGCTGGGCGACGCT
>NZ_AQGQ01000067.1 GCF_000388115.1 Aeromonas molluscorum 848
TAACACATTAATACCGCCTTCTATCTAACTCCGCTTCACCTTGATTCAGGAGTTTATAAATAATATTTTAAATCAATGAGTTACCTGCCTACCTCTGAAGCTGATTGTATTCCCTTGACCTCTTCTTTTTGCACAACCATGACGACTGTATAGAAAAGCAGTGTGACCTTGGCCATAGCAAACGCCGGCATAGCTACCGCCCCTGAATTTCAGCCTCCAGTGTGCTGCTTTTGACCAAGAGGTGAGGGTTGGCGTGGCTCATGGGTGACTCCGATGAGGCGTGTGTTGCCAATCGGGTATGTTAGCGGGTGTGGTGCGGAGGGGAAGGACGAGATAGAAGATTTCTGGGCAGGATCAACAAATTAATAAATAAGGTGGTGTGATCGATAGATGGTGGGGAGTTGTGGGAGGCGTTTTCGAAAGACGGCACTAGCGAGTGTGTGACTCTGGATGGCTGAGGCCACCCTCTGGCATAGCGGGGCGCGATTGTGGTCGGCAAGGGGGCCGCTTGCTGGCGGCCCCCGTACTGCGGTCAGTTGCCCTTGGTCGGGATCTCAGTACAGCTAAGCGTCGGCTGGCCGTAACGCTCCAGGCTGGCGTCGTTGCCCTTGGTGAAGAGCGCGAGGTTTTGGCCTTCATAACGGGCGCCGCTGGCGCTGGGGGCTTCATAGGCGAGCACCTGTTGCTGGCTGTCCCCTTCGCTCAGGTTGATCACGGCGGCGGGCAGCTTGGCGTCGTTATAGAAGTAGGTCGAGAGGCTGACGTCTTTGCCGCACTGGTAATCGACCGGCGTCGGCACCATCAACTGACCCCCCTTTATCTGCAACTCAGTGATCCGCAGCTGGTAGCTCTCTTCCACGCACTGGCGCAGATCCTTGGCCTTCCAGCAGTCGTTGCGACCCTTGATCCAGCCGCGCTGCATGGCCTTCTCCGTTTTGAGCTGCTCTTGGGAGAGGTCGGCGAGCGCCTTTGGGTAGAGGGCGGCCAGTTCGTTGTCGAGTGCCGCCAGCCCGGCATCCTTACAGATCAGGGTTTCGGTGGCGCCCTTCGCCTTGGCACAGTCAAAGGAAGGGGTAGCGGCACAGGCCAGCAGAGGGGCAAAGAGAAGGGGGCCAAGCAGCAGCTTGTTCATCGGAAAGACTCCAGTAAAAAGAGTGGGATATCCGGTTACTACAGCACACTCTACAACATAATGCAGCGGGGCCGCCGAGCGCTTTTCGCGCCGGGCGGCCCCGTTTGGCAGAACTTGCGCTCTTCTCTTATGCCAGCGCCAGTTGCTGGCGGGCGCGCCACAGACGCTCGTGGAAGAAGAAGACAACCGTGTTGATGGCAGGTTCGATCAGTGCCATCACGCCGCCGGTGATCAACTCGCCGCTCAGCAGGTAGGCGACGCCGAACGCCACCGAGAAGTGCACCAGGGCAAAGCTGCTGGTCTTGGCATTCAGGCTGTGACCCGGCTTGAATCTGTTCCAGGCCTGATCGTGGAAGTAGAAAGCGACCGTGTTGACGGCAGGCTCGATCAGGGCGATCAGGCTGGCAGTCAGCAGCTCACCGGTCAGCAGGTAAGCCACGGTAAAGGCGACACCGAAGTGCAGGATGGCAAAGCTGATGGTTTTTTCATGATGGTGACTCCCTCTGGTGATGACAGCAGTATCCACCACAATCACTATAAATGAAAACTATTCTCATCTATTGGCTGAATAGGGATTACCTATCAAAGGGGAGTATTCCACCATCATGGTGGGGTGTAGTTCGCTGTCCGCAACGCAGCCAGACTGGGCTTTCGCCATGAAAAAGGAGCTTTCATGACCATCAACTCCAACCTGTTTGTGCTGTTCGCCCTGCTGCTGATGATCGTCGTCGGCGTCGTGGCCTGGCGACTGGCCCGTCGCAAGAGCCGCCATCCTGTGCTTGTCACCTTCCTGTGCGTGCTGCTTTGCCTGGCACCGCCCTTTGCCATATTGGCCTTGCTGATATTGGCGCTGAAACAGGATCTGCCCGCCCGCGCATAAGGGCTGCACAGGTTGTCGCACAAACACAGGCCGCCGCACCAATAGAAAAAGCCCCATGATGGGGCTTTTTGTTTTTAAGCTCGGTTGCTGCGTGGGCGCGGGGATTAATCCTCGGCCTTGTTGAGCCACTCGACCCTGTACTGGGCGCCGGCGCCCTGGGCCAGTTTGGCGCACAGGGGCTTGAGGAAGGCTTCGATCTGCTCATCCAGCAGCCAGGGGGGGCTGACGATCAGCATGCCGGAGCCGTTCATGCCCCAGTCGGCGGTCTGACCGGCCACTTCCAGCTCCGCCACCAGGACGTTACCGAAGTTTTCCCGCTTGATGGCCCTGAGCATGTCGCGCGACTTGTCCGCCTCCTGCCCGAGGATGGGATACCAGAGGGCATAGATGCCGGTCGCCCAGCGCTTCTGCGCCTTTTTCAGGGTATCGACCACGGCAAAGTAGTCTTCCTTCAGTTCGTACGGTGGGTCGATCAGCACCAGGCCGCGGCGCGGAGTCGGCGGCAGCAGGGCCACCAGCCCCTCGAAACCGTCGCGATGGTGGACGGCGACACGGGGGTCATAGCCCATGTTGGCGCGCAGGTCCTCCACCTCGTTGTTGTGCAGCTCCATCAGCGCCAGCTTGTCCTGCTCGCGGATAAGGCGGCGCGACAGCTCCGGCGAGCCCGGGTAGTAGTGCAGCTGACCATCGCTATTCATCTCTTCGATGACGCCGAGATAGGGGGCCATGGGCGCCCAGTCGCTCCGCTCTTCCCACAGCCGTCCTATGCCGTCGGCATACTCGGCCTTCTTCTGGGACCAGTCGCCGCGCAGGTCGTACAAGCCACCACCGGCATGGGTATCGAGCACGATGAAGGGTTTCTCCTTCTTCTTGAGAGACTCGATGATCAGGGCCTGTACGGCATGTTTGAGGACGTCGGCGTGATTACCGGCGTGGAAGGCGTGGCGATAGCTCAGCATATTAGATCTCTCAATGGCCCCTGTTCGGCGCCCAATAAAGTCAGGTAGTTCATCAAATTGTGGCCTGGCTCCCGGCGTGGGGGCGAGGCGCGCAGACACTGCAGCAGCACACCTTGCTGCAGTTGTTCCAGCTCCAGTTCATGGGCCAGCATGGCCTGATACTCATCCTCGTCCAGCCGCGACTTGGCGCATTGGCGCAGGGCACGCCAGGGGGCGAGCACGGCTTCGGTCTGCATCAGCGCGGGTTGCAGCTCGGTGAGATCCACGCTGAGTTCGGCGAGATCCAGCCAATGCAGCAGCAGGGCAAGGTTGACGTTGCCCCCTTGGCTCTGCACGGTGAGCCAGTCCTGGCTGCGGCTGCCATAGAGCTTGCCGCTCCAGTGCCAGAAGCGCAGCGGGCTGGGCAGGCCACTGCCGCCGCTCATCAGGTCATTGCTCAAAGAAGGCTGACTCCATGGTTTCCAGCTCTTCACTGAGGGCCATCCACGCCATCTCCACCTCGTCCAGCTCCTCCTTGATGGGGCCCTGGGATTTGAGCAGCTCGGAGAGACGCGCCTTGGCACTCTCTTCGTAGATGGCGGGATCGGCGAGCTGCGCTTCCACTGCGGCCAGCTTGCCTTGCAGTTTCTCCATGCTCGCTTCCAGTTTTTCAAGCTTCTGGCGCAGGGGCCGGGTTTGCTGACGGAACTCCGCCTCGCGTCGCTTCTGATCCTTGCGCCCCAGGGCCGAGTTGGCGGTCACCAGCCCGTCGCCGGGTTTGGCGTTGGCCTCTTTCTCCTGCTCACCGAGCCACTTGTGGTAGTCGTCAAGGTCGCCATCGAACGCCTCGACCCGGCCACCGTGTACCAGATAGAAGTCATCCGTGGTGGTGCGCAGCAGGTGACGGTCGTGGGAAACCACCACCATGGCCCCCTCGAAACCTTGCAGCGCCATGGTCAGAGCGTGGCGCATCTCCAGATCCAGGTGGTTGGTCGGCTCATCGAGCAGCAAGAGGTTCGGTTTTTGCCAGGTGACGAGGGCCAGCACCAGCCGTGCCTTTTCGCCGCCGGAGAAGGGCGCCACCTTGTCCAGCGCCTTGTCGCCGTGAAAGCCGAAGCTGCCCAGATAGTTGCGCAGCTCCTGCTCGGTCTTGTCCGGGGCGAGACGGGCAAGGTGATCGAGGGGGGTATCGTCGAGTCGCAACGTCTCGAGCTGATGCTGGGCGAAGTAGCCGATGCTGACCCCGGCGCTCACCTCCAGCTTGCCAGACAGCGGCGGATTGGTGCCCGACAGCATCTTGATGAAGGTGGATTTGCCGGCGCCGTTACGGCCCAGCAGGCCGATACGGGAACCCGGAACCAGATTGAGTTTGATCTTCTCCAGGATCACCTTGTCGCCATAACCGGCACTGAGGTTCTCCATGACGATGAGTGGGGTCGGCAGGGCGGAGGGCTCGCGAAACTCGAAACTGAATTCGGAATCGGCGTGGGCAGGCAGGATCTTCTCCATCCGCTCCATGGCCTTGAGGCGACTCTGGGCCTGACGGGCCTTGGAGGCCTTGTAGCGGAATCTGTCCACATAGTCCTGCATGTGGGACATTTCCCGCTGCTGCTTCTCATACATGGACTGCTGCTGGGCCAGCTGTTCGGCCCGTTGCAGTTCGAAGTCTGAGTAACCCCCGGTGTATTCGTTGAGGCGGCCATTCTCGATATGGATGATGCGATTGATGACGGAATCGAGAAAATCCCGGTCGTGAGAGATGAGCACCAGTGTGCCCTGATAGCCCTTGAGCCACCTCTCCAGCCAGATGACGGCATCCAAGTCCAGGTGGTTGGTCGGTTCATCGAGCAAGAGCAGATCCGAGCGACAGAGCAGCGCCTGGGCCAGGTTCAGGCGCATACGCCAGCCACCGGAGAAGCTGCGCACCGGCGAACCTAGCTGCTCATCGCTAAAGCCAAGGCCGTGGAGCAGCTCGGCCGCGCGGGCGCGGATGCTGTAGGCACCTATGGTGTCGAGCTTGCCGTGCAGCTCGGCCACCAGCAGGCCATTGTCATCCTGCTCGGCCCGGGCGAGCTGGGCTTCGAGGGCGCGAAACTCCTTGTCGCCGTCGATCACGTAGTCGAGGGCCGAGCAGTCCAGGGCCGGGGTCTCCTGGGCGACACCGGCTATCTGCCAGCCGACGGGCAGGGAGAAGCTGCCGCTGTCTATGGAAAGCTCGCCACGGACCAGGGCGAAGAAGGTGGACTTGCCACAACCGTTCTTGCCGACCAGGCCCACCTTGTGGCCCGGATGTATGGTGGCGGAGGCGTTGTCCAGCAGCTTGCGGCCGCCGCGGATCAGTTCGATTTGACTGGCAACTATCATGGGTGGGATCTGCTTGCTCGAAAATGAAGAATAAAACCGGTGCAGATATTACCATGACAGGGATCTGCGCGTTCGGGAACCGGGGATGAAACTGACGGGATGTTACGTGAAATGACGCCGTTTTGCACTTGAGCCGACTGGTGCGGCGCCGATAAAGATGTCATAAAAGGGAAGTCTGGACGGTGTTGTCCCAGGCCCCGCCGTCGGGATAGGTATCCCGGCCCCTGGATAAGGAGTCTGCCATGCAGGTTGAAACCATCATGACTAGCCGCGTGGTGACCGTTGAGATGGACGATCGCCTGAGTGTCATCAAGGATATTTTCGAGCAGGCCAAGTTTCGCCATTTGCTGGTCATCGAAGAGGGGAAGCTGATTGGCATCATCTCCGATCGGGATCTGCTCCAGGCGCTGAGTCCCTATCTGGATTCTGCCGCCGAGCAGAGCCGCGATACCGAAACCCTCAATCGCCGCGCTCACCAGATCATGACTCGGGATCCTGTCACCATCTCCTCTCACCAGACCCTGGCCTATGCTGCCCGGCTGATGCTGGACAAGAAGGTATCTTGCCTGCCGGTGCTCGAGCAGGGGCAGCTGGTCGGGATATTGAGCTGGAAGGATCTGCTCAAGGCCGCGCTCGATGGCGGCAGTCTCTAGCGCTATCGCGAATCGCCGAGTGGATGCCAGCCAGCTGGCATCATGACAAAGGGCTCCGTGGAGCCCTTTTTATTGGCTTGTCATTTATCCCGGCGGTCAGGGCAGGGGATCGACCAGCAAGATGTGGGAGTCTGTGCCCACCACCTTGACCCGGCTACCGGCGGCCAGGTTGCTGGCACAGCGCACCGTCCAGACAGTGTCATCCAGATGAACCCGGCTCATCCCCTGGCTGACATCATCAAGCAGCGTCAGCTCCCGGCCCAGATAGCTGTGCATCCGTTCGTTGATGGGGGCCGCCGCATCACGGCTAGATCGGTCGCGAGCGTGTTGCCAACGCCACCAGGCCCAGGTGGTGATCA
This sequence comes from Aeromonas molluscorum 848, assembly GCF_000388115.1. Lineage (GTDB taxonomy): Bacteria > Pseudomonadota > Gammaproteobacteria > Enterobacterales > Aeromonadaceae > Aeromonas > Aeromonas molluscorum. The sequence continues at coordinate 6,327 of NZ_AQGQ01000067.1, forward strand.
GGGATTGCAGGGCGAACAGCAGCAATTGCAACTGCCAGCCGAAGGGCCAGATCAGCAGCAGCAGACCCACCTCCAGCGCCGCAATGCCGGTCCAGAGCAGGAAGCCCACCGACCCCAGTACCTCGATGGCGAGCAGCACGAAGCCCAGTCCCAGCCAGTGCCAGTGGGTCAGGCTCACCAGCAGCGCTGTCATTTTTTATCGCCCTTGTTGAACAGCTCGGCCATGCCAGCCACGGAGCCAATCAGGCTGCCCGCTTCCAGCGGCATCATGATGATCTTGCTGTTGGGGCCTTCGCCGATCCGGGCCAGTGCTTCCGTGTACTTCTGGGCCACGAAGTAGTTGATGGCCTGCATGTCCCCCTCGGCGATGGCTTTGGAGACCATGTGAGTCGCCTTGGCTTCGGCCTCGGCGGCCCGCTCCCGTGCCTCTGCGGCGAGGAAGGCGGCCTGACGCTCACCCTCGGCCTTGAGGATCTGGGACTGTTTCTCCCCCTCGGCTTTGAGGATCTTGGATTGACGTACCCCTTCAGCCTCCAGCACCTCGGCCCGTTTCTGGCGCTCGGCCTTCATCTGGGCATTCATGGCTTCGACCAGTGCCAGGGGGGGGCGGACATCCTTGATCTCGATCCGGGTCACCTTGATGCCCCAGGGGGCGGTGGCGGCATCCATGGTGCGCAGCAGCTTCTCGTTGATGGTGTCGCGCTGGGAGAGCATCTCGTCGAGCTCCATGGCACCGAGCACGGTCCGCATGTTGGTCATGGTCAGATTGCGGATGGCGCTGATGAGGTCGTTGACCTCATAGGCTGCCTTGCGGGCGTCGACCACTTGCACGAAGCTGATGGCGTCTATGGTGACGTTGGCGTTATCCCGGGAGATGACCTCCTGGGCGGCGATGTCGAGTACCTGCTCCATCATGATGATCTTGTGCCCCACGCGGTCGACATAGGGGATCAGCAGGTTCAGACCGGGTGACAGGGTGCGGGTATAGCGTCCGAAGCGTTCAACTGTCCAGTTGTAGCCTTGAGGCACTATCTTGATGCCGGCTCCCAGGGTCGCTATTACCAAGAAGACGAAAATCCCTAGGACTATCAGTGACTCATTCATTATCAGCTCCTTATGAAACACAGGCACTAGCCTATGCCTTAGCCTGAAACACCACAAGCTTGGGTTTATTCTGGCTCGCTTAGCGGCAGTTTTTAATTACTAAAACGTCTTAAAAAGCATTTTTTATTATTTTGAGGGATAAGTAAGCCTGCCTATAGTCCCCTGAGTTAAGCAGTTTCAAGGGATGCGTCGAGATGGATTACTTACCTATGTTTGCCCGGTTGGAAGGCCGTCCCGTATTGCTGGTCGGCGGCGGTGAAGTGGCCCTGCGCAAGGCTCGCCTGCTGCTGGCGGCGGGTGCCAGACTGACGCTGGTTTCCCCTGTCCTGGCCTCTGAATTTGATGAACTGGCTGGCCGTTTCAACCATCTGCCAGTGCGGTTTGAGCCAGCCCATCTTGCGGGTCAACTGCTGGTGGTGGCCGCCACCGACGATAACGACGTCAATGCCCTTGTCTATGAGAGCGCGACCGAACTGGGTCTGTTCGTCAACCTGGTCGATGACCCTGCGCGCTCCAGCTTTATCTTCCCCTCCATCATAGACCGCTCCCCCATCATGGTGGCTGTCTCCAGCGGTGGCAAGGCTCCTGTACTGGTGCGCCTCTTGCGCGAGCGGCTCGAAAGCCTGCTGCCTAGGCATCTGGGCGGATTGGCCGAGCTTTCGGGGCGAGTGCGTCATCGCGCCAAAGAGTTGCTGAGTTCGATCTCCGACCGCCGCCGCTTCTGGGAGCGGGCCTTTGCCTCCAATGCCCTGGCTGGCCTCATCGAGAAGCAGGATTGGCAGCGTGCCGAAGCGTGGCTCAATGAGGGGCTGGACAAGGCGCAGCGCGAGCTGGGCGAGGTGGTGCTGGTGGGTGCGGGCCCCGGCGATCCTGGCTTGCTGACCCTCAAGGGGTTGCAGCAGATCCAGCAGGCGGAAGTGGTGCTTTATGACCAGCTGGTCTCCCCCGAAATCCTGGATCTGGTGCGCCGGGATGCCACCCTGATCTCGGTGGGCAAGAAGGCGGGCGATCACAGCGTGCCCCAGGACGAAACCAACCGCCTCTTGGTGCAATACGCCAAGGCGGGCAACCGGGTGGTGCGTCTCAAGGGGGGCGATCCCTTCATGTTTGGTCGCGGCGGTGAGGAGCTGGAGGTGCTGGCAGACGAGGGGATCCCCTTCTCGGTGGTGCCCGGCATCACGGCCGCCGCTGGCGCCACTGCCTATGCGGGCATACCGCTCACCCACCGCGACCATGCCCAGAGCGCCGTCTTCATTACTGGCCACTGCCAGAAAGCGGGCAAGGAGCCTGACTGGCAGCAGCTCGCGGCCACCAACCAGACTCTGGTTATCTACATGGGGCTGATGCGATCCGAACATATCCAGCAGCAGCTGATTGACCATGGCCGCCAGCCGCAGACGCCGATTGCCATCATAGAGCGCGGCACCCAGACCCGGCAGAAGGTATTGACCGGTACCCTGGGGGAGCTGGCCACCTTGGCCCGGCATGCGGCAAGCCCCTCGCTCATCGTCATTGGCGAGGTGGTGTCACTGCGTGACCGACTCGCCTGGTTTGGCGAGAAAAGTGGCGAGAAAAGCGCAGAGATAAACGATGAGCAAAACGGCGAGCCACGTGGCTGCGACCTGAAGCTGGTCAGCCTGGCCTGACCCACCCGACTTGATTTGCCGGTGAGGCCTGAGCCTTATCGAACTGAACCCGAACCGCGCTCTGACCACGCGCGTTAGCCAGACCAGAGGACCCGACATGGACCGTGAAAGATTGACCCATTTGCAGCAGCTGGAAGCCGAGAGCATCCACATCATCCGCGAGGTGGCTGCCGAATTTGAGAACCCGGTGATGATGTACTCCATCGGCAAGGACTCCTCCGTCATGTTGCACCTGGCCCGCAAGGCCTTCTACCCGGGCAAGATCCCCTTCCCCCTGCTCCATGTGGACACCAACTGGAAGTTCAAGGAGATGATCAAGTTCCGGGACGAAACCGCCGAGAAATACGGGCTGGATCTCATTGTCCACAAGAACCCGGACGGTCTGGCCATGGACATCAACCCCTTCGTGCATGGCAGCGGCAAGCACACCGACATCATGAAGACCGAGGGGCTCAAGCAGGCGCTCAACAAATACGGCTTCGATGCCGCCTTCGGCGGGGCGCGCCGCGACGAGGAGAAGTCCCGGGCCAAGGAGCGGGTCTACTCCTTCCGTGACAAGTCTCACCGCTGGGACCCCAAGAACCAGCGGCCCGAGCTGTGGCGCGTCTACAACAGCCAGGTCAACAAGGGGGAGAGCATCCGGGTGTTCCCGCTCTCCAACTGGACCGAGCTCGACATCTGGCAATACATCTATCTGGAAAACATCGACATAGTGCCGCTCTACTTTGCCGCCATGCGTCCGGTGGTGGAGCGCAGTGGCATCAAGATCATGGTGGATGACGAGCGCATGCCCATAGGCCCGGATGACGAGGTGAAGCAGGAGCTGGTGCGTTTTCGCACCCTGGGTTGCTACCCGCTGACCGGCGCCATCGAATCCAATGCCACCACACTGCCGGAGATCATCGAGGAGATGCTGATCACCACCTCGAGCGAGCGGCAGGGGCGGCTCATCGACCACGATCAGGCCGGCTCCATGGAGCAGAAGAAGCGTCAGGGCTATTTCTAAAAAAATGTTCTAAGGAATCGCATCATGAACAACCATATTCAGACCGCCATCAGCGAACAGGGCATTGAAGCCTACCTGTATGCCCAGCAGCACAAGAGCCTGCTGCGTTTTCTCACCTGCGGCAGCGTGGATGACGGCAAGAGCACTCTCATCGGTCGCCTGCTGCACGACTCCCAGCAGATCTATGAAGATCAGCTCAAAGCCTTGGAATCCGACAGCCAGAAGCTGGGCACCACCGGCGAGAAGCTGGATCTGGCGCTGCTGGTGGACGGCCTGCAGGCCGAGCGCGAGCAGGGCATCACCATCGACGTGGCCTACCGCTATTTCTCGACCGCCAAGCGCAAGTTCATCATCTCGGATACCCCGGGTCACGAGCAGTACACCCGCAACATGGCGACCGGTGCCTCCACCTGCGATCTGGCCATCATTCTGATCGATGCCCGCAAGGGTGTGCTGGATCAGACCCGTCGCCACAGCTTTATCGCCAGCCTGCTCGGCATCAAGCAGTTCGTGGTAGCGGTCAACAAGATGGATCTGGTGGAGTTCAGCCAGGAGGTGTTCGATCGCATCAGTGCCGATTACCGCGAATTCGCCAAAAAGCTCAACGTCGACACCATACAGATAGTGCCTGTCTCCGCCCTGGACGGTGACAACGTGGTCAATGAGAGCGACAAGCTGGCCTGGTATCAGGGCGAGACCCTGCTTTCCCTGCTGGAAAATGCGGAGGTCGAGCGCGAGCTGGAGCGTCATCCGGTGCGTCTGCCGGTGCAGTACGTCAACCGCCCCAACCTCGATTTTCGCGGTTTCGCGGGCACCCTGGCCTCCGGCATTCTGCGGGTCGGCGACCGGCTTGCGGTGCTGCCGTCCGGCAAGGAGAGCACTGTGACCCGCATCGTCACCTTCGATGGGGACCTGGAATATGCCCTGCCGGGTCAGGCCATCACTGTGACTTTTGCCGATGAAATCGACATCAGCCGTGGCGATCTGCTGGTGGACGCCGCCCAGCGGCCGCAAGTGACCCAGAACGTGCTGGCGCACATCGTCTGGATGGGGGAGGAGTCCCTGCAACCGGGCCGGGTCTATGACATCAAGCTGGCCACCAAGAAGACCCGTGGTCAGGTGGAGGTCATCCGTCATCGCATCGAGATCAACAAGCTGGACGAGCTGGATGCCAGCGAGCTCAAGCTCAACGAGATAGGTCTGTGTGAGCTGAGTCTGACCGACCCGGTGGCGTTTGATCCATACACGGATATCCGCGATACCGGCAGCTTCATCCTGATCGACCGGCTGACCAACGTCACCGTCGGGGCTGGCATGATAGTGGAAGGACTGGCCGGCAAGGCGGTCCAGGGCCAGTACAGCGCGTTTGAAGTTGAATTCAATGCACTGGTACGCAAGCACTTCCCCCACTGGCAGGCGCTGACCATCACCAACAGCAAGGAGTAAGTCCATGACCTGGCAACAATCCCTGGTGCTGGGTCTGCTGGCTGCCCTTATCATCCTGTTGATCCAGGGTAAACTCCGTCCGGCGCTGCTCTTCTCGGGCGCCGTGCTCATCACCTATCTGAGCGGGCTGGCGGACATCAACGCCGTGGTGGCGGGTTACACCAACAGCGCCCTGCTGACCCTGGTGCTGCTGCTGCTGGTGTCGCTGGCGGTGGAGAAGACCCGGGTCATGAGCTGGTTCGCCAATCTGGTGGGCACGGGGTCGTTCAACAAGGTGCTGGTAAAGCTGTGGTTTTCTACTGCCTTTCTGTCGGCCTTCGTCAACAACACCGCCGTGGTGGCCTCGATGCTGGGGGCGGTCAAACGCAATCCCAACCATGCCCCCTCCCGGCTGCTGCTGCCCATGTGCTTCGCCGCCACCTTCGGTGGCGTACTGACGCTGATCGGCACCTCCACCAACCTCATCGTCAACAGCTTCCTCATCAAGATGGGGGCCGAGCCCCTTGGCATGTTCGACTTCTTCATGGTGGGGGCGGGGACCCTGCTGACCGGTCTGGCGGCCGTGCTGCTGTTTGCCCGTTATCTGCCGGAGCAGGATACCGAGATGAGCCGGGAATCCGGCTATTTTCTCGAAGCCAAGGTGGGCGCAGGCTCGCCGCTGGCGGGGCGCAGCGTCAAGGAGAACGGGCTGCGCAGCCTCAAAAGCCTCTATCTGGCGGAGATCATTCGCGGCAGTCAGGTGATCTGCCCGGTGCAGCCGGAGCACGAGCTGCACGAGGGGGACATGCTGCTGTTTTGCGGCGACGTGGAGAGCGTCGGCGTGCTGCAAGAGCTCAAGGGACTGGAACTCTATGGCCAGCACCGGCTCAACGGTCAGCATCTGGTGGAGGTGATCGTCAGTCACAGCTCGCGACTGGTGGGGCAATCCATCAAGGATGCCGAGTTTCGCACCCACTTCGATGCGGTGGTGCTGGCGGTACGCCGGGGCGAGACTCAGCTCACCGGCGGCCTCGGCCAGATTGAGCTGCATGCGGGGGATACCCTGCTGCTGGCGCCGGGCCCCAAGTTTGCGAGCAACAAGTCACTCTCCCGGGAGTTTGTGGTGGTGAGCGGACTGGAAGCCTCGACCCGGCTTGATGGCAAGCGCAGCGCCGCCGTGGTGGTGGGCTTTCTCGGGGTGCTGGCGCTGTCGGTGCTGGATCTGGTGCCGCTGTTCAAGGGGCTGCTCATGATGCTGGTAGCGCTATTGTTCACTCGCATCCTGACCCTGGACGAGATCCGCCGCCGCTTTCCTCTCGACATCTGGCTGGTGGTGGGCGGCGCGCTCGCCATCGCCGATCAGCTGGAGAGCAGTGGTCTGGCCAAGTTGATTGCCGACGCCTTGATGGGGGAGTTCAATGGTGCCAGCCCCATCATCGCCTTTATCGGCATCTACTTCTTCACCCTGGTGCTGACCGAGTTGATGAGCAACAACGCCGCGGCCGCCCTGGCCTTCCCCATGGGTTACCAGCTGGCGCTCAGCATGGATGTCTCGACCATGCCGTTCATCCTGGCGGTGCTGTTTGGTGCCAGCTCCAGCTTTATATTGCCTTATGGCTATCAGACCAATCTGATGGTCTATGCGGCGGGCAACTACAAGATGCCGGACTACCTCAAGCTGGCCCTGCCTGTGTCTCTGGCCTACAGCATTGGGGTGATCATCATGGTGCCCCTGCTGTTTCCGTTTTGATGTGAGATGGCGGGTGATAAAGGCGGGTGCGATGCAAGAGGTTGAGATGCGCAGCAGTGGGCAGCGGCAAGCCCCGTCCATTGATGGGCAGAAGCTTGGTTGCGGAAGTCAGAAGAGTTTCAGCGTGGCAGCGTCAATGCCAAACAAGGAGTTTTAGATGAGCAATATCGTGTGGCACGACCATGCCGTCAGCAAACAGAGCCGTTCTGAATTGAAGGGGCAAAAGCCGCAGGTGATCTGGTTTACCGGGCTCTCCGGGGCGGGAAAATCCACCCTGGCGGGGGCCCTGGAGCAGGCGCTGGCTGCGGAAGGCAAGCATACCTATCTGCTCGATGGCGACAATGTGCGCCACGGCCTCTGTGGCGATCTTGGCTTCGATGATGCCGCCAGACAGGAGAATATCCGCCGGGTCGGCGAGGTGGCAAAACTCATGGTGGATGCGGGCCTTATCGTGCTCACCGCCTTTATCTCGCCGTTTCGTGCCGAGCGGCAACTGGTGCGCAATCTCGTGGGTGAAGGGGAGTTTGTCGAGGTCTTTGTCGATGCGCCGCTCGCCGTCTGTGAAGAGCGCGACCCCAAGGGGCTCTACAAAAAGGCGCGGGCAGGGGAGATCCGTAACTTCACCGGCATCGACTCCGCCTATGAGGCGCCGGAACGGCCGGAAATTCATCTGCTCAATGCCGGTAAATCGGTGGAAGTGTTGGTGGATGAGTTGCTTACTGCGCTAAGGCAGGGGAACTACCTGTAGTTGGATCGGAAGAACGTATAACAAGCGCCCGGCAGCGGGCCAGTTGGCCACCACAGGCGCTGATGGGCTGGCGGTAGCCACTATAAGCAAAAGTCGGTCATTATCGGAAAACCCATAAATCCAGCTTATAGTGGTACCGATGAGCCTTGAGCTGCCTAAAGTCTGCCGATAGCAACCCCGCAAGGGGTTCTTCCGATCCCTGCTTATATCGCGGGGGGTTATTCGCGATTGTCCGAATACGCTGCGCTATTCGAACCTACGGGCTGGAATAATTCCGCTGCTTATAAATAAGCGACAAAGCTCTGTTGGAATTATTACACCTCCATCTAAACCACCATTATTAACACCTAATCCCGCATTTACATACGCCAATAGAGTCGACTCTTCCATGTTGAGTGATTCTCTTGTCGTTGATTGAGAAAATAGTGCAATCCCATTGATTTCAAATGTTGGTATTCTCTCAAGTGCATGAAGCATGTGACGAAGTTGGCTATAGTTAATAATTTCTTTGGCGTAAGCAGAAAAACACTTTGCTGCTAATTCTGGCTTTGCTTCACTTTCCATGCGATCGAGGATTTCAATTAGTGCAGTGCCTACTTTTCCGGCGAACTTATCATCTTCGTTTAACTTATCAATCATTATCATTCTATCGTGCAGTGGTATGTCTGATAACTGATCAATAAATTTAATTAGCTTGGTTGCAAATATATGATCTTTAACCATGCTGATACTATTGCACATGCTTACGACTGTGCTGACAAAAGGAATTTCTTTAAGTGCTCCTGACTCTAAAGCTGCGTCTATGCCCAGCTCTGCATATTCTTTACCTAGGCTAATTACAGATTCAGATCTAACAATGTGAGCTACAACTTCACCTTTTGAGGTCTCTTTTTTTCCCATTTTCCATCTCCAATTAGTAAAATAAATATTGGGAAATCTGGGACACCCACCAATTTGACAGCAGCGTAGCATGCAGCTTCGCTTGATGGGTAGCCCGTCGAGGAGTGTGTCATGACCATCGCGCGTTCACGCCAGATCAGCCTGCAAGACACGCCCTATTACCATGTGGTCAGCCGTTGTGTGCGGCGGGCTTTCTTGTGTGGGCAAGATGCGCATTCTGGCCATAGCTATGAGCACCGACGCCAGTGGGTGGTTGACCGGATTGGCCAACTATCCCGCCAGTTTGCCATCGGGGTATGCGCCTATGCCGTGATGAGCAACCACTATCATCTGGTGCTCAAAGTCGAGTTCGAAACCGCCGCGAGGTGGAGCGAGCGAGAAGTGGCCGAGCGCTGGGCTGCGCTGTTTCAATGGCCGCCATTAGTGCGGCGTTGGTATCAGCATGAATCCCTGATTGCGCCCGAGCTCGAAGTGGTTCGAGGGGTTATCGCTGAGTGGCGTGAACGGCTGCACTCCATCAGCTGGTTTGTGCGATTGCTCAACGAGAGCATGGCGCGACAGGCCAATCAGGAAGATGGCTGCAAGGGCCACTTTTGGGAAGGACGCTTCAAAACTCAGGCGCTGCTGACAGAGTCGGCTCTGCTGGCCTGCATGGCCTATGTTGATTTGAACCCGGTCCGGGCTGCATTGGCCGACAGGCCGGAGCAAAGTGATTACACCAGCATCAAACAACGTCTTGAGGACGAGGAGCCCAAAGTCACATTGCCTCCGTTGTTGCTGCCGTTTGCCAACCCGGGCAAACAGGACGGGTTGCCATGTGTCTTCATTGACTATCTGATGCTGGTAGACTGGACCGGCCGTGCCATCAGAGCAGACAAGCGGGGCCATATTCCGGAGGGGCTGGCTCCCATCTTGCAGCGGCTGAGCCTTGATGAAGTGCAGTGGTTGCGACAAGTGACACTGTTTCGGCGGCGGGGTATCAGGGTGATGGGCGACAAGACGCGCTGCCTGCGTTACGCAGAGCATTGTGGCCAGCGACGATGTCACCAGCCGTTACCTTGAGTTGCACCGCACCCTGAGCCCCGGCACAAGTCTCTGATGCCAAGTTGACGGTGGCTGAAAAGTAGCTTTTTAAGCCAACACCGCAACTATCTCTCCTTACCTGCTCCACAGTCCTCAATCATGACGTCATCACGGTAACCGCCGCCAGCCATGCAGAGGCTTGCTCAAAATGGTGGGTGTCCTAATGGGGGGGGGCTCTGGGGCCATCAGACCCCTTCGTTTTCCTGGGCCGGGGCTGTGGTGACGCTCACCTCCATGGTGAGCCCCTGACCGAGCACGGTTTTCAGATCCTGCAGGTACTCCTCCAGTGGTGACTCCTGTAACAGCTGGGCGAGTTCATTGCCCACAGGCGTCAGGCGGTAGTAGAGCAGGGTGATGTTGGCCTGCTTGCGTTGCAGGCGCCACTGCTGGTTGCCAAACGCCAGTTCCACTCCGTCGGCGGGCAGCGGACCGGATTCCAGTTCGCCCCTGTGCAGCAAACCCAGCTCGAACAGCTGCAACAGGGCGCCATATGGGAGCCGGTATTTGCCAAGGCCAAGGCGGGTCACCTTGGCGCGGGTGAGCAGGCTGGCGCCCTTGTGCAGGCCCAGCAGCAGACGCTGCTCATCGCTGCCCGCATAGTGGCAGGAGAGGGCGCAGACTCGCTGAAACAGCATGGCTTCGCGCTGGGTCATCTCCTTGAGGGTGGCCAGGGCACGTATTGAAAAGCGGCCGGGAGTGGCAACCTCGATGGCGAAGATGCGGCCCCACAACTGCTGCATGGGCACCATGCTGATGTCCTCGGCCAGTTGCAGGAAACGGGTCAGCCAGTCGCTGTCCATCTCGCCGCCAGCGGCGGTCTCTTCGCAGTGGCGTGACGCCATCACCATGATGGCTTCCAGGTTGCGCTGGCGCGCCGCCTGATCCGCCAACTGGCGAAAGCTTGCCCTCTGCTCGAAGGTGCTGTCTGTGTTGCGGGTCAGCATGCCGTCTATGCCCCGGCTGCGGGCCAGGCGCAGGGTCTGCTCCTGGCTGCTGAGGATGGCACTCTCTTTCTTGGGTGGGGGCAGATCGGCCATGGCGGCTCCATGCACAGGGGGACTGGGGTCAGATGTTACTCTAGTTGGCCCGACCGGTAATACCCCCGTGCGACAGGTTGGGACTCAGTTAGCAAAACGGCCCCGGAGGGGCCGCGTTGGTGACTATTGGTTGATGGTGATGGTCGAGGGTTCACGTCTCGACAGCATATCCCCGGGATTACTCTTCGTAGACGGCGACCTCGACCGCCTCCATGCTGTAGCCGGTGTTAGCCATATCCTGGCTGGTGCTCACCGTCTTGATCTTGCCCTTGACCCAGATGGCATCCCAGAGGTCATCCACGGGGGCGCCTTTGGGGTAGCTGACATAGACCACCTGGTTAGTGGGCGGGGGCGGCACATGAATACAGGCGCCAAAATAGGGCACCAGCAGGAAGGCGGTGACCTTCTTGGCATCCCCTTCCAGTGGCACCACGAAGCCGGGCAGGCGGATCTCCTGGCCGTCCAGTGCCTGGTTGACCTCCCCGACGGGCTGCGGCACCGAGCTCATGTCGCCATCATGAGGCACCGGAGGCGGTGGCAGCACGCTTTGGCCCGGCGGCAGCAGGGCATCCCAATCCAGGGTCTTGAATGGTTCGGCGGCCTGGGCTGGCAACACCAGCAGGCTTGCCAACATGACCATGAGTCTCAACATCATCTTCTGTCCTTCTCGATTCTTCACACGCGAATGCTCATGCCGTCGCTCAGGCTGTAGCGATAGGCACGGGCGGCAGGCAGCAGGCCTATGACCACCCCCGCCAGCCAGACCAGCCCCAGCAGTTGCCATTCGTAGGCGCTCGGCAGTGCCAGGCCAAGTTGCAGGCCATAGTGGCTGAGCAGCCAGGGCGAGGCAAGCCCCTGGCCCAGATAGAGGGCGGCGACGCCAAGCACTATGCCCTGGCTGGTCAGGGCCATGGCCTCCATAGTCAGCAGGGTGAACAGGTGCCCCGGGCCTGCGCCAAGGGACCTCAGTATGGCGAGCTCGCGGCGCCGTTCGTTGAGCCCGGCCAGCAAGGTAGTGAGCATGCCGATGAGACCGGCAACCACCACGAAGGCGGCGATGACGGAGAGCGCCGTCTCGGCCACGCTCATCATGGCCCACAGCTCCTGCAGGGCGGCCCCGGGCAGGATCGCCATCAGCGGCTCGCCCGGGTAGGTGTTGATGGTACGCTGCAGCTGGAATGCCAGGATGCGGTTGCTCAATCCCACCATGAAGGCGGTGATGGTCTTGGGGGTGAGATCCCGCTCCAGTGCCTGATCGGCGGTGACATTCTTGCTGTGGCGACCTGTGTCCCAGCCCAGATGGATCGCCTCTATGCCCGCCAGCGGCACATGCACGGTGCGATCGATGGGGGTGCCCGTCGGCGCCAGTATGCCCACGACGGTGAAGGGCAGGTTGTCATGCTGGCTGAACGAGGTATTGCCGGCGCCATGGGCGATGACGATGGACTGGCCTATGTGGTAGCCGAGCTTGGCCGCCACCTGGGCGCCGAGCACTGCCTCGAACGGTGTCTGGAAGGGACGCCCCTCCCGCATCGCCAGGGCTTGTTGGCGACCGTATTTGAGGTGCGTGAAGTAGTCGCCATTGGTGCCCAATACTCGGAAACCCTTGTGTGAGTCGCCGAGGGAGAGGGGGATGGTCCAGGCGATGCCGGGCTTATCCTTGATGGATTGGTAGGAATCCCAGCCGACATTATTGGTGGGATTGCCGATACGAAACACGGAGTAGAGCAGCAGGTTCACCTGACCGGAGCGGGCGCCGACGATGAGATCCGTACCCGAAACGGTATTGGCGAAGCTGTCGCGTGCCTGCATCCGCACCCGTTCCACTCCAAGCAGCAAGGTGACGCTGATGGCGACTGCCAGCAGGGTGAGGCCGGCGGTGAGACGGCGGGCCCAGAGACTTTGCAGGGCAAGTTTCAGCATGTGGACCTCAGGTTCAGTGTTTGCAGGTTTTCAACCCGGGGGAACAGGGGCTCGAGATGGGGATCGTGGCTGACGAAGATGAGGGTGCTGCCCTGCTTGTCGCACTCCTCGAATAACAGGCGGATGAAGGCGGCCCTGTTGTCGGTATCGAGCGCCGAGGTGGGTTCGTCGGCGATTACCAGCTGGGGTGAGCCGATGAGGGCGCGGGCGGCGGCAACCCGTTGCTGCTGGCCGATGCTCAGGGCATGGACAGGCCGCATCAGGGCATCGCCGGGCAGTTGCAGTTCACCGAGCAGGCGACGAGCCTCTTGTTCGGGCGAACCCTGGAGTCTGGCGCGCTTTTGTGGCGCGAAAGTGAGTGCTGTGGTGACATTGTCCAGCACGCTCAAAAATGGCAACAAGTTGAATTGTTGGAAGATATAACCCAAATGGTCGGCGCGGAAGCGATCCCGCGCCCGACCTGAGAGCTGGGCCAATGGCTGGCCCAGCACCTTGAGTTTGCCCTGGTTGGCTATCTGGATCCCCGCCAGCAGGCCAAGCAGGGTCGATTTTCCCGAACCTGAGGGGCCCTTGATGAAGACACGTTCCCCCTGTTCTATCCGCAGAGAGGGCAGTTCGAGTACGGCACCCTGACCAGGCCAGGCGAATGCGAGATCCTGGATCTCAACCACGGCAGTCGTCATGGGATCACCAGTTCACTGTGTTGGCGGTGGGGGTCAGCTCGGCGGCGGTCTGGCCGCTGGGCAATATGCCCTGCACCGTCAGCTTGCTGAGGCTGGGATATACCGAGAACAGCTTGGCGGTCAGGCCGCTGAGTTGATCCGGGGCTGTGCAGTTGTAGGTATACATGGCGCCGAGATCGGCATGTTCATGCTGTTCA
>NZ_AQGQ01000068.1 GCF_000388115.1 Aeromonas molluscorum 848
GAACAGTACCCCATTCTTCACCAGGAAGAGGTTCTCCCCCGCCCCCTCGCTCAGGTAGCCGTTCACGTCCAGCGCCAGCCCTTCGGCATAGCCGTTGCGCTTGGCCTCCCGGCTGATGAGCTGTGACGAGAGGTAGTTGCCGCCGGCCTTGGCCCCGGTCGGTATGGTGTTGGGAGCGAGTCGATTCCAGGAGGTGACGCACACGTCCACCCCGTTTTTCAGCCCCTCTTCCCCCAGATAGGCGCCCCAGGGCAGGGCGGCAACGATGAGATCCGCTTTGGCATCCAGCGGCGGATGCAGCCCCAGTCCTACGTTGCCGATAAAGGCGAGTGGGCGCAGGTAGCCGCTTTTGAGGCCATTGGCACGGACCACGGCGCGACAGGCGTCGTTCACCTCGGCCTCGCTGAAGGGCACGTCCATCCAGTAGATCCTGGCGGAATCGAACAGGCGCCGACTGTGCTCCTGCAGGCGGAAGATGCAGGTGCCCTTGGGGGTGTCGTAGGCACGCACCCCCTCGAACACCGAGGAGCCGTAGTGCAAGGCATGACTCATGACGTGTACCTGGGCATCTTGCCAGGGCACCATATTGCCGTTGAACCAGATGAATTGGGGGTGGGTGGCCTGTGACATGCTTGCTGCTCCTTATGCGTGTATTCTGGGCTGCGGTTCCAGTGCATCAACCCGGGAGACGTCCACCAGCTTGACCAGCTGACTCCACAGCTGCGCGATGGGACGCGTCGACTCGACAGTAACCGTGATCCGCAGCTGTTGGCAATCTTGCTCCATATGCAGGGCATTGAGATTGAAGCCGCGGTGGCGCACCACTCGCAGTACTCGTTCCATCACTTCGGGTCTGGATTTCGCGTGGATCTCCAGGGTGTTGACCTGGCTCAGGGGAGCCGTGTTGCTAGCAAGCGGGGCGTGGTTCATGGGCGTTGTTCCATCATCTTGTGGTTGGCGACTCCCGGTGGTACCAGGGGCCAGACATTCTCTTCCTCTGAGATAGCGACATGCAGCAAATAGGCGCTCTCGCTCGCCAGCAGGCGACCCAGCGCCGGGGCTATCTCCTCCTTGCATGTGATGGTCTCGCCGGGGATGCCAAAGGCAGCGGCCAGGGCGATGAAATCCGGGTTGTCGGAGAGGATGGTTTCGCTGTAGCGGCCGTCGAAGAACAGCTCCTGCCACTGACGCACCATGCCGAGCCGCTGGTTGTCGATCAGTACCATCTTCACCTTGAGCTGGGCGCGGCGTATGGTGCCAAGCTCTTGCACATTCATCATGAAGGAGCCATCACCGCTCACCAGCACCACCTCATCCTCGGAGCGGGACATCTTGGCACCGATGGCGGCGGGCAGACCAAAGCCCATGGTGCCGAGCCCGGCACTGGAGAGATGGTTGCGCGGGCTGGTAAAACGCATGTGCTGGGCCACCCACATTTGGTGCTGACCGACATCGCAGGCTACCACGCTGCTCTCTGGCAGCAGATTAGAGAGCTGCTTGAGCAGGGCCGGGGCATAGATGGGCTGACCCGGATGATCGTAGCGAAACGCATATTCCCGCGCCATGGCGGCACAGTGGTCCCGCCAGGGCGCAATATTGAGCGCCATGGCCAAGGCGGGCAGTACCAGCCTCAGATCGGTGCTGATGCCCACATCGGCGGCACGACGCTTGCCAAACTCGGCGGCGTCCACATCCAGATGGATCACCTTGGCGCCAGGGGCGAACTCCTCCAGCTTGCCGGTCACCCGATCATCGAAACGCGCCCCCACCACCACCAGCAGATCGCACTGCTGCACCCCGTAATTGGCCGCCTTGGTACCATGCATACCCAGCATGCCCAGATAGACGGGACTGTCAGGATCCAGCGCCCCTATCCCCTTGAGGGTGGTGACCGCCGGCATGCCTGTGACTGCGGCGAACTCACGCAGCTGGGCCTCGGCATTGGCCATGCCCACGCCACCACCGACATAAAGCATGGGCCGCTCGGCGGCCGCCAGCAAAGCGCGGGCCGTCTCCAGCGCGCGCGGGCAGAGCAGTTCGGGCTCCTCCACCGCAAGCTGGGGATATTGCGGGAGCATGGCGGCTAGCTGCACATCCTTGGGGAAATCGATGAGGACAGGGCCGGGGCGCCCGGAGGTGGCGATAGCAAAGGCCTCTGCGATGACCTGGCCCAGCTCGGCGGTATCCGTGACCATGAAGGAGTGCTTGGTGCAAGAGAGAGACATGCCGAGCACGTCCACTTCCTGAAAGGCATCGGTGCCGACCGCCGCGCAGGCCACCTGGCCACTGATCGCCACCAGGGGCACGGAGTCGAGCAACGCCTCGGCCAGGCCGGTCACCAGGTTGGTGGCCCCCGGGCCCGAGGTGGCGATACAGACCCCCACCTGACCGGAGGCGCGGGCATAACCCACAGCCGCCATGGCGGCACCTTGCTCGTGACGGCAGAGCTGGTGGGCCAGTCCACCGTCATAGAGCGCATCGTAGACCGGCATGATGGCACCGCCCGGGTAACCGAACACCTGGGTTACCCCCTGCTGTTTGAGTGCCTGTACCAAATAGTGCGCGCCGTTCATGGGGAAAATCCTGTTCCTTGGTCGAAAAAAAACCCCCGGGCCGTGAGGCTCGGGGGTCGCTTGTTTCGTTCTGTCCGGTAGTGGGTCTATCCCTTGTTCCGTGCAGCTAAACGAGCCCCGAGCGGTGTGATAATAATCACCACTAGGACCACAATAATGCTGACGAAACGGGAAGCCATGTTCATAGTTACTACCACAAAATCCGATGAAATCTGGGCGGTTGTTACCGCGAATGGCTATTAGAACTAGCATGACGATATTTATCAGGCAAGCATTTATTACATTACAAGCCACTAATTTTAACTATATCCGTCGAATTTGACTGGTATAAAACACTGACAAATTGCAGTTAGTCAGAACATAACTCAACTCAAGGATGGGGTTTATGTCATTAGCTGTGGTTTATAGCCGTGCTAGCCTGGGGATCCAGGCACCGCAAGTGACGGTGGAAGTTCACCTCTCCAATGGCCTGCCCGCCTTCAACATGGTGGGCCTGCCCGAGACCTCGGTGAAGGAGTCGCGGGACAGGGTGCGCAGTGCCCTGCTCAACGGCAACTTCGAGTTTCCAGCCAAGCGCATCACCGTCAATCTGGCTCCGGCCGATCTGCCCAAGGAGGGGGGCGCTTCGACCTAGCCATCGCCCTCGGCATTCTCGCAGCATCCAAGCAGATTCCGGCAACATACCTGCTAGATCATGAATTTTTAGGGGAATTGGCGTTAACCGGCGAGATCCGCCCCGTGCTTGGCGTGCTGCCCGCCGTGCTCGCCTGCCGCGATGCGGGGCGCACCCTGCTGGTGCCCACCGCCAACGGTATCGAGGCCGCCCTCATCCAGGATGCCAAGGTACGCTGTGCCCATCAGCTGCTGGCAGTGACCGCTTGGTTGGCAGGCCAATATGAGTTGCCGCTGCCGATCCCTCAGCCAGACAGCAAAGATCCTGAAGTGGCAGATCTGCAAGATGTCATAGGGCAATCCCAAGCCAAACGCGCGCTGGAGATAGCCGCCGCAGGCTGCCACAACTTACTGTTTATAGGCCCCCCCGGCACAGGAAAAAGCATGCTGGCCAGTCGCCTGCCCGGTATATTGCCGCCGCTCAGCGAAGAGGAGGCCCAGCAGACCGCCGCCATTCATTCAATTGGCAGTCTGACCCCGAGGCAGGGTCTTTGGCACCAAAGACCCTATCGCACGCCCCATCACAGTGCCTCGGCGGTGGCCCTGGTCGGCGGCGGCAGCCACCCCAGACCCGGTGAAATATCCCTGGCCCACAACGGTGTGCTCTTCCTTGACGAGTTGCCCGAGTTCGAGCGCAAGGTGCTCGATGCCCTGCGCGAGCCGCTGGAGACGGGCCATATCACCATCAGCCGGGCCGCCCGTCAGGTGGATTTCCCCGCCCGTTTCCAGCTGATTGGCGCCATGAACCCCAGCCCCTGCGGCCATTTTGGTGACGGCCTGAGCCGGGCAAGTCCGGATCAGATCCTGCGCTATCTCGGCAGACTCTCCGGCCCCTTCCTGGATCGTTTCGACCTCACCGTGGAGGTGCCGCTCCTGCCCAAGGGCAGCCTGACCGGCCAGGCCCAGCGCGGCGAGCCCAGTGCCAGGATCCGCGACCGG
This sequence comes from Aeromonas molluscorum 848, assembly GCF_000388115.1. Taxonomy (GTDB): domain Bacteria; phylum Pseudomonadota; class Gammaproteobacteria; order Enterobacterales; family Aeromonadaceae; genus Aeromonas; species Aeromonas molluscorum. Next base: position 4,185 of record NZ_AQGQ01000068.1, read on the forward strand.
GTGCTGGCGGCCCGTGAGCGAATGCTGGCGCGCAGTGGCAAGTTGAATAATCTGCTAGATAGCCGGGAGATTGAAGACGTTTGTCGCTTGTCAGCGCAGGATGCCGAGTTTTTGGAGACAGCAATCCAGCGGCTTGGCCTCAGCATTCGCGCCTGGCATCGCATACTGCGGGTGTCCCGTACCCTGGCCGATCTCGCAAGCAAGGCCAACATCGAGAAGGCGCATCTGGTCGAGGCGCTGGGGTATCGCGCCATGGACAGACTGCTGAGCAGGCTGCGCGGCGGCTAAACTGCCGCGCTGCCCGGGCAGATGTAGCCTCACCCCCCCCCCCCCCGTTGGTCTAGCCCATACTCGGCTGATATTATGGCGACACATCTGACCACTTAATCGACCTGTAGCCAGCAAGACGGATCCATCCCCATGCAAAACAAGCTGATAGAGCGACTGCGCGGCAGCCTCTCGACCCTGCTCTATTTCTTCAATACCCTGTTCTGGTTTATGCCCGTGCTGGGGCTGGCCCTGCTCAAACTGCTTGTCCCCCTCAATGCCTGGCGTACCGGCTGCAATCGGCTGCTCGATGGCTGTGCCGGTTACTGGATTGGTGTCAACAATCTGATCCAGCAAACCCTGCTCAAGACCCGATTCGAGGTGGTCGGACTGGACAACGCCAGCCTGAACCAGTGGTATATGGTGGTTGCCAACCATCAGTCCTGGGTCGACATACTGGTGCTACAGCGGGTTTTTAATCAAAAAATCCCCTTTCTGAAGTTTTTCCTGAAGAAAGAACTGATTTGGATACCTTTTCTCGGGCTGGCCTGGTGGGCGCTCGATTTTCCCTTCATGCGGCGATATTCAAAGAAATTGCTGGAAAAGAAGCCGTATCTGAAGGGAAAGGACATAGAAACGACCCGGCAGGCCTGTGCCAAATTTCACCATATGCCGGTGAGCGTGATGAACTTCGTCGAGGGCACCCGCTTCACCGCCCACAAGCATGACAAGCAGGCGGCGCCCTACCGCCATCTGCTCCATCCCAGAGCGGGCGGCATCGCCTTTACCCTGGCGGCCATGGACGGCAGGCTGCATCAGCTGGTTGACGTGACCATAGGGTACCCGGGCGGGATACCGAGTTTTTGGGATTTCATGTGTGGCCGGGTTGGCACTATCCGGGTCAGGGTTCGTTTCCTGCCTATAACACAACATCTGGTGGGGGATTACTTCAACGACCCCGTCTTTCAACATGACTTCCAGCAGTAGCTGAACGGGATCTGGCGTGACAAGGATCAGACTCTGAGCCAGCTGCTGAACGATGAGACACGACCTTGTTAAGCCTGTTGCCCGGTCCCTGCGCTGGCGCTGGCCTGCTGCCGGATTAACAACCGCTTGATGCGGATCTGGCTAAGCGGCAATGCCCTGGTAATGCGCTGGACGACCCGAGTGGAGTGGCAGATAGAAGACAGCAGCCAGCTGCGCAAAGAGGGCTGGAACCTCATCGTCAGCAACCACCAGAGCTGGACCGATATCGTGGTATTGGGCCATCTGTTTCGTAAGCAGCTGCCGGTGCCCAAGTTCTTCATGAAACATGAACTTATTTACATCCCCCTGCTGGGGCTCGCCTGCTGGGGGCTGGACATGCCCTTTATGCGCCGTTATTCCCGGGAGTTTTTGCTGCGCAATCCACACCTGCGCGGCAAGGATATCGAGACCGCCCGCAACGTATGCATCGCCACACTCCCACCACCATCATCAACTTCGTCGAAGGCACCAGAGTCACGGCGCAGAAGCAGGCCCAGAGCCGCTCACCCTATTGTCACCTGATGGCCCCCAAGGCCGCTGGCCTGGCCTTCACCTGGCTACCATGGGTGACCAATTTGATGGACTGATCGATATCACCCTCAACTACCCGGACAATCCGCGGCACCCCTTCAAGGACTTCCTGATGAGGCACCTGGATCTCATTCAGGGACGCACCACTGAGCACGTCATCGACGAGAGTCTGATCGGCGACTACTTCCACAACAAAGAGTCCAAGCGTCGTTTCCAGCAACGCTTGAATCGGCGCTGGGCCGAGAAGGATGAGATACTGGCCCGCTGGCAGGCCGATGAAGCGCAGGCGCCCCGCGCCATGCGGTCAACCGGGGATAGCCCCCGTCCTCAGACGAGGGCAAGGGCCAAGGCGGCCAGCTGCTCCTCGGAAAAGACCAGAATGCCATGGCGGCGCAGCAGAGCCGTGGTCTTGCCCTCGCCCGGCACCGAGACTCCCTCGAAATGGCCGTTGTAGATGCGGCCACTGCCGCAGGAGGGACTGCCCTCCTTGAGCAGGGCGAAGCGGATCCCTTCCCGCAGGCAAAGCGCCAGCGCCAGCTCGGCGCCACGATCAAACTCCGCGGTCACATCCAGACCATTTCCGGTACGAACTTGCTCCCCCTGACGCTCGGCGGGAGGGCGCGGAGTCGGCAGGCCGCCGGCTACCTCGGGGCAGAACGCCAGCACGCGCCCCTCGGCCCCCAGACTCGCCAACCAGTCGCTGATGATGCCCTTGCTCTGGCCGTCATAGCGTACCGGCTGGCCAAGCAGACAGGCGCTGACCAGCACTCTCGCGGGCGTGGATGACGATCCCGTCATGCCTCACCTCCCAGCTTGCTGGCGGTGGGTTGACGGCGCTGACCGACCTGGCCCATCGACTGCCCAAACAGGCTGGCATGGAACAATCTCATATCCATCATGACTCTCCTGTGTGGCCTCAGGCTTCGGCGCCGTGCATCAGCTGATCGAACAGTATGCAGGGCGGGGCATCGAGCCGATAGAGGCTGGCGGGCCTCTGCTTGCCGGTGCGTTTGCGGCCGGTGTCGGCCAGGATATTGGCGCGATGGATCCGCTTGCGAAATGCCGCCGTGTTCATCGGCGTGCGCAAGATGATCTCATAGGCACGCTGCAACTCGGACAGAGTGAATTCGGTGCCGAGCAGTTGCACCGGCAAGGTGCTGTAGCGGCTCTTGATCATGAGCCGCTCTAGGCCTTTGCCAATGAGGCGGGCATGATCGAAGGCCAGGGTCACTCCGTCCAGCTCGGCGAGCGGGCGCCATTGGCCACGGCTCGGCTGCATGTCGGGCCCGACCAGGCAGAGATAGACGAGGGTAGTGGACCAGCCACGAGGATCCCGTTCCTGATCCCCCAGGGTACAGACCTGTTCGCTATAGCTGACGCCAAGGCCCCACTCGGCCAGCAACCGCTGCAAGGCATCGTCCAGATCCCTGTCCCGGCGCTCGTCGATACGCCGAGCCGGCAGTTGCCAGCTGTGGGCAAAAGGCGGGCTTTGGCGCGGCTCGAGAAGCAACTCGAGCCGCTCCTCCTTCAAACGCAGCACCACCATATCCAGACTCATGCTCGGCATTTCGATCGTCTCGCTCGCCTTCCATTAATGTTTGGTAGATAATATCACATAGATAATATGTGCAGGAGCCATTCATGGGAATCATCGCCAGCCTGGATATCGATGCGCAGAAGGGATTTACCCCCCTGTGCCCCAGCGAGCTACCCGTGCCCGGCGGGGACGAGATCGCCGCCGCCCTCAACGCCCAGGCCGCCCTGGCCAGCTTGCGTGTCGGCAGCAAGGATGCCCACCCCGAGGGGGCCCTCTGGGCGACGGGCCGCCCCTTCGTCCCCCTTTCCCACGCCAATGTGGATCTGAGCTGGCCGAGCCACTGCGTCCCCGGCACCCCGGGCTTCGAGCTGCTCGACGGCTTGCCCGCCCCCATCGACTATGACTTCTTCGTCTGGAAGGGGATAGAGCCCGACCTGCACCCCTATGGTGTCTGCTATCACGACCTGGCCGGACGGCGCAGCACCGGTCTCATCGAGTTTCTGCGCAGCCGGGACGTCACCACAGTACTGGCGGGGGGCCTGGCCACCGACTACTGCGTCAAGACCAGCGTGTTGCAACTGCGCCAGGCCGGTTTTCGGGTGATAGTCCATCTCGATGCCTGCCGTGGCATCGCCCCCGAGACGGTGGCCAGCGCCCACACCCTGATGATCGAGGCGGGGGCCGAACTGGCCCGGAGCCTGACCGATGTGCAACGCCTGCTGGACGCCTGATATGTCTTCACCCATCTTCGCCAGCCTGGCCAACACCGGCGTCTGCAAACTACCTATGCCGCAGGGGGGCGCCACCGCGCCCACCAGTCTGCGGGGAGCCTGATATGCCGCCGATCCTTACCAGTCTGCTCGACACCGATGCTTACAAGCTGCATATGCAGCAGGCGGTCTATCACCGCTATCCAGACGCCGAGGTAGTGGCCGAGTTCCACAGCCGCAATGAGGAAGATCTGCTGCCCATGATGGGGCAGATTGAGAAACAACTGCGTCTCGCCGGTTCCCTGAGGCTGAGCAAGGCGGAGAGCCTGTTCCTGGCCGAACGCCCCTTCTTCAGCGCCGATTACCTGGATCACCTGCGTCGCAAGCCCCTCGACGCCTCTCTGCTACGGGTCTTCGAGCGGGATGGTCGCATCAATGTCCGGGTCGAAGGTCCCTGGCAGGATGTCATCCTGTGGGAGATCCCCGTACTCGCCACCATCAGCGAGATGCGCAACCGCTTCCGCTATCCCCAGCTCGGGGTGAGCCAGGCCCTGACGCGGCTGGATCAGAAGATCGACAAACTCCAAGACACATTGAGCCCGGAGGAGATGCAGGATTTCAATCTCATCGACTTTGGCACCCGCCGCCGCTTCTCCCAGGCGGTACAGGATGCCGTGGTCGGTCGTCTCAAGGAGCGCCTGCCCTGTTTTCGCGGCACCAGCAACTATCAACTGGCCCAGAAATACCAGTTGCCCGCAGTCGGCACCCAGGCCCACGAATGGTTCCAGGCCCACCAGCAGCTCGGTTTCCCCCTGGCCCAGAGCCAGCGTGCAGCCCTCACCAGCTGGCTGGATGAATTCAGCAGCCACCTCGGCATCGCCCTGACCGACTGCATCACCATGGACGCCTTCCTGCACGACTTCGACTTCGAGCTGGCCAGTCGTTACCAAGGACTGCGCCATGACTCCGGCGATCCCGTGGTATGGGGCGAGAAGGCCATCAGCCACTATCAACGGCTCGGCATCAATCCCGCCAGCAAGACCCTGGTCTTCTCCGATGGCCTCAATCTCGACAAGGCGGTAGCGCTGTTTCGTCACTTCCGTGGCCGCATCAACACCAGCTTCGGCATCGGCACCCAGCTCACCTGCGATCTGCCGGGGGTGAGTCCGATGAACATCGTCTTCAAGCTGATGGAGTGCAATGGCGGTCCGGTCGCCAAGATCTCCGACAGCCCGGGCAAGACCCTGTGCCGGGATGCCGACTTCGTGCGCCACCTCAAGCAGGCCTTCCACCTGCCCCGCTGAGTCCTGGAGCCCCTCATCCCGTCGTTCAGGCTAGGTACCGCGTCGCCAAGGGCGGGATAAATGGGGGCCGAACTGGCATCCGGGCCCCAAGATGCATACCATATGCCCATTCCAAGGTCCGACTTCCATCGGACCTTCTCTTTGTCTATTACCTTGCCGCCCAACCGCTAGCTACGAAAGGAAAATCACATGTTGAAGAAATGGATACTTCCCCTCACCGCCCTCTTTGTCAGCCTGGGTGCCAGCGCCGCCGAGCCGCTGCGGGTCTCCGCCATCCCCGACGAGGTACCGACCGAGCTGCAACGCAAGTTCGCCCCTCTGGGTGACTACCTGGCCGAGCAGACCGGTCGTGACGTGGTGTTCGTCCCGGTCAATGACTACGCCGCCGTGGTCGAGGCCCTGGCCGCAGGCAAGATAGACATGGCCTGGCTGGGCGGTTTCACCTATGTGCAGGCTCATCGCCGTGCCGACGGTGTCATCCCCCTGGTGCAACGCGCCGAAGATGCCCAGTTCACCTCCAAGTTCATCGCCAACGCCGACAGCGGCATCAAGACCCTCGCCGACCTGAAAGGCAAGGACTTCGCGTTCGGCTCCCCCTCCTCCACCTCGGGTCACCTGATGCCGCGCCACTTCCTGGCCGAAGAGGGCATCAATCCCGAGCAAGATTTCGCCCACGTCGCCTTCTCCGGCGCCCATGATGCCACCGTTGCCTGGGTCGCTTCCGGCAAGGTGCCCGCGGGTGCGCTCAACGCGTCGGTGTGGGACAAGCTGCTGGAAGAGGGCAAGGTAGACACCAAGAAGGTAAAGGTGATCTGGACCACGCCGACCTATTTTGACTACAACTGGACGGTGCGCGGTGGCCTGGACCCGGCGCTGCAAGCCAAACTCAAGCAGGCCTTCCTCAACCTGGATCCCAAGGTGCCTGCCCAGGCCGAGATCCTGAAACTGCAACGGGCCAGCCGCTTCATCGAGACCAAGCCCGAGAACTATCAGGGTATCGAAGCCGCCGCCGTCCAGGCTGGTTTGCTGAAGTGATTGCCGTCGACCTGCGTCAGGCCAGCCTGCGGTTCGCTGATCTGCCCGTGCTGGCAGAGATCAGCCTGCAGATCCGCGCCGGGGAGCGGGTCGCCGTAATAGGGCCGAGCGGCGCGGGCAAGACCAGTCTGCTGCGCCTGCTCGCCACCGAACTCAGGGCCGATAATTCGGGGGCTCTGCTGCTGTGGCAGCAGGATCCCTGGCAACTCTCGAGCCGGGCACGCCAGCGACTGCGCAGCCGCATCGGCATGGTGTGGCAGGCGCCGCCCCTGCCCCCCTCCCAGTCCGTCATCACGGCGGTATTGGCCGGGCGGCTTGGTCAATGGTCCCTGCCCAAGGCCCTGTTTTCCCTGCTGCGTCCCTGCGACCCCGCGGGGGCCCGCACCGCACTGGCGCGCCTCTCCCTGGCCGACAAGCTGTACCAGCCCTGCGCCACCCTCTCCGGTGGCCAACTGCAACGGGTCGGCATTGCCCGGGTGCTCTATCAGAACCCGGATCTGATGCTGGCCGATGAGCCCGTCTCGGCCCTGGATCCCGTGCTGGCCGAAGCCAGCATACTCACCCTGCAACAACAAGCCGCCGCACGCGGCAGTACGCTGATCACCAATCTTCATGCGGTGGATCTGGCCCTGCGCCACTTCCCGCGCATCATAGGCCTGCGTCAGGGCCGCATCCTGTTCGACTGCGCCGCCGAGGCGGTCAGCCCCGCCATGCTCGCCGAGCTCTATGGCAACGAGCAGCCGGGCAGCCTGGACGCAGAGCAGGCGCAGTCGTGCTAGCGTCCGGCCAGGCCTTGCGCCGTCCCTGGGGCTGGCTCCTGCTGCTGGCGCTCTATGGTCTCTGGCAGGATGCCACCAGCTGGCGCGCCCTGTTCGAGCCACAGAGCTGGCAGCAGATGGGCAACTTCGCCGCCCACAGCTGGCCACCGCGCCTGGATGGTGACTTTCTCGCCCTCACCCTGCGAGCCACCCTGGAGAGCCTCGCCGTGGCCACCCTGGGGCTGTTCGGTGCCCTCCTGCTCGGGGTGCCCTTCGCCCTGCTGGGTTCCCGTGCCCTCTCCCTGTCGCGGATAGGTGCCCTGCCCGCGCCGCTGCGCAATGGCTTGCGGGCGCTATTCCGCTTTGTTGCCATCCTGCTGCGCAGCCTGCCCGAGCTTATCTGGGCGCTGCTGTTTGTCCGCCTGTCGGGGCTGGGCCCCATGGCCGCTATCCTGGCCATCTCGGTCAGCTATGGCGGCATGCTGGCCAAGGTCTACAACGAGATCATGGAGAGTGGCGCCCTGCAGCCAGCCCGGGCCCTGCTGCTCGGCGGTGCCGGGCGCTTGCAGGCACTCTGTTACGGCGTGCTGCCTGCGGTGCGCCAGGAACTGCTCTCCTACACCGTCTATCGCTGGGAGTGTGCCCTGCGCGCCTCCGTCATCATGGGCTTCGTGGGGGCCGGAGGCCTGGGTCAGCAGCTCGAACTCTCCCTGCGCATGTTTGCCGGTGGTGAGGTGGCGACCCTGCTGCTGGCCTTCGTGGCGCTGGTGGTGCTGGCCGATGGCCTGAGTGCCTGGCTACGCCACAGTCGCGCCCCCGGCATGCTGCTCGGTGCCCTGCTGCTGCTCGCCAGCCTGGGGGCCTTCACCCTGCTCGACTGGCGCACCCTGAGCTTCTCACTCGGCGGCATGGGGCGCTTCCTGGCGGAATTCCTGCAACCGGACTGGTCTCCCCCCTTCCTCAAGCTGGTGGCAGGTGGCCTGATCGATACCCTGCAGATGGCGCTACTCAGCACTCTGCTCAGCGCCCTGCTGGCCACGGGGCTGGCCGTGCTGGCGCGCCAGTTCTGGCCGCTGCGGCTGCTGTTCAACCTGCTGCGTTCCGTGCCCGAACTGATCTTTGCCAGCCTGCTGGTGATCGCCGTGGGACTGGGTCCGGTCGCCGGTGTGCTGGCGCTGACCCTGCACACCACGGGCGTCTTAGCTCGCCTCTTCGTAGAAACGCTGGAAAATACGGATCAGGGGCCGCGCCGTGCCCTGCAGCTGGCCGGAGCCGGGCGCCTGGCCAGCTTCTGGTACGGCCTGCTACCCATGGTGTGGCAGCAGTGGCTGGCCTACAGCCTCTATCGCGGCGAGATGAACTTGCGCGCCGCCACCATTCTCGGTGTGGTCGGGGCCGGCGGCCTGGGACAGCAGCTCTATGTCTCCTTGAGCCTGTTCCGTTACGACCAGGCCGCCACCCTGCTGCTTGCCATCCTGCTACTGGTCTGGCTGGCAGAGGAGCTCAGTCGCCGTACCCGCTTGCCCAGCATCTCGCGTCAGCAACGGGACTGTCAGGTCTGACACTCAGTTCAGCCGCCGCCGGACCCGTGGCGCGCCTTGTCCCATAAAAAAACGCCCGCCGGTTTGCACCGGCGGGCGTTTCATCAGAGGGCATTAATCAGTCTTTCTTGGCGAGCAAGAACTTCACCAGCTGATTGAACTGCTCCTGGGAGGTGATGGATTCAATCTTCACCATGTACTTGCCGTTGACCAGGAAGGCCGGTACGCCGCGCACATTGTAGGTCTCGGTGTTGCGATCGAACTGGGCCACCATGCCGGAGACGGCGAAGCTGTCCACGGCGCCGGTGAACTCTTCGGCCGGTACACCGTTGTCGACGAAGATTTTCTCCACATCGTTACGGCTCTGGGGCACCTGACGCTTGACGTGGATGGCATCAAAGATGGCTGGAGTCAGCTTGTCTTCAGCCTTGAGCAGGTTGGCAACCGCATAGGCGCGCTGCAACTCGGGACCCATCTCGCGACCCAGGAAGGCGACCGGGTTCTTCTTCAGGGTCACCCCTTCCGGCAGGCTCTTCTGCAGATCGTCAACGATCGGCTCGAACTTGAAGCAGTGAGGGCAGAAGTAGGAGAAGAACTCCATGACCTCAGGCTGAGCACTGCCAGCCTGTTTGACTACCTCATAGTTGACGCCTTCCTTGAACTCAGGGGCAGCGTGAACCATGGGTATCATCAGCATGGCAGCAAGAAAGCACAGTATTTTTTTCATGATGTTTCCTGTTAAGGGGAAGCAGTGAGGCACGCCCGGAGAACCGAAGCAGACCAAGCCTATTGCGTCCCCCTCCCGGCGTCAATGGCAAAGGAGGGGGGTCGCAGGGCAGACCATACTGGCAACGGGGGCATCACCAACCCGGCGTCAGGGTGAGCGGAGGCGCACTCAGGGCCGCCAGCTGCTCATGGAGGCTGGCGATCTGGCTACGCCAGTAGTGCTCGGTATTGAACCAGGGGAAGTGACGGGGAAAGGCCGGATCTTCCCAGCGCCGCGCCAACCACCCCATGTAGTGCACCATGCGCATGGCGCGCAGGGGCTCTATCAGCGCCAGTTCACGGTGGTCAAAATCCATGAACTCCTCATAACCGGCCAGCAGGGTATCGAGCTGGATCAGCTGCTCGCTGCGCTCCCCCGAGAGCAGCATCCAGAGATCCTGGATGGCGGGGCCGGTGCGGCTGTCGTCGAGATCGACGAACATGGGGCCATCGCGCCAGAGGATGTTGCCCGGATGGCAGTCGCCGTGCAGGGCTATCTGTGCCACATCCAGGCGCAGCGCATCGGTCACATGCTTGGTCAGCTCGTCGAGCAGGCCGAAGAACTCCTTGGCCAGGCCACTTGGCAGCCACTCCCCCTCCGCCAGCAGGGCACGCGGCTCATGGAGCATGCTCTCCACATCGAGCCGAACCCTGTGCTGGAACGGGCGAATGGCCCCTATGCTGTGGATGCGACCCAGGTAGCGCCCCACCCACTCCAGCTGATCCAGATTGTCCACCTCGAACTGGCGCCCGCCGACGCTATGCCAGATGGCGAAACCGTAGCCCTGATGCTCGAGTAGCGTCTCCCCCGCGAAGGGGATAGGTGCCGCCACCGGGATCTCGACCTCGTTCAAGGCGGCGGCGAAGGCATGCTCCTCCAGGATCTGGGCCCGGCTCCAGCGTCCGGGGCGGTAGAACTTCACCACATAGCGGCGACGATCTTCATCCTGAAACTGGTAGACCCGGTTCTCGTAACTGTTGAGCTCGATGAGGCCGGAATCGACACGCAGACCACTGAGGTCGAGGGCATCCAGGATGAGATCGGGATTGAGGTCGGAATAGTTGAAACGCATGAGATCCACCATGAGAAAGGGGCGCCGATGCGCCCCATTCTATCATTACCCCGGCAAATGGTTGGCGAAACTGGCCCGCCATTTGCGTCATATCACCCTCACAACCGACTGATGAATTTGCTGGCCTGGCGCAGCTCGGCCTTGTCATCATCAGGGGCCGCATCGGCCCGTTTGAGCACGAACTGGATATCCAGTGCCGGCCGTTTCAAGTTGTAGGGATCCACGGCCAGACTGATGGGCAAGGTATAGATCTCGCCCGACTTCAGGGTCACTTCCCGTGGACCGAACCACTGGTGCTCGGGCAGCCCCTCCACATCCAGCTCGAAGACCTGGGCATGCAGGGTCTTGTTGAGGATCTTGAGGGTATAGGTGTTCTCTATCAGACCCTCACTGTTCTCGCGGAACAGCTGGTTGCGATCCCGGATGATGTCCAGGCCCATGGGCATGATGGACATGGCGTTATACACGAATACGCCCAGCATGATCGCCATCACCAGGCCATAACCCAGCAGCTTGGGTCGCGCCACATGGGTGCTGTCGTGCTCCAGCTTGTGCTCCGTGGTGTAGCTGATCAACCCTTTCTCGTAGCCCATGCGTTCCATGGTGTTGTCACAGGCATCGACGCAGGCGCCGCAGTTGATGCACTCGTATTGCAGACCGTCACGGATATCGATGCCGGTCGGGCAGACCTGCACGCAGAGATCACAGTCGATGCAATCTCCCAGGCCAAGGGTCTTGGGATCCACCTTGCGGGGACGGGGGCCCCGGTTCTCGCCGCGCTTGGTGTCATAACCGACGATGAAGGTGTCCTTGTCGAACATGGCGGACTGGAAACGGGAGTAGGGGCACATGTGGATACACATGATGGCGCGCATCCAGCCCGCGTTGCCATAGGTGCAGGCCGCGAAGAAGATAACCCAGAAGGTGACCCAGCCGGAGGCCGAGGCGGTAAAGAACTCGGGTATCAGCGCAGTGGCATCCTGGAAGTAGGCAACGAAGGTGAGCCCCGTGCCCAGGGAGAGCAGGATCCAGGCCAGGTGCTTGGCGCCTTTACGCAGCAGCTTGTCAGCATTCCAGGGGGACGCGTCCAGCTTGCGACGCTTGTTGGCCGAGCCCTCGAACTTCTCCTCGAACCAGATGAACATGAAGGTCCACACCGTCTGCGGGCACAGATAGCCACACCAGACCCGACCGAGGAAGGTGGTCACGAAGAAGAGAGCGAAGGCGGCAATCATGAACACCCAGGCGAGCAGGGTGAGATCCTGAGGCCAGATGGTGGCGCCGAAGATATGGAACTGCTGATTGCCGATATCGAACAAGATGGCCTGACGACCGTCATAACGCAGCCAGGGCAGGGCGACGAAGAGGACCATGAAGAACCAGCCCATCAGCTTGCGCAGTCGCTGCCAACGGCCAGTCTGGGCTCGCACATAGATACGATTGCCCGGATTGAACCTGTCCTCGCTCGACTTGAAGGCATTCGGGTTGAAGCTCCCGGTCACGCCTGTGTCGGTCACATCCTTGATGTCGATCTTCTCCTGGTCGGCCATTGCTACCCATCACTCTGTTAATTGTTATGGCGCGGATTATATCTTAAACAGCCTGCTAACCGTGTGGGTTTGATGTGTTGAATATTGGAGCAGTGTCGCAATTTTCAGCAACAAAAAAGGCACATTGCCAGTTGACCATGCGCCTTTCACTAAGATTCTCTTGAAACCCTGGCACTCACCCCGGTCGAGTCGGGATCACTTGATGCCGCGCGCCTTGAGCAGGGCTTCCTTGAAGTCCGGTACGCTGTCCTTGGCCAGACCCGGGATCATGGCCTGCTTGTCGGCGTCACGCATCTTGAGGTGGTAGATGAGCATGTCATCGGTCAGCTCGGACAGCGACCCCTTGAAGCCCGCCTCCTCGGCCAGCTTGGCCACTAATTGCACCAGGCTGAGATCTTGCTCCTTCACCCAGGCAGGTTGCAGCAGCTCGAGCAGCTCTTCGATACGATGACATTGCATAGACGACCTCTTTAATCTGTCAGTAATGAGTCAAGCCACCTTACCCATCAAGGCGACTTCGATCCGATCCCGGCCATTATGCTTGGCCTGATAGAGGGCCGCATCCGCTTTCTGCACTAAATCCGCAATATCAAAGTGGTTATCTGGCACCAGTGTCGCCACCCCGAAGCTGCAGCTCACCTGGCTGGATACCAGCGACTTAGGATGAGGGATCTGTATCTGCTTGAGGGCATCACGCACCTGCTCGGCCACCTGCAAGGCGCCTTGCATGCTGGTGCAGGGCAGCAAGAGGGCAAACTCCTCCCCACCGTAACGGGCGGCCAGATCATCTTCGCGCCGCGGCACCTTGGCGAGCAGGGCCGCGACCTGTTGCAGGCACTCATCACCGGACTGATGGCCGTAGTGATCGTTGAATTGCTTGAAATAATCAACATCCAACAGCACCAGTGAGAGCGGCGCCTGGGCCCGGTGGCAGCGGCGCCACGCCTTGGCAAGGCAGTGATCCAGATGGGCACGATTGGCGATTCCAGTCAAACCGTCGCGCCGCGAGGTGAGCTTGAGGTGTTCCGAGACAACCTTGAGCTCGGCGACCAGGTTGGCATTGGAAAAGCTGTGATAAAGAGAAGCAGCCTGATCCCGGCGCAGGCGGCGCAGCAGCGTCGGCAGGAACACAAACAGATAGCCGGCGAGCATGCTGGCAACGATCCGCTCCTGCTCATTGCCCTGCGCCAGCTCGAACAGAATGGCGAGTCCCAGGGGCAGCATGGCGCCATAGAAGGCGCGTCGGCTCCCAAACAGCATGATGGCGCCACCGGTCAGGATCAGGCTGGTCAACATCATCATGGCGGCACGATAGGCGTCTGGCAGTCGGCCCATGTAGAGCAGTACGCCGAGGGCCCAGATGATGGAGGTGATGGTCACTCCGATGAACAGCTCCCGCTCAAGCAGGGCCAGGGGGGTAGTATCGAGCCGAGTCTGACGCCAACGCAGGTGCCAGCCACGGCCACAGAGCGTCAATAACACCAGACCAAGCCAGGTCAATGTCTCGGCGGCGGGCAGGTAGTCATGAAACAGCAGAGCCCACCCCAGGGCCAACAGCGCCAGACAGGGCAGACTGAACGAAGCATGGGTATAGAGCTGAGCCATGATGGCTTGCCTAACCTGTCGTGTCACACTCTGGCTCAAGGGGGAGGTACTCCATTTGCGATGGCCGCATAGTCTATCCCAGCCCCTTGCGGCCAACAACAAACGGCCAGTTATTAACCACTAAATCAGCCAGCGCCGCTGACAAGAGGGGGTAAAGTCTGGACGTAACTCAACAAAAAACATAACAATCAACACATTAAGTACATATTGACTGAGATTGATGCCTCAGCCCTTCTCCAGCTCGTCGAGGATGGCGCAATCGGGTTTGTCATCCCCATGGCAGCAGGTCACCAGGCCCTCCAGACTGGTCAGCATGGCCTGCAACCCCTTGATGCGATCTCGCAGGTCGACGATCTTCTCCTGAGCCAGCTTCTTCACCTGGGCACTGCTCCGGTGCTTGTCGCGATACAGGGCCAGCAGCTCCTGGCACTCCTCCAGGTTGAAACCCGTCTCCCGCGCCCGCTTGACGAAATGCAGCTCGCGCACCGTCTCCTCCCCATAGCTGCGATAGCCGTTGTCACTGCGCTGGGGGGCAGTGATCAGGTTGATGCTCTCGTAATAACGGATGGTTTTAGCGCTGAGGCCTGTGGCCTGAGCGGCCTTGCTGATATTCATGACTGACTCCTGATACCGGCTGCGTCACTGGCAGCCGGAGTGCTATTTCAACATCGAGCAATAGGCGGGACCATGCCCCGCCCGAGGATCACTAAGCCCGCCCGGCCTTGGGCTGCCAACGCTTGAGCAAGAGCGAGTTGCTCAATACCGTGACGCTGCTGAGCGCCATGGCTCCCCCCGCCAATTCGGGGCTCAGATAACCGAGGGCCGCCAGGGGAATGCCTATCACGTTGAAGGCGAAGGCCCAGAACAGGTTCTGACGTATGGTGCGCCAGGTCGCCGCCGAGATGTCGATGGCATCGGCGACCAGCCGCGGATCCGCTCGCATCAAGGTGATGGACGCCGTCTCCATCGCCACGTCCGACCCCGACCCCATGGCAATGCCGACATCGACCGCGGCTAACGCAGGAGCATCATTGACCCCGTCGCCCACCATGGCCACCAGCCCCTTGACCTGTGCTCGCAGCGCCTCGACCTTGGCGACCTTGCCATCCGGCAGGATGGAATCGAAGGCCCCGGCCAGCCCCAGTTTAGCGGCGATATGCGCCACGGGTGCCGCAGCATCGCCACTCACCAGCCAGCTCTCTATGCCCCGCGATGCCAGCTCGGCGATCGCCTGCTGGCTCTCTGGGCGCAGTTTGTCTGCCAGCGCGGCGACCCCGGCCAGCTTGTCATCTATGGCCACCCAGACCCGGGTCGCCCCATCCCGGCTCTCTGGGGTCTCGACCACCAACCCCAGGGTCGCCATCAACTCATGATTGCCAATCGCCACCTTTCGTCCCTCAACCAGGCCTTGGATGCCCGCGCCGATCCGCACCTCGACCTCTTGCGGCTCGGGCAGCGCCAGCTCGCCTTGCGTCTCGACCATGGCCCGGGCCAGAGGATGTTCGCTCGCCTGCTGCAGAGCTGCAGCCAAACGCAGGGAATCAGCATCTCCACTCCAGTGCTGCAGCACAGGCCTGCCTTCGGTCAGGGTGCCCGTCTTGTCGAAGATGAGCGCCTTGATGGCATGAGCCTTCTGCAGGGTATCCACATCCTTGATCAGTATGCCATGGCGCGCCGCCACCCCGGTTCCGGTCACGATGGCGGCTGGCGTGGCCAGCCCCAAAGCGCAGGGGCAGGCAATGACCAGCACGGCCACCGCTGCCAACAGGGCCTGACCGAAGTCGCCGACCAGGATCCACCACAGCAGCAGGGTGAGCAGGGCAATCACCATCACCACGGGCACGAACACAGCCGAGACGCGATCGACCAACTGCTGCAGCGGCGCCTTGCCCATCTGGGCGCTCTCGACCAGGGCGATGATCTTGCTGAGA
>NZ_AQGQ01000069.1 GCF_000388115.1 Aeromonas molluscorum 848
AGAACAGAGTCACGGGCTTGGTGACTTGTGCCAGGCGCGACGAGAGCCGGCTGCTGCGGGACAGCAAACGCTTGGCTGGCTCGTCGTGACCGTTGCGGCTGAGTCGGTTATAGCCATAGACGCCGCTATTGCGGGCGAGGTCAGTCAGCTCTCTCGTCTGGGCTCGAATGGTGCGCAGCAGCGCACGCAGGGCGGCAGGCTCATGACAATGGGCCAGCTCGGCTATCAGGCATTCCAGACGGTAGAGGGCGGGCTCGGCATCGGCAAATTGCTGATCCATGGCCGGGCAATCGGGGGCGGCGAAGATGTGATCATCACGCCAGATCATGCGGTTCATAAGGCTCCTTGGTTGTTTCTCTTTGTCTGCATCCATGACACACCTCTTCTAATGAGCGGCTGGTCAGCATGCTAAGAGAAGCCCAGCCCCCTGACCAGCCCCCATATATGAGTGCCACTTGTCACCAAGGAACGCCAGCAAACAGTGCGCCCCGACCAGCGGGGCGCACAGACAGCTTATTGATTAGGGGTTGCTGAGCATGAGGACGCGCAAGAGAAGCAAGCAGCAGTCCGCCTCTCTTTTGGACGGCGCTATTTGGCGGGCTTAAGTCGGCTCACCATGCTCATCAGAACGACCAGGACCAGACCGACCAGGACGCCTATCAAGGCATTGAGCAGTGTCGGTAGCAGGGCACCCAATATGCTGCCCAGGGTTGGCAGGGTCTGCACGCTCGCCGCCGCGCCCTCGACCAGGTGATGGACGAAGGGCCAGCCATGGACCAGGATGCCGCCACCGACCATGAACATGGCAATGGTGCCCACCAGCGCCAACAGGTGCATCAACTTGGGGGCCACCGCCAGCAAACCGCGCCCCACCCCCTGACGCAACAGACTGCCACCCGGTTTCTTCAACAGGTGCAAGCCGATGTCATCGAGCTTGACGATGAGGCCCACCAGGCCATAGACACCGACCGTCATCAGCACGGCGATGCCTGCCACCACGGCGATCTGCAACGCCAGGCTGGTGCCCTGCACTGTGCCAAGGGCAATGACGATGATTTCGGCAGAGAGGATGAAGTCAGTGCGAATGGCTCCCTGCACCTTCTGCTGCTCATAGGCGACCAGATCTTCGATATGAAGATCTGCTGCGGCGTCTCCTTGCGCATCCTCACCCGCCCCATCCCCATGGGGTAAAAACTTGTGCACCAGCTTCTCTGCGCCCTCGAAGCAGAGATAGGCTCCCCCCAGCATCAACAGCGGAGTTATGAGCCAGGGGATCAAGGCGCTGATGGCGATGGCGGCGGGCACCAGGATCAGCTTGTTGCGAAACGACCCCTTGGCCACGGCCCAGACCACGGGCAGCTCGCGCTCGGCGCGTACTCCGGAGACTTGCTCGGCATTGAGAGCCAGATCGTCCCCCAGCACGCCCGCGGTCTTCTTGGCGGCCACCTTGGTCATCAGGGCGACATCATCGAGTACGGTCGCAATATCATCTAACAAGGCCAACAGGCTGGTTCCGGCCATATCAGCAACTCCTCATGTCAGTGGCTACGTGGCCCTTGGGCTCACGGCAGCATTTCTTGGCCATCATCTTGCTCATCTGGGCGACATCATCGAGTACGGTCGCAATATCATCTAGCAAGGCCAACAGGCTGGTTCCGGCCATATCAGCGACTCCTCATGTCAGTGGCGGGATAAGCCGTCGGTGTACAGGCGCTGTTCTTCACCATCTCCTTGGTCATCTGTACCGCATCGTCGAGCCGTGCCAACAAACTGATCCCGGGCATCATGGAAGCTTCCTCATTTCGGACAAAAGATGGCACAGTGTAACGAGAAGCCGCCGATTCGGCAGCAATCCTGTGTCATTCAGGCCTTGTGTCAGTCTGATTCAAACAACCCCCTCCCAAGGAGTTTCCATGCAACCCTGGCAACCTCTGCTCGATTTCTGGTTTGGCGATGATAGCGATGATGCCAGTCGCGCCAAACGGCAAGCCCCGCTCTGGTGGGGTAAAAACAGCGATACCGATCTCCTGATCCGCCAGCGCTTCGGCGCCCTGGCCGAGGCCGCGAGCACAGGCATGCTGGCCCATTGGGCCGAGGTGCCCACCGGGCGGCTGGCGTTGATCCTGCTGCTGGATCAGTTGCCGCGCAATATAGCGCGCGGTTTGCCGGAGGCCTTTGCTCAGGATCCCAAAGCCCTGGCCCTCAGCCTGGAGGGCCTGTCGCTGGGGGCAGACAAGGCGCTCTCCCCCCTGGCACGGGTCTTCTTCTACCTGCCCCTTGAGCACTCGGAGCAACCTGAACATCAGGCTCGCAGCGTCGCCCTGTTCGACGCCCTGGCCGCCGAGCAGCCCGGCCCGACCTTCGCAGGCTACCTCGATTTTGCCCGCCGCCATCAGGTGATAGTGGACAGGTTCGGTCGCTTTCCCCATCGCAACGCCCTGCTGGGGCGCCCCAACACAGCCGAGGAGGCCACCTTTCTCAGCCAGCCGGGCTCGGGCTTCTGACAACGGCACTCCTCACCACAATTGAAAAACGGGCCAAGGGCCCGTTTTTAGTACTGGTTGCATTGCGCCTTGCTCAGGCCGCCTCGGGCAGCGCCTCTTTTTTCTGGTAAGCCGCAGGGCTAAGCCCCAGCAGCTCCTGCACGGTGGACGCCACCGTGATGGAGGAGAGGGTGCCGGTCATAATACCCGCGAACAGTGTGAAGGCGAAGCCGTGGAGGGCGTCGCCCCCAAACAGCAGCAGCGCCCCCACGGTAAAGAGCGTGGTGCCTGAGGTGATCATGGTGCGACTGAAGGTCGCCTTGATGGCAATATCGCTGCACTCATGCATCCCCAACCGGGTGCGGGAACTCAAAATGTCCCTCAATCTGTCCGAGATGACGATGCTGTCATTGAGGGAATAACCGATCACGGCCATGAGACCGGCGATCACGTTGAGATCGAACTCGATATGGAACAGGGCAAGCAGCCCCAGCGCCACCACAGCGTCATGCAGCACCGACAGCAAGATGCCGACCGCCTGGCGCCATTCGAAGCGAAACGCCAGATAGACGGAGATGGCGATAGAGGCCACCAGCACCGCCATCATCCCCTGCTGGAACAACTCGGCGCCCACCTGGGGGCCCACTATGGTGGTGCGCAGCAGTTCGACCGGCAGGCCAAGCTGGCTCGCCAGCCGATCGGCCAGCTCCTGGGCAGGCATGGTCAGCCCCTCGGGGGGGAGCTTGATCAGCCACTCACCGGGAACGCCGGCCGGTTGCAGACTCACCAGAGCGCGCAGAGGTTCCCCGAGCAGGGCATTGATCTCATGGGCATCCTTGAGAGTCTGGATCTTGAACTCCAGCAAGATGCCACCGGTGAAATCCAGTCCCAGTTGCAGGCCGTTGATGGCCAGCAGCCCTAGGCTGGCGAGGGTGAGCAGCACGGAGAGGCCCAGACCCAGATAGCGCCAGCGGGTCAGACTCATGGAAAAGAAACGATGGAACATGATTAAACCCTCTGCAGCCGTTGGCTGCTCTTGCCCCAGATGGGATTGATGATGGCGCGCGTGCCCCAGATGCCGGTGATCATGCTGGAAACCAGACCCAGGATCAGGGTGATGGAGAAGCCTTGCAGCGGACCGGAACCGATGGCGTAGAGCACCACGGCACTGATCAGGGTGGTGATGTTGGCATCGAAGATGGTGCTGAAGGCCGAGCGGTAACCAAAGTCGATGGCGCCAGCCAAACTGGCCCCCTCCCGTAACCTGTCCTTGACCCGTTCGAAGATGAGCACATGGGTATCGACCGCCATGCCCACCGTGAGCACCAGACCGGCGATGCCGGGCAGCGTCAGTACGGCGCCGGGCAATACCGCCAGCATGCCCACCTGCATCAGCAGGTTGGCGATGAGGGCCGAAATGGCGACCCAGCCAAACTTGCGATACCAGCACAGCATGAAGAGCATCATGCCGACCATGCCAAACACCAGGGCGCTAAAGCCCGCCTCTATGTTCTGCATCCCCAGCGTGGGGCCTATGCTGCGCTCCTCCAGGATCTTGAGCGGCGCGGTCAGGGCCCCGGCGCGCAGCAGCATGGCAAGCTCCTGAGCCTCCGGCATGCTGCCAAGCCCGGTGATGCGGAACTGGTTGCCGAGCGCCGTCTGTATGGTGGCCACGTTGATTACCTGACTGTGGGCCCGCAACTTGCCGCTGCTGGCCGTCTTGTACTCGGTGAACACGGTCGCCATGGGACTGCCCACATGCTGGCGACTGAACTGGCTCATCTTGCTGCCCCCCAGGGCATCGAGCACTATGCCGACCTGGGGCTGCCCCATCTCTCCCATGCTGGCGCGAGCATCGACGATGTGATCGCCGGTCAACACCGGCTTGCGATCCAGCCCGACGCTGCGTCCCTCCTTGTCGGTCATGACAAAGCGGCTGTCCGGCTTGGCCTGATAGAAAGCCAGGGAGGCCGTGGCGCCAATCACCTCCTTGGCCTGACGGGGGTTGTGTACCCCGGGCAGTTCGATGCGGATGCCATCCTGGCCCTGACGCTGTACCGAGGCCTCGACGATGCCGAGCTCGTTGATCCGCTTCTTGAGGATCGACAGATTCTGGGTAACGGCATTGTTGGCGAGCAGGGTCCGCTCGGCCTCACTCATCTTGAGAGTCAGCTGCTGCCCTGCCCGGGTCAGCGACCACTGCCCCTGGCGCACACCGGCACTCTCCTTGACGAGGCTGAGCCAGGGGGCCTGCTCTGCGCCTTCAGGCAGCACTATGCGCACCTCCCCCGTCGCTACCCGGCTCACATTGCCACCGCGCAAATGGGCTTCCCGCAGGCCGGTACGCAGGTTATCGACCAGATTCTTGGTCTGATTCTCCAGTACAAAATCGAGATCGACCCCGATCAGCAGCTGCGAGCCACCCCGCAGGTCCAACCCCAGCTTGATGGGGGTGGCGCCGAGCTGACTTATCCAGGTCGGCGCCTTGGCATGAAACTCCAGGGTCAGGGCGGCGCTGTCATGGCCCTGCTGTTCGAGCAGCTGCTTGGCTCTTTGTTGATCCGCCTGACTGGCAAACACCAGCTCCAGCTTGTCCGCCGAGGCAATGGACTGTTGCAACACTATGTCCTCGCTGGCCAACAGCTTGGCATCGGCGCTGCTCAGGCTCGACTGGCCGTGCAGGCCGAGGGAGGGCTGCTCACCGAAGAAGGTGGGCAGGGAATAGAAACCGAAGGTCAATAACATCAGCAGTAACAAGGCGTACTGCCAGGCGCTGGTGCGGTTGTGCAGCAGGCGCGGTTTTTTTCTCACACTGTTCATGGCAAGGATCCAGATCGAAACAGGCATGGCGATCGCCGCGATACTCGCAGCAGACGCAGAAAATCAGTCGAAATGGGGGCTGACGTCCAATGGACGAGCCCGTCGGTCAGCGAGGGCAACTGCCCTGACGTGACCGAAGATCAGCCGTGAACGGCGCTCTGGGAGAAGCGGTATTGCAGGTGTCGGCGGGAGAGCCAGCGGCGATGTATGCCCCTGAACTTGTCTCTGAAGCTGTGTTTTTGATAGAGCAACGGGAGGCAGAGCAACAGCCCCCCCAGCAGTAGCTGGGAGACGACTGCGGACCAATCCTTGATGAGCTGATAGTCGCGATCTTGCCTGTCGCCATTGTTGCGCAGGGAGTGTTCCAGTCGCTGAAGGTGACTCTGGTGGGTCCCGATAAACTTGACGGCCCCCTCCTCGGGCGCACTCACGCCATGGAAGACGCTCTGCGAGAGGGAGTGACTCTGGGGAGCGCCCACGGCATGTCCATCCACTCGAAGAGCAGAAAACAGCAGCATGAAGGCGATGAGCAGGCTCATCACTATCCATTTCACTGTGTTTGGACGATGGGACGACATAAGGCTCCGAAAAAAGTGTGAGCTGGCGCCCACTGCTGGCAAGCTATCACAGGGGCCCGCCAACGGCAAGGGGGACAAGTTCAGGCCCCTTGCCTACGCATCACAAACCAGGCTACTGACCCCGGGTCATCTTCTCAAAGTCGCCTACATAGCCTTTGAGCAAGCTGTAGAGGTGGGCCCGCTGCTTGATGTCGAGGGACTGGCTCAGCTCGCTCAACCAGTTGACGGTGCGTTGGCGCGACTGTTCGGTGTAGCCGGTGAAGCGGCCATCCATCAGGCCATCTCCCTGGGCCAGCAGCTTGGTGAGCCGCTGCTCGAAGTCGGGGCTGGCACGCTCCCTGAGCAGCTGATCCAGCTCGCCGATCCAGACCCTTTGGTACTCTATCCAGGGAGGCATCATCTCGTATTGCCACTCGACCCAACATGCCACCAGGGGCGCCTGGGCCGGCTTGACCTCTCCGATCCAGAACACCAGTCGCTTGTTCATCTTCTCGGTCGACTCGCGCAGCACCTTCTCTTTGGGATCCTTGGCAAAATCGTCCTCTCGCTCCTGTTGCCGCGCCAGCCGGTCTCTCATGAAGGTGTTGACCTGGGCATCGGTCAGGGTGCGAGCCAGCCGCACCGCCCGCGGTATGGTGTTTGCCAGGGTACGGGTCAGGCTCTGCTGGGTGGCCGCCAGATGTCGGGAGACCTGCGCGGGCGTCATGGGGCTTGCCACCGCCTTGGCCAGGGCGTCGAGATCCTTGGCATAGCGCGGCAGCTCTTGCTGGCGATGCCAGCTCATCAGCCCCTTCACCTCGTTATCAAGCAGCTTCTTCTGGCTACTGCTCAGGGAGAAATAGTCGTCGAGCTGCCAGACGATAGCCACATCGAGCCAGTAGTAGATGACCCGGGTCGAGCAACCGACCAGCAGCAGGCAGGCCAGCCCCGCCAGCCAGAGTCGTGTTTTCTTGCGCCAAGGGTGTGTCATCAAGATGGGTTACTCCAATCGTTGCCGATGATGGGCGACCAGGTCCGCATAGGCCGCATCGGGTGTCTGTTCGGCCATAAGCTGCGCCCACAACAGGGCGATGTAATCGACCCAGGGCAGGAAGGCCGCCCCCTGAAAATCCAGGGGACCTGACGCCCGGCCCTGGCCAAGCCGTTCAATTTCTTCAAGATAGCAGGCTTCAAGCGCTGCCATCTCCTCCAGACCCCAACCATGAGTGCGCACTATGCTGGCCAGCTCGAAACCGGGGTGACCGGCGGCGCCATATTCCCAGTCGATGACCCAGGGTTGTTCCCCCAACAAGTTAGCCGGATTGAGATCGTGATGGCAAGGGAGCCAACAGCCGTCCGGCTCCCGACTGGCGAGCAGGGGCGCCTCCAGCTTGTCGAGCCAGCCAGGGGGAGCCTTGAGCCTCTCGCGATAGCCCCGGGCATGGGCGCGCACCGCCATCCTGACTGTCGGCAGCGGCAGTTGATGAAGCCGAGCCAGCAGCCGAGCCAGGGCGGGCAATGCCAGGCTTGGCGGGAGGGGGGCCTGCGCCCAGCTCGGCGCCTCGCACCAGTCGAGCAGCAGTATGCCCCGTTCGGGATCCCCATAATGGCAAGGCAGCGCGAGTCCGGCGGCCATGGCGCCCCGATAGAGCTGCCACTCGGTCGCCCTGTCGATGCCAAGTCGTGCAGGTTCTGGATGACCTTGCCTCAAAAAGTAACTGCGCCCCGAGGGGAGACGCAGTCGATAGTTGCAATTGGTCAGCCCTAGCCCCAGTGGCTCGAGCCGCCCTCCCCGCCAGGGAGTGGGCAGGCTCGCCAACAGGCGCTGCTGTTCATCACCAGCCAAAGGTCGATGTCTTCGCCTGTTTGCGGATCTCTTTCTGATCGGCCCACTGCAGCTCGCCGCTCTCCAGATCCATCAGGTTCATGGTCATCTGGTAGTAGACATCCTTCACCTTGCCGTTGTCCTTGACGATGCTGCTGAGGTTGCCATAGACCATGTAGCGGGCGCCGGTCTGCTTGCCCAGCCGTACCATGGCGGCGGGATCCACCATGCCGCTGCTCTGCTGATATTCGAGCTGCTGCTTGACCGCGGTCACCTTGCTCATGTCAACGAAACGGAACTTGCCCGAGCGCAGCAACTTGGTGCGCATGGTGTCGGTGATGGCCTCGGTGTCGATATGCTCCGAGGTCTTGTTGCGGATGGAATCCATGAACATCACCGGACGACCGCCTGCGGTGATCTCACTGGTGGCCGGCGAGCTCAGCATGGAGTCCGCCATCTTGTCGGCGATGGCCTGCAGATCGCTCGAGCCATAATCCACCGTGACCGTCTCTGTGGCCGTGGCATCGCCGTAGCTGACCGTGGTGCTGGAACAGCCGCCCAGCAGCAGGCCAGCGGCCAGGATACGCAAGGCATGATTCATCTTCATCGATTCGTTTCCTCAATCACTAAGTACATGCAAGGTGCCTGCACGCTTGAATCACTAAGTACATGCAAGGTGCCTGCACGCTTGGGCCGACACCTGAGCCACCGCCGACCGACGGCGGGGCTCGTCAGTTCGATTCTTCAATCACTTCACGGACGGAGAGCCGATAACCCTTCACATCCATGGTCGGCGCCAGGGCCGACAGAGTACGCGTCTGCTGACCATGGAGCATGAGCGGCGTCCAGCCGCGCCCGTCAGACGCCACCTCCTGGCCGCTGGCATCATACCAGTAGAACAGGTATTGCAGATGGTTGTCGCCACTGCGCTGATTGGTCAGCTCCACATTGATCTGCATCAGGCCATTTTGCTGGCGCCTGGTCAGCTCGCGCAGGGCCAGATCCAGGCTGCTGTTGTCCACTTGCACCTTGGCCACGCCACCACTTGGCGCCGACAGGGCAACACCGCTGGTGTTGGTGGCACACGCCGACAGCAGCAGGGCGAGGCCGCAAGCCAGAACGATTCGTTTCATCTTCTACTCCTCACATGAATACCTCATCGACCGCCAGAAAACCGGCCGAGTCGGTGCTTTAGAGCGTCATCACTCGCGTATTGAGATTGGCACCGAGCCGGTTGACCCACACCAGGGTGGTGTGGCCGGCGCGCACCTCGATGGGCAAGGTCTTGCTCACGCTGCCCGCTCCCAGATCCAGGCTCTGCCGACCCGCAGGCAGGCTGGTTTCCCAACCAGAGGCCTGGGCTGGCAGGGTCAACCAGCTGCGGGTATCGGCCCGCTCAGACAAGGTGTTGAAGATGCCGACCAGCAGATTGCCCACATCGCCCCCCTCCTTGGCAGCGCTGCGGCGCAGCTGCTCCTTGGCGGCCAGACGCAGCGCCTGACGGCTCAACATGGCGGGCAGCCGCTCCTGCAGATCCTTGGCGGCCAGGGCCTCGAGTCGTACCAGGGGCACCGTGCTGCCCCGGTGATTGCCCACGCCGACCTTGAGGGGCCCCACCTCGGCGCCGCGATTATCGTAGTAGGGAATGGCGACCGTAAAGGTGCGAAAATCCCCGCTTGAGGTAAAAAGTGGCAGCGGCAGAAAGAGTTCGCGCCGAGCCGGGATCAAGCCATCCTCGAACAGCACGACCACCCGGCCTCCCCCCGCTCCAGGGGAGGTGCCTTGCGGCCGACACGCTGCTCGGTGGCCGCCAGCTCCTGAGGTGAGCCGCGCAGCCGTGCCAGACGCAGCATGGCTTCCTGCAAAGCGGGGTTGTCCGGGGCAATCTCCAGGCCGCGGCCATAATCGACCCAGGCATCGTTGAGATCCCCGCTCGCCTCATAGAGCACCCCGGACAGATAGAAGGTGTAGGCATTCTGGAAGCCATTCTTGACCTGGCCTGTGAGACGGTCGAGATCCGGCGCCCGCGACAGCGCCTGACGCGCATTGGCCTCTTGCTTCGCCTTGGCGACCTCAGCACCCCGCTCGCGCAGCGCCCGCTCCTGCACCTGATTGGCGCGGCGCACCTCAACCAATGCCCCCTCCAGATCCCCGCGCTGCAAATAATCCAGCGCCAGATAGTGGTGCAGCATGGTGCGTTCATAATCCGGCGTCTGATAGCCCAGAGTCTGATCGTTGGTCAGCAGGCTGCCAGCCTGGGCCAGTCCCTGACTCACCCGAAAGCGTGCCTGCTCATCTTCGGCCTGGAGGGCCAGGTCCGCCGCCTCCCAGGCCTTGCGGCTTTGCGGCTCCTGATTGGCGAGCAACGCGATGCGTCCCAGCTCCAGCCGACTGAGCACATAGCCGTCATCGCCGGGCTCCAGTTCACGCACCTCCTCGATGGCATCGAGTGCCTTGCCTTGCAGCAAAGCGTTGCGTACTGGGGTCATCTGTACCGAGTAGGAGACGAACAGGTCTTGCCAGCTGGCGCAGCCACCCAGCCCCAAGACGGCGCAGAGCAGCATGGGCCGCAGCCCGGTTAACCCCATCCTCACAGCGTGAGCAAGGGGCCCAGGGGCTGGCCGCCGACCAGATGCATGTGGATGTGGTACACCTCCTGCCCACCATGGCGGTTGCAGTTCATGATCAGGCGATAGCCATCCTCGGCAATGCCCGCATCAAAGGCCAGCTTGCGGGCCACGGTGAACATGCGACCAAGGGCCAGCTCGTGCTCGGCCTCGACGTCATTTACCGTCGGGATCAGCACATTGGGGATGATGAGGATATGGGTCGGTGCCTTGGGGAAGATGTCGCGAAAAGCGGTGACCAGATCGTCCTGATAGAGGATCTCTGCCGGGATCTCCTTGCGGATGATTTTGCTGAAAATGGTTTCATCGGCCATGGATAACTCCTTGCGTTAAAAAGAAAAATTTAGAATGAGACTCCAAGGAACCCCTTTCATCTCACCAGGCTTCGCCAAGTGTGACACAGGGCGATTTTTGCGACAGCCATTGTCACAAAGCCTTCAGTTATTGTTAAAAATACCGATAGCGAGAACAGTAAGGATCCCCCCTCTCCATCACGAAGTCCGTAGGGTAACAAAAGGACGGGGGATTCAGGCAAGGGACTTTTGCATCACAGCGGGACAATAATGAAACTAAGTATGTCTGACCTCTCCATTTTGCAGCGGGTCTATCTCGGGTTTGCCATCCTGGTAGCCGTGATGATAGCCAGTTCTGCCTTCACCTTTCACAGCCAGCGGGCTCTCGGCCAGGCTCTGCATCAGGTCACCCAGCAATCCATGCCCTTGGTGCAGGCCAGCAGCCAGACCCAGATCAGCCTGCTCAGCGCCAACAAACGGCTCAACGATGTGCTGACCGAGCAGGATGCCAAGGCGCTACCCGAGGAGATAAGCGCCCTGGACGCCGCCCAGACCGAAGTCGAAGGGCGCCTCCAGGCCCTGGTCGGCCAGGCCGGTGAAGAGCCTCAGCTGCAAGCGCCACTGCGCGCCCTCAAGGAGCAGGTCGCCAGCTATCAGGCGTTGACCCAGACCCTGCCCGCCGAACACCAGGCTCTGCTCAGCCAGTTGCACAAGGTCAATCAGGCCAAGGGGCAGTTCCAGGTCACCCTGCCCCAGTTCAAGAAGAACTTGAACGACATGATGGCGGGGCAAGAGGACAGCTTCATCAAGATGCTCTCCGAGAAGCTGACGACCCAGCTCTCCACCATAGAACTCTCCACCATGGATGCCCTCAACCAGTCCATGACGGGCCCCATCGAATCGGCGCTCAAGCGTAACAAGATGCAGATCGGCGGCTTCAACGCCACCATCGCGGATCTGGAAAAAGAGCTGCCCAGCTTCGACAATGACGTCGGTCACAACGTGCGCGCTTTCGTGCGTGACACCACCGCCGGCGACGGTTTGCTCGGCCAGTATCAGGCCCTGATGAAGCAGCAAGCCACCCTGCAGGAGAAGAGCAAGCAGGCCAGCCAGCTCATCATCGCCATCCAGGAACAGCTCGAGGCCATCACCGCCCAGAGCCAGCAGCTGATGAATGCCAGCATTGCCGCATCAGAACAGGTACAGCAGCGCAGCACCCTCTCTCAGGGGGTCAGCATAGTGCTCGCCATCCTGGTCGCCATCCTGGTCGCCCTCACCCTGGGTCGGGCCATCCGCCGCCCGCTCAAGGAGCTGCTGCGGGTGTTGACCCAGGTCACCCAGGGGGATATGACCTTGCGTATCGGCTTCAAGAGCCGCAACGAATTCGGCCAGCTCGGCACCCAGGTCAACCTGCTGATAGCCCAGATGAGCGAGGTCCTCACCCAGCTCTCCCAGGCCTCTGCCCAGCTCAATGACGCCGCCCACGGCAACCGCCACACCACAGAGTCGGTGCGCGCGGATCTGGAGACCCAGCGCCAGGAGACCGCCTCGGTCGCCGCCGCCATGACCGAGATGGAGGCCTCGGTACGGGAGGTCGCCCAGGCGGCCAACCAGACCCTGGAGCGGGTGATCGATGTGGAGAAAGCCTCAGAGACCGGGCGCCAGGTGATGGCGGGCAATATCAGCACTACCCACCAGCTGGCGGGCAAGTTGCAGCAGACGGGTGCGGTCATCGCCGACGTCAGCACCATGAGCGGCCAGATTGGCAACATACTCGATGTCATTCGCGGCATCGCCGATCAGACCAATCTGCTGGCGCTCAATGCCGCCATCGAGGCGGCCCGAGCCGGTGAGCAGGGCCGTGGCTTCGCCGTGGTGGCCGACGAGGTGCGCAGCCTGGCAGGGCGCACCTCCCAATCCACCAGCGAGATCCAGACCATGATAGAGAACCTGCAGCAAGGGGTCGCCAAGGCGGTGACTGTCATGCAGGAGTGCTCCAATGAGATGGACAGTTGCATGAGTCAGAGCTCCCAGGCCAACACCGCAATGGAGGAGGTGCAGGGCATAGTGGTGCTCATCAGCGACATGTCGAGCCAGATAGCCTCGGCCGCCGAGCAGCAGCAGGCCACCAGCGCCGACATCGCCACCAATCTCAACCGCATCTCGGACATCTCGGATCTCAACTATCAGGGCATCGCCCGGGTGGCCGAGACCAGTCAGCAGCTCGATGCCCTGGCCGAACAGCAGGAGAGCCTGGTCAAGCGCTTCCGACTCAGCGCCTGAGACCTGGGCCTTGCTATTGAATTGAAGATGGATGAAGGGCCCCTTGGCCCCTCATCCATTGGCATTCCCCGCTGTCGAAGCGGGAAGGCAACATGGAAAAGGGAGCCCCTGGGGCTCCCTTTTTGTTGTCTCACCCCTGATGGCAAGCCTGTTGCCCTGTGGGTATCAGGCGTAGGCGATGGCGCCCTTGCCCACCCCTTCATAGGCCACGACTTTCACCAACTTGTCACCCAGCTGCCGTTTCACTTCACGGGCAATATAGTGGGCGAGCAGCTCTATGGTGGTGTCGGTGTCTATCATCTCCACCTCGGCCTTGACCATGGCGAGCTGGAACAGCCCCTGAGGGGCCGTGTACTTGAAGCCGATGTGCCGCCCGCCAAGCAGTGGCGCGGCGACGGCGCTCAGGGCAAGCTCGGCCAGGGGAACTTCGTCCTCGGCGGTGCCGAGATAGATATCGGCCCAACGCTCGGCCCAGTTTTGCTCCAGCTCTTCATCACGCACCCCTTCCACCTCTATCTCGATGGGAGAACGGTGGCCATGGGCGATGCGTTGGCAATTACCATCATGCTTCTTGAGCCCATGGCTGTAGTGATAGAAGGCGCCAGCAATGGCTTCGTGGCGCAGGGTCAGCGACAGATCCCGAATATTGTCCGGCAGCTCCTTGGCCAGCACAGCCAGCAGATAGCGGGTGACCGACTCCTTGTCGACCTGAGCTGCGGGAATAAACGCAAAGGCCTCCTCCGGACAGCGCAGGTGGATGGAGCGATCCGGGCGCAGCAAGTCGACGCACTGCTCTCCCTCGGCCAGACTCTCGATGCGCACCAGGGCGCTCTCTGTCGGGACCAGCAGCTTGTGGTCCACTTCGCGGTCGATGATCGCCTTGATAAGCTTCTTCACCCGGCCAAAATCGAGCAGCATGCTCATCTCGTTGAGCTCGCCACCGAGCTCCACGTCCACCAGCCAGCTCTCACCCACCATGCCACGGCGTTCACACAGGTAGCTGGAGTCGATAACGGTCAAATCTCTTACAAATAACTTCATTACTCAGGCCTTGCTACAGAGTAGGGACAGATTGCGCTATTATGACCCGCGCTCACCGACAAAGGAACTGGACCCGCCATGAACACATTGCTTATCAAGAACGCAACCCTGGTCAACGAAGGGCGCATCTACGCCTCCGATGTGCTGATCGAGGGCGAGCGTATCAAAAAAATCGCCCCCCAGATCGATGCCCCGGACGCCATGGTGATCGATGCGGCAGGCCGCCATCTGATCCCCGGCATGATTGACGATCAGGTGCATTTTCGTGAGCCGGGTCTTACCCACAAAGGCACCATAGCGAGCGAGTCCCGCGCCGCCGTGGCCGGTGGCACCACCAGCTTCATGGAGATGCCCAACGTCAACCCCCAGACCACCACCATAGAGGCGCTGGAGGCAAAGTACGACATCGCCGCCAAAGGCTCGGCCGCCAACTACAGCTTCTATCTGGGCGCCACCAACGACAACCTGGAAGAGATCAAGAAGCTCGATCCCAAGCAGTCCTGCGGCATCAAAATCTTCATGGGTGCCTCCACCGGCAACATGCTGGTCGACAATCAGGAGACCCTGGCGGCCATCTTCCGGGAGAGCCCGGTGATGATAGTGACCCACTGCGAGGATACTCCCTCCATCAAGGTGCTCGAAGATGAGGCCCGCGCCAAATGGGGCGAGGATGTGCCTATGCGCGAGCACGGTCGCATTCGCAGCGCCGATGCCTGCTACAAGTCATCCAGCATGGCGGTTGGCCTGGCCAAGAAATACGGCGCCAAGCTGCACGTGCTGCATTTGACCACCGCCAAGGAGCTCTCCTTGTTCACCGCCAGCCCGGATCTGAAGGATCTCAAGGACAAGAACATCACCGCCGAGGTGTGCGTTCATCATCTGTTCTTCAACGAAGCGGACTACGACACCCTGGGCAGCCAGATCAAGTGCAACCCGGCGGTGAAGAGTGCGGCCGACCAGCACGCCCTGCTCGATGCGGTACGCAACGACGTGCTCGACATCATCGCCACCGACCACGCCCCCCACACCTGGGAAGAGAAGCAGAACAGCTACTTCAAAGCGCCGTCCGGCATCCCCCTGGTGCAGCACTCCATGCAGGCCCTGCTCGAGCTCTACCACAACGGCGTCTTCAGCCTGGAGACCATCGTCAAGAAAACCTCCCACGCGGTGGCCGAGCGCTTCCAGGTGCAGGATCGCGGCTACATCCGCGAGGGCTACTTCGCAGATCTGGTGCTGCTGGATCTGGGCAAGCCCTATGTGGTCAATGACGACAATCTGCTCTATCTGTGCGGCTGGTCACCCTTCAACGGCTATCGCTTCCAGAGCAGCATAGAGATGACCCTGGTCAACGGTCAGATTGCCTGGCAGAACGGTCAGGTCACCGACCAGGTATTGGGCAAACGGCTGACCTTTAACCGCTGACAGTGAGGGAAGCGATAGCCATTCAAAGGCTGTCGCTCCCAACCCCTTGGCATGAAGATGAAAGACCGATTACCCGGCGAAACAATCAGTTCACCGGCTTGTCATTAGGCAAATGGCTGACCTTTAACCGCTAATTGCGCGCAAAGCAGGCGAACGCGTCAAAGTCGCGGTTTGCAGGTTGACAGGGCTGAGCCATCTCCATAAACTCAGCCCCCGTCAGCCAAGCTGACGCAGTCGGCGTGTAGCGCAGCCAGGTAGCGCACTGTCATGGGGTGTCAGGGGTCGGAGGTTCGAATCCTCTCACGCCGACCATCATTCCCCGAGAAAAGGCCCAATCAGCAGATTGGGCCTTTTCTTTATCCACCTTCTCTCCCCCGCCGGTTACCCTTCATGCTGACTGATGTCGCGCCTTCCCATCCCGTCAGCCTTCCCCTGGCCTCAAATCCGTTGGAGGATTGCCCAAAACCGGCCTCTGTGTTTTGATCGGTCATCGCCTCCGCTCCGGGTTATCTCATGCCATCTTGTCGCCTTTCGCCAACCTGCATCCTGCTTTGCTACTCCCTGTTGCTGGGCGGCTGCGCGACGCCCTATGACAGCGTGAAATCGATGTGGAATAACCAGACCGGCTTCTCCCAGACCCAGCTCGGCCCGGATCGCTGGCAGATAGAGTTTGTCGGTAACGATCTGGTCGATCGGGAGACGGCGCGCAAATACGTGCTCAAACGGGCCGGTGAGCTGGCCCACGCCTTGGGCTACGAGTGGATAGAGGTACTGAGTCTGGAGATTGCCCGGGATGCCGTGCGCGCAACCCCTCGTCGCCCCCAGTTTGGCTTCGATGAGTACGAACCTGATACCTTCATGGAACAGTTGCATGTGGAGCACCGCATCTCTGCCCTGCTTAACCTGCGCATGAGCCACCAGGCTAAGGGCGATGCCAGCCTGTCAGCCGAATATCTCGAAAAAATGCCACTTATTCAGGACAAATAACCAACATCTGATAAATAGCACATTCAATACACCTAAGACCAGTGTGAAAAGTGTGACTTGACGCTGGTGTTAGTGCTCGCCTTTGGGCATGCTGCAAACGTGATCGTCCTCCTCTGGCGATCTGGCACGGCTGTCGTGGCACTCGCCACCCCATACCGACTCCTTGCGTTGCCCGGACCTCTCCCCATGAAAATGAACAAGCTGACCCTCGCTATCTTGATTGCCATGCTGCTTGGCATCGCCACCGGCCAGGGTTATCGACTCTTTGCCCCGAGCGAAGCTCCCGCCTTCGCAGACAACGTGACCCTGCTCACCGACATCTTCTTGCGACTCATCAAGATGATCATCGCCCCTCTGGTGTTCACCACCCTGGTGGTCGGCATCGCCAAGATGGGGGATACCCGCACCGTTGGCCGGATCGGAGCCAAGACCTTGGGGTGGTTTATGTTCGCCTCCCTGATGTCCCTCTCCCTGGGACTGCTGATGGTGACCATGATGCAGCCGGGTAGTGGCCTCTCCCTGCCTCTTCCCCCCGAGTCCGCCAGCAGCGGTATCAGCGCCGCCAGTCTGAGCCTGCGCGATTTTATCGCTCACGCCATCCCTAAAAGCCTGGTCGAGGCCATGGCCAACAACGAGATACTGCAAATCGTGGTCTTCTCCCTCTTCTTCGGACTGGCTGCCGCCGCGCTCGGCGATGCCGCCAAGCCCGTGGTCAGGCTGCTGGCAAGCGCCGCCGAGATCATGCTCAAGGTGACGGGTTATGTGATGAACTTCGCCCCCTTTGCCGTGTTCGCCGCCATCTCGGCCATGGTCGCCAAGGAGGGACTGGGCATTCTGGCCACCTACGGCAGCTTCATGGCCCAGTTCTATCTGGCCCTCGCCTGCCTCTGGCTGCTGCTCATCGCCATGGGGAGCCTCTTTCTGCGCCAGCGCACCCCTCGCCTGCTCGCGCTCATCCGTGAACCCGTGCTGCTCGCCTTCTCGACCGCCAGCTCGGAGGCGGCCTACCCCAAGACGTTGCAACGCCTGGAACGGTTTGGCTGCGCCAAGCGCATCGCCAGCTTCGTGCTGCCCATGGGTTACTCCTTCAACCTGGATGGCTCCATGATGTACTGCACCTTTGCGGTCATGTTCATCGCCCAGGCCTATGGCATAGAGCTCTCCTTCGCCCAGCAGGTGACTATGTTATTGCTGCTCATGGTCACCTCCAAGGGAATGGCCGGGGTGCCACGGGCCTCCCTGGTGGTGATTGCCGCCACCCTCAATCAGTTTCATATCCCGGAGGCGGGTGTCTTGCTGCTGCTCGGCATCGACCATTTCCTCGACATGGGCCGCTCCGCCACCAATGTGCTCGGCAACGCCATCGCCGCCTGCGTAGTGGCCAAGACGGAAAATTGTCTGGCAGAGGAGAGCCGGGAACCCGCTTCTGCCTCGAGCGAGGCTCGCCAGCCCGCTTGATGGGTTTAAAGTCTTGTGAACCGTTCAACGCCAAGTCGTGCCCCCTCTCCATCCGAGCGGGGGCACTGCTGCTATTTCCGCCCTGCTTTACCCCGCCTGCCGGTTGCCACCATCGCGAAACTGTGACCTAAAGACGTGCCACAAAGAGCACCATACGGTACACTCCCATCCGGGTCCAGATGCCCATTAATCATATAAAAATCAATAATAAGGCCTTGGTGTGCAGCCAAGGCACAACGCGGGCGTTGGCCCCTCAAGGCGCGCTCGCCTCTCCCTCAACAAAACAGGACATCCCATGAACAAGAAAACCCTGCTCGCGACCCTGATCTTCGGTCTGATGGCTGGCCAGGCCGTTGCCGCCCCCTACTTGCCCCAGGCCAACGATCAACGCAATGGCCAGGAATATGCCGCCGCCAATGCCTGGCTGGAAGTGGATCTTGCCGCCTTCGAGCAGAACCTGCAGACCCTCAAGACCCGCCTTGGCGACAAGGGCCCGCAGATCTGCGCCATCATGAAGGCGGATGCCTATGGTCACGGCATCGATCTGCTGGTGCCCTCTGTGGTCGCCGCCGGCATTCCCTGCATTGGCATCGCCAGCAACGAAGAGGCCAGGGTTGCACGGGACAAGGGCTTCACCGGTCGTCTGATGCGAGTACGCGCCGCGACTCCGGCCGAGGTTGAGCAGGCGGTGCCTTACAAGCTCGAAGAGCTGGTCGGCGGCCTGGAGAACGCGACCCTCATCAGCGAGATAGCCCAGCGCCACCAGACCCAGATCCCGGTACACATAGGCCTCAACTCCGCCGGCATGAGCCGTAACGGCCTGGACCTGCGCGCCCAGGATGCCAAAGGGGAGGCCCTGGCCATACTTGGCCTCAAGGGGATCACCCCGGTCGGCATCATGACCCACTTCCCGGTGGAGGAGAAAGAGGACGTCAAGCTGGGTCTGGCCCAGTTCAAGCTCGACTCCCAATGGCTGATCGAGGCGGGCAAGCTGGATCGCAGCAAGCTGATCCTGCACTGTGCCAACTCCTTCGCGACCCTGGAAGTACCCGAAGCGCATCTGGACATGGTTCGCCCGGGCGGCCTCATCTATGGCGACTCCATCCCCTCCTACACCGAATACAAGCGGGTCATGGCGTTCAAGAGCCAGGTAGCGGCAGTCAGTCACTTCCCGGCGGGCAACACGGTCGGTTACGATCGCACCTTCACCCTCAAGCGGGATTCCGTGCTGGCCAACCTGCCGATGGGCTACTCGGATGGCTATCGCCGCGCCATGAGCAACAAGGCCTCTGTGCTCATCAACGGCCAGAAGGCCCCGGTGGTAGGCAAGACCTCCATGAACACCGTCATGGTCGATGTGACCGACATCAAGGGCGTCAAGCCCGGTGACGAGGTGGTGATGTTTGGCCGTCAGGGAGATAACGAGATCAAACAGGCGGATCTGGAAGAGTACAATGGCACCCTGCTGGC
>NZ_AQGQ01000070.1 GCF_000388115.1 Aeromonas molluscorum 848
GGGGGAGGCCGCCCGCTCGGCGCTTGATACCCTGCTTGAGCAAGATCTCGACTGGCTGGAGCAGATGACGGAGCTGCGCCATCGCACCCTGATGCAACAGCAGCGGATCGAGGAGTTGTGGCGTGCCGAGAGTCGCCATCGTCTCGATGCCTTGATGGTTGACTATGAACAGGATCTGGCGGTGATCCGGCTCAGGGCCGGGGCCGTGGCCGATCCCGGCCGACGCCTGTTGGCGAGCGAGGCCCTGGGCGAGCTGGCGAAGGGCGCCCGGCTCGCCCAGACCCGCCGTCAATGGCTCGACGTGGGGCAGGCCTTGGCGGCGCTTTCGGCCAGCAATCAGGTGTTGATGGATCGGTTAAATCGCAGTGTGGCCGAGCGGGTCGATGACGCCCGCCACTCCCTCGAACAGAGCCAGCAGCAACTTAGCGAGCGGCTGATCCAGACCAGACATGCACTGGGGGTGATCGGTGCCTTGACCCTGTTGGCTCTCGGGCTGCTGATGTGGCGTTTTGTCTATGGCCGCATCGTCTGGCCCTTGCAGCGAACTACCCAGCGCCTCAGCGCCCTGGCGCAGGGGGATCTTGCCCAGCCCCTCGCCCCTGTCAGCGGGCGGGATGAGCTGGCGCAGCTGGCCCGGGCGCTCTGGGTATTTCGCGATAATGCCATCGAGCTCAGGCGCTATCAGCAAGCACTTGAATCCCGGGTTGCGGAGCGCACCGATCAGCTCAGCCTGGCCAATGTTCGCCTCAACGAGGAGGTGACCAAGCAGGTTCAGGCCAGGGCTGAGGCGGAACAGGCCAATCGCGCCAAATCCGTCTTCCTCGCCACCATGAGCCACGAAATTCGTACTCCCATGAACGGCATACTCGGTGGGCTCAGTCTGCTGGAAGATACCGGACTGGATCCGGGTCAGCGACGCTATCTGGCCGCCATCGGTCAGAGCGGTGAGTCCCTGCTCGAGATCCTCAACGACATACTCGACTACTCCAAGATAGAGGCGGGTCATCTGGAGGCGAGACGGGCGCCCTTCGATCTGCACGCCCTGGTCGATGATCTGCTGGCGCTGTTTCGGCCAAGGGCCGAGGCCAAGGGGCTGAGCCTCAGCCTGTCCGTGGCCCCCGAGCTGCCCCGCGCCGTCGAGGGGGATGGCGGCAAATTGCGTCAGGTGCTGGCCAACCTGCTCGGCAACGGCATCAAGTTCACCCGCAGCGGGGAGGTGCGGTTGACCCTGGCACCCCTCGGCTGTCCGGGGCCCTGTCTCCAGCCCTGCATCCTGTTTACCGTGAGCGACAGCGGGCCCGGCATACCGGCGGGCGAGCAGGAGTGGGTATTCGAGGCATTTCGCCAGCGGAGTCGGGATGCGGGGCATCAGGGGGGAACTGGCCTGGGGCTGGCCATCAGCCGCCGTCTGGTTGGCGCCATGGGGGGCGAGCTGCTGCTGGCCAGCGAACAGGGTCAGGGTTGCCGCTTCTCGTTCAGTCTGGCGTTGCAGCCCACCGCCTTGCTGCGGCCGCGCCAGCAGGCCAGCATCTGCCTGAATGAGCCGCGGGACATCTTGCTGGTGGAGGATAACGAGATCAACCGGCTGGTGGCTGAGGGGATGCTGCTGCGCCTCGGTCATCGGGTGGTGATGGCCGAAGATGGTCGCGCCGCCCTGGCCGCCATCACGGTACGCCCCTTCGATCTGGCCCTGCTCGACATCAATCTGCCGGACATGGATGGCATCAGCCTGCGGGAGGATCTCGCCGCCATCAGTGAGGAGGAACATGGCCAGCCTCTGCCCGCCATCGCTATCTCGGCCCAGATGTATCCGGAGGACATCCAGCACTGCCTGGCAAGCGGCTTTGCCGGTTTTGTCGGCAAGCCGGTGCGGTTGGCTGAACTCGCCGACAGCATTGCCGGGATCTTTGTCGCGCCGCTGGGGGGGGAGGCCTTGATGCCAGCGCTCCCGGCTCCGGCTGTCGAGATCCATGCCAAGGGGGATCTGGCGCCGTCTTATGCCGCGCATTTCCCCCATGCTGAGCCAGATCCCGCTCAGCTCGCCGCAGTGCGGATCATGCTGGATGAGGATCTCCGTCAACTGGGAGCCAAGCGAATCGTCACCATGTTGAGGTTGTTTGAGCAGCAAGGGGAGGCATTGGTGAGCGAGCTGCTGATGACGGCACCTGGCGAGGCGAGGCGTCAACTCGCCCACAAGCTCAGGGGCAGCGCCGCCAGTCTGGGACTGATTGCCTTGGCCGCACTCAGCGAGCAGTTGGAGGCGGGGCTGGGTGAGCCCGAGGCTCTGGCGAGTCAGTGGCCTCAGGCGCTGGTCACCCTGGCGCGCTGGCGCCAAGAGCAGGGGTGGGCAGAGGAGCCGCCAGGGTAATGGACCCTGCGCAAGCAGATAACACAAAGGGGCCCAGGGCCCCTTTGTCATGACATCACCGCCATTTAGGCGAAGAGCATCAACACCAGCTTGTTGATGAAAAAGCCCCCGACCGTCAGGAAGAGGAAGAGGCAGGCGGCCAGCAGCAGCGGCTTGATGCCCGCCTGGCGCAGGGCACCCAGGTGGGTACGCAGGCCGAGCGCCGCCATGGCCATCGCCAGTAGCACGGTATCGAGCTGGATCAGGGCATCCACCAGTGCGGGGGGCAGCAGGTCGAGGGAGTTGATCCCGCTCGCCACGATGAAGAAGACGGCAAACCAGGGAATGGTTACCCCCCCTTGCTGGGCGTCACTGCCTTGACTGCGACCGAGCCAGGCGCTGAGCAGCAGTAGGAAGGGGGCCAGCATCATGACCCGCATCATCTTGACGATGACGGCGGTGGCCGCAGCCTCGTCGCTCACCCCTTTGCCTGCGGCCACGACCTGGGCCACCTCATGGATGGTGGAGCCGGCGAAGATACCGTAGTGAGCCTCGCTCAGCCCCAGATAGGGGTAAGCCAGCGGGTAGAGAAACATCGCCAGGGTGCCGAATACCACCACGGTTGCCACCGCCACCGACGCTTTGTGCGCCTGTCCCTTGATGACGGGCTCTGCCGCCATCACGGCAGCTGCGCCGCAGATGGCGCTACCGGCGCCGATCAGCATGGAGGTTTGCTTGTCGAGCTTGAACAGCCGGGTGCCGAGCTGCAGGGCCAAGGTGAAGGTAAGGCCGATGATCAGCATGTCAATCAGTACACCGGACCAGCCGATATCCCCTATCTGCTGAAAGGTGATGCGAAAACCGTAGAGAATGATGCCGGCGCGCAGCAGCTGGTTCTTGGCAAAGTCGACCCCGAGAGCGCTGTGGTGAGCGATGCGCGGAAACAGGGTATTGCCGACCAGTATGCCGATGACAATGGCAATGGTGAGGGCGCTCAGTCCCAGACTCCGGGCCTGAGGCAGCTCGGCCAGGCCCATGCCGGAGGCGGCGAGGAGGGCGACCAGCGCGATGCCAAGCCACCACTGCCCCTGCCCGAGGGGGGCGAAGCGGTTGCTGGGTTGGTCTGAATGAGTGGCACTGTGATGCATGATGAGTTCCTCGAAGCGGGATATCAATCGGATGGCGCTAGGATAAAGAGCTCGCTAATATAATAAAAATACACATTAATTAAGTATGGTTAACTTTAAGTTATGAATATCAATCTGCATCTGCTGCGCATCTTCTTCACCGTGGTGGAGCAGGGGAACTTTTCCCGCGCCGCCGAGGCGCTCTATATCAGTCAACCCGCCGTCTCCAAGGCCGTGAGCGAGCTGGAGCGCCAGCTCGGGTTGCCGTTGATGGAGCGAGGCATGGGTCGTGGCCGCAAGGGGGTCTGCCTCACCGAGAGCGGTCGGGCCCTGTTTGAACATGCCCGCGGCATCTTCGCCCTAGAGCGGGCGGCGCTGGAGGATGTCAAGGCCAGGGTCGGCATGCGCAAGGGCCAGCTCACCATAGGGGCGAGCAGCACCATCGCCGGTTACTGGCTGCAACCTTGCCTGTCGGCTCTGCTCACCCGCTTCCCCGGCATCGATCTCAAGCTGGTGACCGGCAACACCCAGCTCATCTGCCAGAGTCTGGTGGATTGCCACATCGATCTGGCGCTGGTGGAGGGCAGCCTGAGCGATGACAGGATCCAGACCCGTCACTGGTGTGATGATGAACTTTGGCTGATCGCCGCGCCTCACTCACCCCTGGTCAATGGCGACTGTCCGGCACCTGCCTGCCTGAGTGAGCAGACCTGGTTTTTGCGCGAGCGGGGCTCCGGGACTCGTCAGGTGACCGAGGCCTGGTGGCGTCAGGCGGGGATAACCCCCGGCAGCCAGATCGAGTTTGGCAACAGCGAAGGCATAGTGCGGGCGGTGGCGGCCGGGTTGGGCGTTGCTCTGCTCTCGGCCAAGGTGGCGCGAGATCTTGCCCGGCTCGGCGAGGTGGTGGCGCTGCCCATCGCCCCTCTGCATCGGCCTCTGCTGCTCTGCCTGCTGCACGAGCGCCCTCTCTCTCCTCTGGCGCAGGCCTGCTGCGACATCCTGGCAGAGCCAATCCATCCCTGACGCTCTCTTTGCCGCCAGGCTCGGCCGCTGCCGAGCGCATTGTGTATCCAGGCAGGCATGGGGCCTTGGCACTCAGCCTGAACCCCCATTCGGGGAGTGGTGGGGCTTACCTATGGTTTTATTACATAAATTCAACATTTTTTTGGGTGGTCGGACTGTCCCTTTGATGTCGCTGCGGTTACAATGCGCGGGCCCCATATCGCCCACGCGCAAACGATTTTCAGGAGATAAACGGATGTTGAAACGTGACATGACCATCGCAGGCTATGACCCCCAGCTGTGGCAGGCCATCACAGACGAAACCCGTCGTCAGGAAGAGCATATCGAGCTGATCGCGTCTGAGAACTACACCAGCCCCCGCGTCATGGAAGCCCAGGGCTCCCAGCTGACCAACAAGTACGCTGAAGGCTACCCCGCCAAGCGCTACTACGGTGGTTGCGAGTATGTCGATGTGGTTGAAACTCTGGCCATCGAGCGCGCCAAGGAACTGTTCGGTGCCACCTATGCCAACGTGCAGCCGCACTCCGGTTCCCAGGCCAACAGCGCCGTCTACATGGCTCTGCTGCAGCCGGGCGATACCGTACTGGGCATGAACCTGGCCCACGGTGGTCACCTGACTCACGGCTCCCCGGTCAACTTCTCCGGCAAGCTTTACAACATCATTCCTTACGGCATCGATGAGACCGGCAAGATCGACTACGACGAGATGGAACGTCTGGCCGTTGAACACAAACCTAAGATGATGATCGGTGGCTTCTCTGCCTATTCCGGCATCGTTGACTGGGCGCGCATGCGCGAGATCGCCGACAAGATCGGTGCCTGGCTGTTCGTCGACATGGCCCACGTGGCTGGCCTCATCGCCGCCGGCGTCTACCCGAACCCGGTACCCCATGCTCATGTAGTCACCTCCACTACCCACAAGACCCTGGCCGGTCCCCGTGGTGGTCTGATCCTCTCCGCCGCCGATGACGAAGATCTCTACAAGAAGCTGAACTCCGCCGTCTTCCCGGGCGGCCAGGGCGGCCCGCTGATGCACGTCATCGCCGGTAAAGCCGTCGCCTTCAAAGAGGCGCTGGAGCCTGAGTTCAAGACCTATCAGGCGCAGGTTGTCAAAAACGCCAAAGCCATGGCGGCGACCTTCATCGAGCGCGGTTATAAGATCGTCTCCGGCGGTACCGACAACCACCTCATGCTGGTGGACTTGATTGGCCGTGAACTGACTGGCAAAGAGGCCGATGCGGCCCTTGGCAAAGCCAACATCACCGTCAACAAGAACTCGGTACCCAACGACCCGCGTTCCCCCTTCGTCACCTCGGGCGTGCGGATCGGTACCCCGGCCATCACCCGCCGTGGTTTCAAGGAAGCCGAGTCCATCGAGCTGACCCACTGGATCTGCGATGTGCTGGACAATCACGACAATGACGCCGTACTGGCGACAGTGCGTGAGAAAGTGCTGGCCATCTGCGCTCGTCTGCCGGTTTATGCCTGATAGACCCGTTCTGCTGGTTGATATCCAATGCCACCCTCGGGTGGCATTGTTTTTTCTATATTCGCCCCGACCATGGGACGCGATCATATAGTCGACAGGAGGAGGTTGCATGCCCAGCCAGATGAGGATCGGCGACGATGAGTCGATCCTGTCCATTCGAGCTCAGTACCATTTTCGTGATAGCCAGGAAGGCCTGCTGGCATGGGATGTGCGCCGCTTGGTGAGGCTGAGCCGCGGGTTGCCGGTGCAAGCTGTGCCGCTGGCGCAGATTGCCGAACTGGATGCCGAGCATTGGTACAGACAGGGCAGCGTCAGACCCACGGTGCGCAGCATCGTCGAGCACTGCCAGCTGATGCTGGCCGCCGATCTCGCCTATCCCATCATTCTCGATAGCGAGGGTAGGGTCATGGATGGCATGCACAGGGTGAGCAAGGCGCTGATGCAGGGAGCGACGCACATCGATGCGGTGCAGTTCGAGCAGGATCCGGTGCCCGATTATGTGGATTGCGATCCCGACACCTTGCCCTATGACGATTGAGCCTCTGGCTGACGGAGTAGCCCTGAATAGGGCTTTCTGCGCCATTTTTAACAGGAGAATACGTGATGAAG
The DNA here is from genome assembly GCF_000388115.1 of Aeromonas molluscorum 848. Taxonomy (GTDB): domain Bacteria; phylum Pseudomonadota; class Gammaproteobacteria; order Enterobacterales; family Aeromonadaceae; genus Aeromonas; species Aeromonas molluscorum. The sequence goes on from NZ_AQGQ01000070.1 coordinate 6,596, forward strand.
CGAGTGTTGGAGATCCGGAGCTATCGGCTTAAGGCCGGGAGCCGGGCGGCCTTTCATAAGCTGGTCAGCGAGCAGAGCCTGCCCCTGCACCGCGCCTGGGGGATGGATGTGGTGAGCCATGGCCCTTCCTTGCATGATCCGGACGCCTATTTTCTGATGCGGGCCTACGATGACCTTGAGCATCTGAACCGCACCCAGGCGGCCTTCTATGGGACTGAGGCTTGGCAAACCGGCCCGAGAGAGGCCATCGTTGCGCTGATCGAGGGGGATGCAAACACTGTGATCTGGTTGCCAGGCGAGGTCATAGAGGCGCTTCGCACTAGCTGATGCGGCTATGGTGCATCTGCGGTGGCATTGTTTTTTCTGGGCTTTTACCGGTTTTGAGTGAGCGTGTTACACTGACCGCCCAAGATCCTGCCCCCTGGGACAGGTGCCCTGTTTGTTTGCGCCGGAGGTCCGATGCATTGCCCTTTCTGTAGTGCCGTTGATACCAAGGTGATCGATTCCCGGCTGGTGGCAGAAGGCCATCAGGTGCGCCGTCGCCGAGAGTGTCTGCTCTGTCATGAGCGTTTCACCACCTTCGAGATGGCCGAGTTGGTGATGCCGCGGGTCATCAAATCCAATGGCTCGCGCGAGCCCTTCAACGAGGACAAGCTGCGTGCAGGCATACTGCGGGCGCTGGAGAAGCGACCGGTGAGCATGGAGGCCATCGAAAAAGGGGTCAACCATATCAAGTCGCGGCTGCGCGCCACGGGTGAGCGGGAGGTGCCCTCCAAGCAGGTGGGCAACCTAGTGATGGACGAGCTCAAGAGCCTGGACAAGGTGGCTTACATCCGCTTTGCCTCGGTCTATCGCAGCTTCGAAGACATCCGTGAGTTTGGCGAAGAGATCGCCAAGCTGGAGAAATAAGCCACCCAACGTCCGATTGCGCTGCGCTAATCGCACCGACAATGCCCATTTTCTCGCTTTGAACGGGAGCCCAGATGTTTAGTCAAGATGATTACCAATGGATGAGCCGGGCCCTCGAACTCGCTCGTCGTGGCCGCTATACCACGGCCCCCAACCCCTGCGTCGGCTGCGTGCTGGTCAAGGATGGCGTCGTCGTCGGCGAGGGTTGGCACCAGCGTGCCGGTCAGCCTCATGCCGAGGTCTATGCCCTCCATGGGGCCGGTGAGGCCGCCCGTGGTGCCACCGCTTATGTGACCCTGGAGCCCTGCTCCCATCATGGTCGCACGCCACCTTGCGCCGAGGCCTTGATTGAGGCTGGTGTGGCCCGGGTGGTTGCCGCCATGGTGGATCCCAATCCCCAGGTCGGCGGGCGTGGCCTGCGCATGCTTTCCGAGGCGGGTATCAAGACAGATTTCGGCCTGCTCAGTGCCGAGGCCGAGGCCCTCAACCCCGGCTTCTTCAAGCGGATGCGCACCGGCTTCCCGCAGGTGACGGTCAAGCTCGGCGCCAGCCTGGATGGCCGCACCGCCATGAAGAGCGGCGAGAGCCAGTGGATCACCGGCCCCTTGGCCCGTGCCGACGTGCAGCGGCTGCGGGCGCGTCATGATGCCGTGCTCTCCAGCGCCGAGACGGTGCTGGCCGACGGCGCCTCCCTCAACGTGCGCTGGGATGAGTTGCCAGCCTCGGTCAAGCTCGCCTATCCCAAGGAGAGCCTGCGCCAGCCACTGCGGGTGGTGATCGATTCGCAAAACCGCATCACCCCTGATCTGCCGCTCTTTGCAAGCCCTGGTCCCGTGCTGCTGGCGAGGCTGCAAAGTGAAGGTGAGTGGCCTGAGTCCGTGCAGCAGCTCGCGCTGCCCAGGCTGGAGGAGCGGGTCGATCTGGTCAGTCTCTTCATGCTGCTGGCCAAGCAGGGGATCAACTCGGTGCTGGTCGAGGCGGGGCCGCGCCTCTGTGGCGCCCTGCTCGAGAAAGGGCTGGTGGACGAGCTGGTGCTCTATCAGGCACCCAAGCTGCTGGGCGACGAGGGCAGAGGCATGTTCCAGTTGCCGGGTCTGGATCGTCTGTTCCAGGCACCAAAGCTGACCCTGAAAGATGTGCGTATGGTCGGCCAGGATATCAGGATCACGGCCAAGCTAGCTTGAGCCAGATGAGGTAGAAACCATGTTTACCGGAATTATCGAAACCATGGGCACCCTGGCCGAGCTGCGTCGCCAGGGGGAAGACGTGGTCTTGACGGTCGAGGCCGCCGGGCTCGACTTTAGCGACGTCAAGCTGGGTGACTCTATTGCCACCAATGGTGTCTGTCTCACCGTGGTCTCCCTGGGGGACAGACGCTACAGCGCCGATGTCTCGCTGGAAACTTTGTCGCGCACCGGTTTTGCCCAGGCAAAAGTCGGGGACAGGGTCAACCTAGAAAAAGCGCTGACTCCGAGTTCGCGCCTCGGCGGCCACTTGGTCTCCGGTCATGTCGACGGCGTCGGCATAGTGGCGAGCAAGCAGAGCTGCGGTCGTGCCATCGAATACTGGATCAAGGCGCCAGCGGAGCTTTCCCGCTACATCGCCGAGAAGGGCTCGATTGCGGTGGATGGCATCAGCCTGACGGTCAACGCCGTCAAGGGCGACGCGTTTCGGCTCACCATAGTGCCCCACACCGCCCAGGAGACCACGATCGCGAGCTGGAAACCCGGCCACAGGGTCAATCTGGAGGTGGATCAGATAGCCCGTTATCTGGAGCGGCTGCTGCAAGGCGGCGCCCAAGGCAGACAAGGGGCTGCGGCCTCCAGCCTGACCCTGGAGAAGTTGGCCCAATCCGGTTTTTTGTGAGCCCGATCTGATTGAAACGGGGCCAGCCGCCCCCATCTAGTCTTAATGCTTTTATCACCTTTGACGGAGTAGCCCATGGCGCTGAGCACAACCCAGGAAATCATTGCCGATATCAAGGCTGGCAAGATGGTTATCCTGATGGATGACGAAGACAGGGAGAACGAAGGGGACCTCATCATGGCGGCCTCCTGTGTGCGCCCCGAGGACATCAACTTCATGGCCCGCTACGGTCGTGGCCTCATCTGCCTGACCCTGACTCGGGATCGCTGCAAGCAACTGGCACTGCCGCTCATGGTTGACCGCAACAACGCCCAGTTCTCCACCGCCTTCACCGTGACCATAGAAGCGGCCGAGGGGGTCACGACCGGCATCTCCGCCGCCGACCGCGCCGTGACGGTGCAAGCCGCGGTTGCGCCCAATGCCAAGGCCGCCGATCTGGTGCAGCCGGGCCACATCTTCCCGCTGATGGCGCAAGATGGTGGCGTGTTGACTCGCGCCGGCCACACCGAGGCTGGCTGCGACCTGGCTCGTCTGGCCGGCTATGAGGCAGCCTCGGTCATCGTCGAGATCCTCAACGAAGATGGCAGCATGGCCCGCCGCCCGGATCTGGAAGTGTTCGCCGAGCTGCACGGCATCAAGCTTGGTACCATCGCCGATCTCATCGAATACCGTAACCAGCATGAAACCACAGTCGAACAGGTGGCCGCGTGCAAACTACCCACCGAATTCGGCGAGTTCGATCTCATCACCTTCCGCGACACCATCGACAATCAGGTCCACTTCGCGCTCAAGAAAGGGGAGGTCAAGGCCGAGCAACCCACCCTGGTGCGGGTGCATCTGCACGATGTGCTGAGCGATCTCTTGCTGACTGACCGCCACGCGGCCCGCAGCTGGCCACTGGCCAAGTCCATGGCCCGTATCGCGGCCGATGGCGGCGTGCTGGTGATCCTGGGAGCTGAAGCCGATGGCAATGAGCTGTTGGCCCGGGTCAAAGGCTTCGAGGCCGCGGATAAAGGGTTGCAGCCGGAAGGTGCCAAGTGGCAGGGCACCTCGCGCCGGGTCGGCGTGGGCTCCCAGATCCTCAAGGCACTGGGGGTCGGCAAGATGCGACTCCTGAGCTCGCCGAAAAAATACCATGCGCTCGGCGGTTTCGGCCTGGAGGTCGTTGAATACGTCGGCGAGTAAACGAGACTCCGGCTTCGAATAAGTAAACTCGTGCCTGCCATGCGGGCATGGTTTTTGTCGTGGGTCTGTTGTGCTAGACTGTGCGCACTTTTGACCCCGGCCACATTTGACTTCACAGCTACAGGATTGCCAATGAAGGTTATCGAAGGGATTATCGCCGCCCCAGAGGCGCGCGTTGCAATTGTCGTTGCCCGTTTCAACAGCTTCATCAACGAGAGCCTGATCGATGGTGCCGTTGACGTATTGAAGCGTCAGGGTCAGGTGCAAGACAGCAATCTCACCCTGGTACGTGTGCCGGGTGCCGTCGAAATACCGCTGGCCATCAAAAGATTGGCCAAGAGTGGCAAGTACGACGCCATTGTTGCGCTGGGCACCGTCATTCGCGGTGGCACTTACCACTTCGAGCTGGTGGCCAGCGAGAGCAGCAAAGGCATGGCCCAGGTGATGATGGAGTATGAAATTCCCGTCGCCTTCGGCGTGCTGACCACAGAGAACATAGAACAAGCCATCGAGCGCGCCGGTACCAAGGCGGGTAACAAGGGTGCAGAGGCTGCATTGAGTGCGCTCGAAATGATCAACGTCCTGAAACAACTGGACGTGTAACGAGGAGAAGTAGATTGAAACCGTCCGAGCGCCGTAAGGCCCGCCATTGCGCCACTCAGGCCATCTATCAGTGGCAGATGACCAAGGCAAACGTAGGTGACATCGAAGAGCAGTTCAAGATAGATCAGGATACCAAAGGGGTGGATCTGAGCTACTTCCGTGACTTGCTGTTCGGGGTTGCCCTGCATTGCAACGAGCTGGACAAGGTGTACTCGCCTTTCCTCTCCCGCCCGCTCGATGAAGTGGACATGGTGGACAAGGCTATCCTGCGCCTGGCGACCTATGAGCTGACTCGTCGTGATGATGTGCCGCCGCGCGTGGTGATCAACGAGGCGATCGAGCTGGCCAAAGCGTTTGCCGCCGATGACAGCCACAAGTTTGTCAACGGCGTCCTGGACAAGGTCATCAAGACGTTGAACAAGCGTTAATCCCTGTTCCACAGCATTAAGAGAGGAGCCAGCCTAACCGCTGGCTTTTTACTGTATGGGTGAATTTGAGCTGATAGAGAAGTACTTCAAGGTCCCCCACGCCCGCAAGGACGTGGTGATGGGCCCTGGAGATGACTGCGCCCTGCTGACCCTGCCCGCCGATACCCAGCTGGCGGTGAGCACCGATACGCTGGTGAGTGGCGTGCACTTCTTTCCTGATATGGACCCGGTCGATCTCGGTTACAAGGCGCTGGCGGTCAATCTGTCCGATCTCGCTGCCATGGGCGCCGAGCCGCGCTGGGTCTCGCTGGCGTTGACGTTGCCGGCCATCAACGAGCAGTGGGTCGCGGGGTTTGCCGAGGGCTTCCTCGAGCTCGCCGAATATTACAACGTGGCCCTGGTGGGAGGCGACATGACCCGGGGGCCGCTCTCCATCACCGTCTCGGTGAAGGGATCCGTGCCGTCTGGTCGGGCCCTGCTGCGCAGCGGCGCCAAGGTCGGGGATGGCATCTATGTCACCGGCACCCTGGGGGATGCCGCCCTGGCGCTTTCTCATCTACTGGGCAAGCGTAATCTCAACGAGAATCAGCTGGCCGCCGTCCTGCCGCGTCTGGAGCATCCTCATCCCCGTATCCTGGCAGGTCAGGCACTGCGCGGGCTGGCAAACAGCGCCCTGGATCTCTCCGACGGCCTGGCATCGGATCTTGGCCACATCCTGAAAGCATCCGGTGTCAGAGCCCAGATTGACTTGGATCTGCTGCCGCTCTCGCCCGTGATGCAGGATGCCGTCTTCCCGGAAGATGCCTGGCAGCTGGCGCTGGCGGGGGGCGATGACTACGAGCTCTGCTTCACCGTGCCCGAAGATCACCGGGGAGCCCTGGATACCGCCCTGGCTCACAGTGGGGTCAAGTTCAGCCGTATCGGCCGCATTCTGGCCGGTGAGCCGGGTATCGATTATCTGCGCGCGGAGCAAGCGGTCGAACTAGATCTGAAAGGCTGGGATCACTTCGCGTGATGGCTTGGCAAGGCTGGGAATATCTGCATGATGCAATTGAAAAGAGGGGATGCCTCACATGATCAAACCCGAGCTTAAGAGGCTGAACCTGAAAAACCCGATCCACCTGCTGGCGGTGGGGTTTGGTGCCGGCCTGTCACCCAAGGCGCCCGGCACCATGGGGACGCTCGTCGCCATTCCACTCTATCTGTTGGTGAGTGGCCTCTCTACGCCCTGGTTTGTCGCCCTGCTGGTGCTGGGTTTCGTGGCCGGCATCCATATTTGCCAGAGTGCCACCGATGCCATCGGCATGGATGACCATGGCGGTATCGTCTGGGACGAGGTGATTGGCTTTGGCGTCACCATGATAGCGGCACCAGCGGGCTGGATCTGGATCTTGGCGGGTTTCCTGCTGTTCCGGCTGTTTGATGTACTCAAACCCTGGCCCATCAGCTGGTTTGATCGCCGCATTCATGGAGGGATCGGCATCATGCTCGATGATGTCATCGCGGGTCTGTTCGCCCTGCTTTGTATGCAATTACTGGCCAATTGGCTGATTTGAGCCAGATGGAGTAGGGCGCCCCAGGGGCGCCTTCTTTATATATGACTGTTTGGTTTTCGTTCATTGGCAGATGCTGCCGTCAAAAAATCATTTCACATAAATATTCACTACTCATTCGACACTTCACGCTACCGCTTCTTTAGTCAGTTATGCTGCTTGTTAACAGCTTGTGTCATATCAACTTTGTTTATATAGACCATAATTAGTTTAATTCGCTGCTTTTTGCGCAATAGATCACGATTTATAGCTGGCGATAGCCCATGACGCACCGCAAAGTATTGCGAAATTGTATATCCAGATCATTTACTCTTTCGGCCAAAGCGTCTAAGTTACTGGCGGGTTATTCCAAAAAAATGCAAAAAACCCGCCCGGATCGCTGGTTTCCCTACCTCATGGATTGAGCACTGTTTGCCCAAGGTACAAACCAGCATCTGCGGCTGATTTACGGAAGAATTATTTGGGACGGATGTCCCCCGCAGAGGTAAATATGTCCTTGCTAGAAGTTAAAAACTTGCGGATTGAGTACCCCTCCCGCTACGGGGTACTGGCCGCGGTGAAGGATCTCTCTTTCTGTGTCGAGAAGGGCGAGGTCGTTGGTGTCGTGGGTGAGTCCGGCGCTGGCAAATCCACCATCGGCAATGCGGTGATCGATTTGCTGAGTCCACCGGGCCATATCGCCCGGGGCGATATCTATCTCAATGGTGAACTCATCTCCGGCAAGAGCCAGAACGAGATGCGGGCCATTCGTGGCTCCCGTATCGGCTTTATCTTCCAGGATCCCATGACCTCGCTGAACCCGCTCTTTACCGTGGAGCATCAGCTGGTTGAGACCATTCTCGCCAACACCGAGCTCAATCACAGCCAGGCGGTCGCCAAGGCCCTCGAGCTGATGACGGCGGTCGGGATCCCGAGCCCGGAGTTGCGTATCAAGCAGTATCCTCATCAGTTTTCCGGTGGCATGCGTCAGCGGGTGGTTATCGCCATCGCGCTCTCCTGCGATCCCGAGCTCATCATCGCCGATGAGCCGACCACGGCCCTCGACGTCTCCATTCAGGATCAGATCCTGCAACTCATTCGCACCCTCTGCAAGGAGCGGGACGTGGGCTGCATGCTGGTGACCCATGACATGGGCGTGGTCTCCAACGTCACCGACAAGGTGGCGGTCATGTATCGCGGCGATCTGGTGGAATTTGGCACCACAGAGCAGGTGCTTGGTGCCCCGACCCATCCTTATACCCGCAGCCTCATCTCGGCGGTACCCCGTTCCGATGTGAAGCTGGTGCGCTTCCCGCTGGTTTCTTACATCGAAGATGCCAGCGCGCCCGATACCAGCATCGATCTCAAGACTCACTGGCTCGGTCAGAGTCAGGACCAGCGCGCCTATGAAGGTGCCCTACTGCGGGTCGAGCAGGTGGATCTGAAGTTCGTCACCAAGGACTCCTTCTTCCCGAGCCGCCGTGAATACGTGCAGGCTTGCAACAACATCAACTTCGAGATTTTTGAAGGGGAGACCTTCGGTCTGGTGGGGGAGTCAGGCTCCGGCAAGTCCACCATAGCCCGTGCTATCACGGGTCTCTATCCGCCCGACAGCGGCAAGATCTTCTTCGAGGGGATAGACTTGACGGCCATCAAGCACGAGAGCGAGCGTCGTCCGCTGCGTCGCCAGATGCAGATGGTGTTCCAGAACCCTTACTCCTCGATGAACCCGCGCATGAAGGTGCGTGACATCATCTCCGAGCCCATCCGTTTTCACCGCTTGGCCGAGGAGAGCCAGATCGATGGCATCGTCAGCGATCTGCTCGATCATGTCGGTCTTGGCCGCGGCGCCGGGGTCAAGTACCCCCACGAGTTCTCCGGCGGTCAGCGCCAGCGCATCTCTATCGCTCGCGCCTTGGCGACCCGCCCCCGTTTCCTTATCTGCGATGAGCCTACCTCGGCGCTGGATGTGTCGGTACAGGCCCAGATCCTCAATCTGCTCAAGGATTTGCAGAAAGAGCTCGGCCTTACCATGTTGTTTATCAGCCATGATCTGCCGGTCATCCGTCAGATGTGCGATCGCATCGGCGTGATGAAGCACGGTCATCTGGTCGAGGTGGCCGAGACCGAAAAATTGTTTACCAATGCCGAGCATGAGTACAGCCGCAAGCTGATCTCCCTCATGCCGGAGTTTAAGGGAATGTCCCGTGAGGGACTGGAAATCGCAAGCTAGGAAAGCACCGGCGTGCCGGTTGTTGTCAAAAAGAGTGTCAATAAAAAGCTAACAGCATGGAGAAAGACATGAAGAAAGGATTATCCAAGATTGCAATGGCATTGTTTGCGGCCGGTTTGGCCTTCAATGTCTCTGCCGCCGATATCAAGGTCGCCGTGGCCTCGGATCCGACCTCGCTGGATCCGCAGGAGCAGCTCTCCGGTCAGACTCTGGAGATGTCTCACCTGGTGTTCGATCCCTTGATGCGTTACACCCAGGATCTGCAGTTCGAGCCGCGTCTGGCCGAAAAATTTGAACGTATCGATGACAAGACAGTACGTTTCCATCTGCGCAAGGGCGTCAAGTTCCACTCAGGCAACGACTTCACCGCCGATGACGTGGTATGGACTGTCAACCGTCTGAAAGAGTCTGTCGACTTCAAAGCTATCTTCGACCCCATCGCCGAAGTGAAGAAGGTCGATGACTACACTGTCGATCTGATCACTGCCAAGCCATTCCCGCTGGTGCTGCAGACCGTGACCTACATCTTCCCGATGGACTCCAAGTTCTACACCGGCAAGGATGAGAACGGCAAAGACAAGGCCGAGATCGTCAAGAATGGCAGCTCCTACGCCTCCACCCACGTCTCCGGTACCGGCCCGTTCAGCGTCAAGTTCCGCGAGCAGGGCGTCAAGCTGGAATACACCCGCAACGCCAACTACTGGGACAAAGCCTCCAAGGGCAACGTTCAGAACCTGACTCTGGTGCCGATCAAGGAAGATGCGACCCGTGTCGCCGCCCTGCTCGGTGGTGACGTGGATGTCATCTACCCGGTTGCCCCGAACGATCTAGAACGCGTCCAGAAGGGCAAGGACACCCAGCTGGTGACCCTGTCCGGTACGCGCGCCATCATTATCGAGTTGAACCAGGCCACCAACCCGGCCCTGAAAGACAAGCGTGTGCGCCAGGCAATCAACTACGCCATCAACCAGGTGGGCATCGTCGAGAAGATCAACAAAGGCTTCGGTACTCCTGCCGGTCAGCTGAGCCCGAAAGGCTACGCCGGTCACAACGATGCCCTGGTACCTCAGTATGACCTGACCAAGGCCAAGGCTTTGATGAAGGAAGCCGGTTACGAGCAAGGCTTCAAGATGAGCTTCATCTCCCCGGCCGCCCGTTATGTCAACGATGTCAAAATCGCCCAGGCAGTGTCTGCCATGCTTTCCAAGATCAACATCAAGGTTGATCTGAAGACCATGCCGGTGGCCCAGTACTGGCCCGAGTTTGACAAGTGTGCTGCAGACATGCAGCTGATCGGCTGGCACTCAGACACCGAAGATACCGCTAACTTCTTCGAGTTCCTGACCTTCACCAAGAGCGCCGAGACTGGCATGGGCCAGTACAACTGCGGTGGCTACGCCAACGCCGAGGCGGACAAGATGGTGATGGAAGCCAACACCGAAACTGACCCGGCCAAGCGCAGTGCCATGCTGCAGAAAGTCGAAGCCATGCTGATCGACGATGCCGCCTATGTGCCCCTGCACTGGGAAAACTTGGCCTACGGTGCCAAGAAAAATGCCGACATCAAGCCTATCGTCAACGTGATGAACTTCCCGTACTTTGGTGATCTGGTGGTAGGCAAGTAATAGCGTCATAAGAAGGACCGGCGGGGGCATCACTGGCAACAGTGGCCCCCGCCATTAACAGAAGCCGGTGCCAAGACATCGGCCAGAGTCAAGGACAAGCATGTTTACATTCCTGCTGAAACGGTTCTATCAGGCCGTGATAGTGATGTTCGTCATCAGCCTGGTCGCCTTCTCCATCCAGGATAACCTGGGGGATCCCCTGCGTGAGTTGGTGGGACAATCTGTCTCCGAGGCTCAGCGTCAGGCTTTGCGCGATCAGATGGGGCTCAATGATCCCTTCCTGGTGAAGTACAGTCGCTTCTTGAAAAATGCGGTGCAAGGAGATTTGGGGACATCCTACTTCTTCAAGCGTCCCGCCCTCGAGGTGATTCTCGACAAGCTCGTCGCTACTCTTGAACTGGTGTTCGGGGCAGCCCTTATCATCGTCATGGTCTCTATTCCGCTCGGGGTTTATTCCGCTATTCGCCCGCGCAGCATACCGACCAAGATCATCATGGCAGTGAGCAGCATAGGTATCTCAATTCCTGTGTTTTTGACCGCTATCATGCTGATGTACCTCTTCTCTATCCAACTTGGCTGGTTGCCCGCTTATGGTCGCGGCGAGACCTATAACCTGCTGGGTTGGGAATCCGGTTTCTTCACCTGGGACGGCATCTTGCACCTGATCCTGCCTGCGGTGTCGCTTTCTTCCATCATGCTGCCGCTGTTTATCCGGCTGGTGCGCTCCGAAATGCTGGAGCAGCTCTCCTCCGAGTACGTGAAGTTTGCCCGTGCCAAGGGACTGGATAACAACAAGGTCTACTACCAGCATGCGTTGAAGAACACCATGCTGCCGGTAATTACCGTTGGTGGCGTGCAGATAGGTACCATGGTGGCTTACACCATCTTGACCGAGAGTGTGTTCCAGTGGCCGGGGACCGGCTTCCTGTTCCTGGAAGCCATCCACCGGGTCGATACCCCGCTCATCACTGCCTACGTGATCTTCGTGGGATTGATCTTCGTGGTGACCAATACCCTGGTCGACCTGCTCTACGGGTTCATCAACCCGACCGTTAACCTGATTGCCAAGGGGTAAGCATGACTAACGCTGTGACTGCAAGCCCAAGCCGCTGGGCTCGTTTTAAAAATTCCGACATCGTCTACTATTTCCTGCGCGATAAAGTAGCCATGTTCAGTTTTGCCATCTTCGTGGTATTTGTGCTGGCCGCCTTGCTGGCTCCTTGGCTGGCGCCGCACAATGTCTACGATCTGACCAGCTTCGATCTGATGGATGCGGAGCTGCCACCCTCCTGGCTGGAGGGGGGCGAGGCGCGCTTCTGGCTCGGCACCGACAACCAGGGCCGCGATATCTGGAGCACCATCCTGTATGGCGCCCGTATTTCCCTGAGCATCGGTCTGTTCGCGGTGGGCCTGCAATTGATGCTGGGGATCGTCATCGGGCTTATCGCCGGTTATTACGGTGGCCGTATCGATAGCCTGCTGATGCGCTTTGCCGATGTACAGCTGTCGTTCTCCACCATGATGGTTGCCATCATTATCTCTGCCATCTTCCAGGCCAGCTTTGGCTCCGAGCTCTATTCCGAGTTTGCCATCGTCATGCTGGTGGTGATCATCGGCATCGCCGAGTGGCCGCAATATGCCCGGACGGTACGCGCCTCCGTGCTGGCTGAGAAGAAGAAAGAGTACGTGGAAGCGGCTCAGGTGATGGGATTCCGTGCCCCGCGCATCATGTTCCGCCACATATTGCCAAACTGCCTGTCACCCATTCTGGTCATCTCTACCGTGCAGGTTGCAAATGCCATCATGAGTGAGGCGGCGCTCTCCTTCCTGGGGCTGGGGATGCCGGTGGATCAACCGTCGCTGGGATCGCTCATCAGCGTCGGCTTCAACTACATCTTCTCCGGCTCCTGGTGGATCACTGCCTTCCCGGGCATCTGCCTGGTGGTGCTGGTACTGGTCATCAACCTGTTGGGTGACTGGCTGAGGGATGTGTTCAACCCGAAAATCTACAAGGGTTAATTCGGGTTAGCGGTAAAACAAGAAGGGCGCCCGATGGCGCCCTTCTTTATTCGTTCTTCAACCCGCCTTGTCAGGTTTGCGCCAAGCCTCGATGCTGGCCTGAATGCCGGCACTGTCTAGTCCCAGCAGCGCATA
>NZ_AQGQ01000071.1 GCF_000388115.1 Aeromonas molluscorum 848
TTTTCCTTGGTAAGGTGGGGGCGGTTGCGTAACAAAGGGTGAACTTGTGTAAACATTTAAATACACACCCCTTTTGGCTTAGACAGTAGCGAGAATGACATCATGCACAGAGATCCCCTGAACAACATCCACATCCAGTCCGAACAGGTCATGATCACCCCGGCCCAGCTCAAGGAGCGACTGCCCATCTCCGAGCAGGCCCTGGCCTTCGTGCAAGGGGCACGCAATACCATAGCCGACATCATTCACCGTCGGGATCACCGGCTGCTGGTGATCTGTGGACCCTGCTCCATTCATGACATGGACGCCGCCAAAGAGTACGCAACCCGACTCAAAGCGCTGCATGATGCCTATCAAGATTCTCTCTACATAGTGATGCGGGTCTACTTCGAGAAGCCCCGTACCACAGTCGGCTGGAAGGGCTTTATCAACGATCCAGACCTGGACGGTACCTTTGACGTCGAGCTGGGACTGCACCGGGCCCGGGAACTGCTCTGCTGGCTGGCCGAGCTGGAGTTGCCGCTCGCGACCGAGGCGCTCGATCCCATCAGCCCGCAATACCTGGCCGAGCTCTTCTCCTGGTCGGCCATCGGCGCCCGTACCACCGAATCCCAGACCCACAGGGAGATGGCTTCCGGCCTCTCCATGCCGGTCGGCTTCAAGAACGGCACAGACGGTAACCTCGGCACCGCCATCAATGCCCTGCAGGCGGCCTCCAGCCCCCACGCCTTCATGGGGATCAACCAGCAGGGCCAGGTCGCGCTGTTGCAGACCCAGGGCAACCCGGACGGTCACGTGATCCTGCGCGGTGGCAAGCACCCCAACTACGACTCAGTCAATGTCTCTCTGGCGGAAGAGGCGCTGGAGAAGGCCGGCCTGCTGCCGGGTCTGGTGGTCGATTGCAGCCATGGCAACTCCAGCAAGGATCACAGGTTGCAGCCCAAGGTGGCCGACAACGTCATCCACCAGATCCAGGAGGGCAACCGCTCCATCATAGGCGTGATGCTCGAATCCCATATCAACGAAGGCAACCAGTCCAGCGAGCAACCCAAGTCCGAGATGCGCTACGGCGTCTCCATTACCGATGCCTGCATCAACTGGGAGACCACGGCCGAGCTGCTGACCCGCTGCCATGAGCAGCTGGCGGCCCCGCTCAAGGTGCGCGCACAGGGCTAACTCATTGAGTCTGTGTGTGAAAATGTTGAATAATAGGGCGTCGCATCCGGCGACGCCGTCAGGAAGATGTCATGGCACAAGAGTTGAACGCCCTCAGGGACAAGATAGATGTCGTCGATCGCCAACTGCTCGATCTGCTGGCCCAGCGTCTGGTCCTGGTGGGTGAAGTGGGTGAAGTGAAGAGCCGCCATGGCCTGCCTATCTATGCGCCGGACAGGGAGGCGAGCATGCTGGCCCGTCGCCGGGTCGAGGCCGAACTGCTGGGGGTGCCCGGCGATCTGATTGAAGACGTGCTGCGCCGCGTGATGCGCGAATCTTATGCCAGCGAGAAAGACACTGGCTTCAAGTGCATCAATCCGGCGCTTGGCAAGGTGGTCATCATAGGGGGCGAGGGGCAACTTGGCCGCCTGTTTGGCCATATGTTCGGGCTCTCGGGCTACCGCGTCGAAACCTTGGAACAAGGGGATTGGCCACGGGCCGACGATATCCTGGCTGGTGCGGGTCTGGTGATGGTGGCCGTGCCCATCGACATCACTTGCCAAGTCATCGACCGGCTCGGCAAGCTGCCAGCCGACTGCCTGCTGGTGGACGTGACCAGCGTAAAGTCAGCGCCGCTCGAGCACATGCTGGCGGTGCACCAAGGGCCTGTTTTGGGGCTGCACCCCATGTTCGGTCCGGATGTGGCCAGCTTTGCCAAGCAGGTGATCGTCTGCTGTCAGGGGCGGTTGCCCGAACAGAGCCAGTGGCTGCTGGATCAGATGACCATCTGGGGTGCCCGCCTGCAGCAGGTGGAGGCCAAGGCCCATGACGAGGCCATGACCCTCATTCAGGCGCTGCGCCACTTTGCCACCTTCGCTTATGGATGGCACCTCTCCCAGGAGGAGGCGGATCTGGAGCAACTGCTGGCACTTAGCTCGCCTATCTACCGGCTGGAGTTGGCCATGGTGGGGCGGCTGTTTGCTCAGGATCCCGAGCTTTACGCCGACATCATCCTCTCTTCCCCCCAGAATCTGGCCATGGTGCGCCGTTACTTCGAACGTTTCGGAGAGGTGTTGCGCCTGCTTGAGCAAGGGGACAGGGCGGGCTTTATTGCCGCGTTTCGTCAGGTCTCCAGCTTCTTCGGCCCCCACGCCGACCAGTTCCTGAAAGAGAGTCGTCTGCTGCTGGCTCAGGCCAACGACAGGCGTCACTATGGCTAAAGCGGCTCAAGATTGGAGCGCTAACATGGATAGCAAAAGGGGCCCTCGGGCCCCTTTTTTATGGCGTGATGACAGCACCATGGCTCAGTCAGCCGTCGGCAAATAGAGTTCTGCACCGTCCCAGCCCAGGGGCAGGGTGAGCAGCGCATCGATCAGCTCCCGGCGCTCGGATTTTTCCAGATAGGCGAGATAGAGCGGGCGGCGCAGGGGCTGGCCTCCCTCCACCGGATGCAGACGTCCCTGTTCCAGGAAAGGGGTCACCATGCGCCGCGGCAGGTAGGCGGCCCCGCCGTTTGCGAGCACGAACTGCAGTGCCATGCTGGCGGAACTCGAGTGGAGCACAGGGGTTTTTTGCAGGCTCTGCAACCGACTGGGCTGCGGCTCGAAGCTGGTGCCCCAATCGAGATGAATGTGCGGCATCTGCATCAGGTTGTCAGCATTGGCGGCCGGGTCCCGGCTCACCAGCTCGAACACCAGCTCACCGATGGGGTGCAGGGCTATCTCGTCAATCTTGGTCGGCTCGGAGAGCAGCGCCAAGTCGAGGGAGCGCTCCAGCAATTGGCGGCAAAGGTGCTCGCGGGAGGCGGTCTCGAGCCTTACCGCCAGACCGGGCGCCAGGGCGTAGACATGATTGAGCCAGTCATTGAAGTCCAGTTCCCAGAACACGGGGGGGGCCCCTATGGCGAGCTGCTGGCTGAAACCCGGGGAGAGGGCCACATCCTGCTTGGCACGGCCCAAGGTGTGCAGAATGGCGTCGGCATAGGGCAGCAACCGCTCGCCCGAGGCGGTCAGTCTGATGTTGTTGCGATGACGGGCAAACAGACTGACCCCGAGTTGCTGCTCGAGTTGGCGGATGCGAAAGCTCACCGCCGACTGGGTCAGATAGAGATTCTCGGCGGCGCGGCCAAAGTGACGGGTCTTGCTGACTTCGATGAAGGTACGTAGCAGTTCGGTATCCATCAGTCGAGGGACTCGTCACCGCCACCCATGCCGCCACTTCCGCCGAAGCTGCCAGCAGCCTCGTCACTGGCGCCACCGGCGACGGTGCAGAGGCGATGAACCCGCTTCGGGCCTATGACTTTGAGATACTTGAACCATACCTTGGCGTGAGGGTTGCTACCGGGCTCACCCGCCTTGAGTTGCTCGGCGAAGGCGGTCTCTACCTCGTCGCGCGGCGCCAGGTTGCCCTGGTAGATGGCCAGCATGCTGGTACCGTATTTTTCCAGACTGTCTGCTTCGGCGACGGTGAATTCACCACTGCGACGCAGGCCACGGGGAAAATGTTTGAAGTCGTTGAAACGCTTGTCTGATTCGAAGCTCATAGTGCTCTTGTTCTGGTTAGTTTGACCTTTGCGGGCAAGTATCATCAGGCTTTTAAATAGTGCAAAATCAATTTTCTCACTATCTTGATAAAAATATCTTATTGAACTTTTTACCCCCGTCTTTGGTGATAGTTGTCGGGGTAACTTGATCAAAAAGTGAAGAAAATAACGGACTTATGACGCAAGACGTCATCCGTTTGTCATTTTTCTTGCCCATTTTTGGCAAGGAAAAGGGCGCACAGTGGCGCCCTTGTGGTTCAGTTCCGAGAGCCAAACTGGCTGCCCAATATCATTCAATCATGGCCGGTTGCGCCTGGGCATCGGCACGCCACAAGCGGTAGCGCACCTCGTACTCCTGGGGTATATAGATGACGAAGGGCAGCTTGGAGTTGTAGTTCACGAAGAAGCCTTGGCCATAAATCTGGATGAAGCTCTCTTTCTTCTGGCCTTCCGGGCAGGCCATCAGGGTGCTGATGGGGTCGGAGACCTTGCCCAGGGTCAGGTAGTTGTAGCCCCATCCCTTGACGCTGTGCTGTTCGAGGTTGCCGGCGAAGCGCGGCACATTGCAATCGACCAGCATCTTTTTGCCGACTTGCAGCTCGACCATCATGTCGGCTTCATTCTCGACTTCCGGCAGGCGGACAACCACACGTTCCTGGTTTATTTCGGCGGCCGGGAACATGCTGATATCAAATTTTTTCGGTTCGGCGGCGAAGGCATGCCCGCTCAGCAAGAAGGCGCCCAGCAGGCTAAAACGCAATACGGTTTTCATCTGTACCTCATGGGATTGATCTATCGTGGCTAGACTAACCGCTTCACCGTCTTCATACCAGCGCTCTGCCACGCAAATCCAGCCTGTCCGGCCACACAATGACGTGATTTGGTTATTTTACTGACAGTACGTGCAATCACTGTACTGTTTGGTTGAGAGCTGCTGGCCGACAACAGATCGCATAGCATCCGTTGTCAGCCAGACCCGCAGGCTCAGCGAACCAGCAAGAGTTGTTTGGTCCCGGATCTTGGGGCATGCATGCCGACGGCCCCACTGGTTATCTCCATATAGGCGACACTCTTGTCCGCCGGGAAAGGGGTCGAAGACCAGAGATAGACATAGCCGTCGTTGACCTCTTTCCCTTCGCCCGCCATGGCACGGGGAAATATGGTTTCGTTCAGTGCCGGTTTGTAGCAGGCGGACTCCAGCAGGCTGGTCAGCTCCTTGATGGTGGGCAGGCGCCAGTCCTGATGGCCACCAAAGCCATGCAGTCCATGGCTGGATTCGGTGCGGATCCGCTCTGCGGTCAGCAGCGCCTGCTGCCAGTAGAGACGAGTCGGCTCGCCGCTGCAGCTCTGGTTCTGCCAGGTTTGTCCCAACTGGCAACGCATCCAGGTCAGGCCCGTGGTGCGATCCGTCACTGTACCATCGCCATGATCGGCAAAGCGGGAGGTCGGGCTGGTTCTGGGCATGTTGTCATCGCAGATGGCGGCGGCCATGGCGTTGGTGCAGCCAAGGGTGAGCAGCAGAGTCAATATCTGTTTTTTCATCGGGTTACCTCGCCGACAAGGCGCAGTTGCAGGGCGTTGACATCGGAGGGGGTCTGTACGGCAGTCGGGTAGTCGGTACCGGCATCGCTCCCCCAGAAGATGGGCGTGATGACGGCAAGAGGGACGCTCTCGAGGCGGCGGGATGGCGTCAGCGTCTGGCTCCAGTAGTAACCGTCAAAGCCATTGGCTCCTGCCCCGAGATCGGGGAAGTAGCGGACATCGAGGGTGGCTGTTTGCCCGCCTTGCTGATGGAGTGAGCCGTAGTGCTGCAGACTCATCAACTCCTGGGCATGGGGCAGGCGCCAGTGGCCGATACCGCACAACTGTTGCTGGTTGAGCCATTGGCGGTACTGCTGCGTCGTGCAGATGGCCTCACTGTTCGGACAGGCGTAGTCCAGCTCATCTTGTGTCGGACGATAAGGGCCAAACTCCCAGGCGAAGACCCGGTGCAGGTCGCGGGGACTGCTGGCATCATCCAGTTTTTTCTCCCAGATGAGGCCGGTATTGAGATCTTCCACGCAATCCCACTGGGAGGCGTTGTCTGGCAAGGGCTGGCCCTGGCTGTCGAGCTTGCGATAACGCAGCGGTTGCTGTTTGAGGCTGGCATCCTGACCCGGGTGATCGGCAGGCTCATCAGTGAGCAGATAGTCGGTGCCGTCACTGTAGGTCGAGACACCGCTGGCCGTGACCAGCGCCCGGGGTTGCTGCTGCAGCAAGATGGCTTCGAGCCTGGCCTGCAGGTCAAGCAGATCGCCACCATTGGCAAAGTGGCGGCTCAGCTCGGGCAGCAGGATGAAGAGCCCGGGCCACACCCTGGTCTGGCTCGAGGCGGCAGGTGGAGCTGGCACTGCGCCGTTTTGGGTGAGTACGGCCATGATCAACTCCCCGAGTGCCAGGTTGAACTCCTGCAGCCGATGCAAGGAGGCCAGCTCCTGGTTCGGTTGCAGGGGGGCCAGTGCCGCCAGCAGTTCGCTGAGTGCCTGGTGGGGCGGCGTCCCCTCGGCGATGCGGCTCTGCAACAGGCTGCTCAGCAGACTGGGGGTGAGGTGCTGGCCATCTTGGCGGGCTGCGGGGTGCATCAGGATAAGCGCTGCCGGATCCCCGGGAATAAACAGCAGCGGGCTAGTCAGCAGGCCGGGTGCCTGACTTTGCAGCTGACGGGCACCCGCGGGGCCACTGACCTCAAGTTCACCGGCATCGCAGCTGTCGTTCTGATTGCTGTCGACGCAAAGGGTGCCTGTCTGGGGCAGATTGACGGTCAGGGTGTAGGCCGGGATGGCAATGGGCGTTTCGTCTGACTCGCCAGCGCCACAGGCGGTGAGCAAGGGCGCCAGCAGGCAGGCCAGCGGGGTAAATTTCAGATTCATCTCTTGTCCTGAGAGGGGCCTTGGCCCCTCGCTGTGATTGATTGGGTCTGCCTTAGCCGCGACGCAGGCGTCGGCGCCAGAGGGCGAGTGGCAACAGCCAGAGCAGGTTGATGGCACCGCCACCGCTGCTGTCCGAGGTGTCGAAGTGGATGATGCCGTCCTTTGGTGGGGCAACGGGGCTGCCACACTGGGCCCCGATGCGCTGGCTGATGCTCCAGCCATTCAGGCGCCCCTGTTTGCCAGGCACATTGTCCACCAGCTCCAGGGTCCACTTGCCCGCCAACGGCTCGCCGTTCAGCAGGGTCAAGGGTTGCAGGGATTGCAGTTCGGTCGGGAAGACCCCCTTGAGGCGGGGCAGCGGGCTGTAGCCCTTGTCCCAGATCTGGAGACGGGTTCCCGAGGGGGAGTTGAGCCAGATCTCCAGTTCGTCCAGAGCCTGATGTTGCAGATCCAGAGTCAGTTGCAACTGACTGCTCACCCTGGCATCGGTTTTTTCCAGCATCAGACTGGTTTCGCTCAAGCCTTTCTCATGGCTGCTGATGGCATCTCTGAGCGTCAGGGGCCTGCCATCGGCCCGGCCGATGACAGGAGTACCGATGGGCAGGCTCAGTGGCTGCTGCCATTGCCGCTCACTCGGACTGGCGCCGGTCAGATTGAGCTCCGCAGACAATGTGGCCACATCGCCGCAGGCCAGCGGGCTCTGTGCCTGCAGCCTCAGGGTGGTGGTCATGCGTTCACCCGCCGCCAGCGTGCTGGCTTGCCACTGATAGGGAGCGGCTTGCAGGCCGCTGGGCAGATCCAGCGTCAGCTCGTGCAGGGTCACCGGGGTGTTGCCGGGGTTGGTGATGTTGAGCACCACGGATTGGCGTTCCCCGAGTTCGATGGCGCTGCCGTCGGCCAGTGCGATGTTGACCGGTGCCAGCAAGAGACCGTGCTGGCGGAATGCCTGCTCCAGCAAGCGGCCATAGCGGCGCGCCGGATAGAGCCGCTCGGCCGTGTCTACCGTGAGGCGGGCCAGCTGCGGCATGCGGATGGCCGGGCCCAGCCCGAAGTGGGATTCGATGACGAGGCGGTCAAACTCGTCCCGCGCCACCTCGCCATGTTCGGCTACCGCCGCCAGCAGCGCCTGAAATAATGGTGTGCCCCACAGTTGATCGCCGTTGCTGCCGTTGATGGTTCTGTGAGCCGGATAGTTGTAATCCGGGTGGTAGCGGGCGCGCAGATCGTCCAGCTGGCGCGGGGTTCTGTCGGTGAAGCGGGCATCCCAGTTGAACACCATGGCCGGTTCGAACTGGCGACCCGCCTCGCTGCGCTGGCGATGGCTGGCGGCCAGATAGTCGCTGAAGCCTTCGCCGATGGCCCCCCAGTCTCCCTCATCGCCGAGATCCGGCACTATGTGATGCTGCACCGCATGGCCAAACTCATGCCAGACAACCATGGGATCCTCGGCATCGGGGACACCGCTGCGGCCCAGCTCCAGCCTGCGTTCGAACGGATCGTAGAGGGAGTTGTCCTGATAGCCCGCATCGGTATCGATGTCGAGGGCGCCGGGGATGAGGTCGGCAAAGCCGAGCCCTTTGAGGTGGCGCTGGGCCAGGTCCAGATGGTAGTAAGCGTTGATGTCGGCAAAACCGAGGCTGTCGCGGGTCAGACGAAACCCTTGCTGGTTGTCGGCGCTATATGGGGCCGTGTTGGGCTCCATGGCATCGACGACCCGGGCGTGGGGGCCGCTGAGCAGATAGTCACTGCCGTGCAGGGTGACGGGCAGCGCCACCTTGTCCTGATAGGCGGCGTCGGCGATCATCAGGGTATCGTGCCAAGTCAGGCTGGCATCTTGCAACTGGGTGCGGGGATCCGGGTCGAACACCTGGGCCTGCACGGAGACATCACCGGCATCGGCTGCCTGTCGCGCCGTGGTGGTCGCCATGTCGCCCCAGCGGCCGAGCTCCTCAGTGCCGTCGCAGCGGGCAAACAGCTGCACATAGGAGGCCTTGGCGTTGCCATCTTTGTGCTCGCGTATCCGTTGGCGCAGGGCTGGCACCAGGGTCTCCCCATCACGCCAGTACCAGGCCTCGACTGGTCCGAGCGAGTCAATTTTGTCACCTCCATCACGCAGGCTGGTGAGCAAGGGATCCAGATTGCCGCTGGCATCGCATGACTGCGTGGCCGCGAGGGGGCGCAGATTGTGGTAGAGGCGCCAAGGTTTGCCGGCCGAGTCGATGCTGACGGCGGCCTGGGTGGTGGCCACCGGCAGGCCGTTGACCAGCATGTGGAAGCTATGGTGATGGCCGAGCAGGCTGGCCCTGTCGTAGTCGGGGGCAAGGGTCACACCGAGGCGAGCCTCCAGCCAGGCTTGCGGCGTGATGATCAGTGGCGCTTCATCGACAAACTGCAGCTCGGCCGCGCAGAGGGGCTGGGAGAGCAGGGTTGCCGCCAGCCAGAGGGCCAGGGAAGAGGGTTTCATAAATGACTCCAGAGCAGAATGGAAAGAGTGAGGCATGGCATCAGCGGGTGACCCCGGCCAGGCTGAGCAGGAAGGCATATTCACGGGCCGCTTTCTGCTGGGCCGTGCGCGGCGTGGCGAGATGTCCTCCCTCAAGCTCGGTACTCAACAGATAGGGGCCTGCGCCAGTGCTGTGCTCCCGCAGCCGAGCCATCCACTTCAGCGGCTCCCAATAAGGTACCTGGCTGTCATGGAGTCCGGCCGTGACATAGAGGGGCGGGTAGGGGGCGACGTGCAGGTTGTCATAGGGGCTTAGCCTGCGCATGGCGGCGTAGTCGGCGGCCTTGGCCGGATTGCCCCACTCCCCATACTCCTGGCGGGTGAGGGGCAATCCGGGATCGTTCATTGTGCCGAGCAGGTCGACGAAGGGGACTTGCAGCACGGCGCCGGCGAAGCGGGCTGGCGCCTGATTGAGCGCCGCCGCCACCAGCAGGCCACCGGCACTGCCCCCCATGGCGAACAGGCGGGCGGGATCGATGGCGGGATCCCGGGCCAGGGCATCAGCCACCGCCAGGAAGTCATCCACGCTGCGCTGCTTTTGTTGGCCACGGCCATCTTGATACCAGGTATCTCCCAGCAGGCCGCCGCCACGCACATGGGCGATGGCGTAGACGACGCCGCGATCGATCAGGCTCAGTACCTGGGGCTGGTAGTAGGGGCGCATGGGGGTGCCATAAGCGCCATAGCCGTAGAGCAGCAGCGCCTTGGGGGTGTCGATGCCTGTGCGCCACACCAGGGAGACGGGTATCCGGGCGCCATCTTTGCCCAGCACCCAGCGCCGCTCGCTCCGATAGGGGGTAGTGCTGGCCTGGGCACCATCATTCAGCCATTGCCCTGAATCGAGATCCAGCCAGCGCTGGTGCGGGGCCTCGGCCATGCCCTGGCGGCGGATCAACACGTGCTGGCTGGCCGGATCATGAGCGCCCTGGATCCAGGCCGTGCCCGCCCCTTCCGTGAGCGGCAGGCTATGGCGAAGTTCGCCGTTCGCATCGAGTACATCGAGCCAGTCATCGCCCGCCTTGCGATATTGCAGCACTGTGTAGTTGGCAAACAGACGCCACTTCTCGAGGGTGCGGCCCCGGCCCTGCCAGCGCCGTTGCCACGCCCCTTGACCCACCTTGGCCAGGCTGGCTGCTTGATACAGGCCGAGTTCGCCCTCGAGGTTGCTCTTGAGCAGTACCCGCTCCCCTTGCGTATCGAGGTAGTACTCGACACCGGGTTGGCGGGCCTTGAGCAGGGCGGCGCTGCCACCATCCAGCAGGTATTGCTCCGAGCTGTCGTGGTTGTTGCTCTGCAAGATGAGGTGGCGCTGGTCTGTGGTGCGATAGAGGCTGAGCAGCCAGGCGGGGTCGGCCTCCTGATGGATCAGCTGTTCCTTGTCCCCCTGCCAGGCCCAGAGTTGCCAGGGACGCAGAGTATGGCGCTCGTTGGCCAGGGTATAGAGGGTGCGGCCATCCAGGCTCCAAAGCAGATCGCTGGCGCGGTGAGTCAGGGTGGTGAGCGTTTTGCCGCTTGCCAGATCCAGCAGCGTAATGCGGTAGTCCCGGGAGCCCAGGCTGTCTTCGGCCAGCGCCAGCCAGCGACCATCGGGGTGCAGTGACCAGTTGGCGAGCTCATAGTAGCCGCTGCTTGGTTGACGCGGGGCCAGCCGTTGTCGTGCCGTGGCCTGTTCATCACTGCGTTGCCACAGGCTGCCGTCCGCTTCCATCCGCCACTGGCTGCCAGCCAGGCTCAGCCATTCGGCCGGCATGGGCTCACCGCGTGTCCGGGTTTGCCACTCGGCCAGCAGTTGTTGTGTCAGCCCTTGCTGGCCGCTGAGCTGCTGCTCGGTCCAGCGATTCTGCTGGCGCAGCAACGCCAGCAGTTCGGGTGAGCTGCGGCCGTCGTCACGCCAGCCGCCATAGGGATCGATCCGGGCTATCTCGCCCTTCATCAGCAGGGGGCGCCGGGCTATGGTCGGCGCGGGGTCGACAGCCTGCGCCGCAGGAGTGGCCAGGAGGGTGGCCAGTATGAGGAGACCGTGCATCAGAGCCCCACGAAGGTGTAGCGCAGGCTGGCGCTCAGGGAGCGACCCGTCTGGGTAAAGAGGTCTGTATTGCTGCCAGCTTCCAGCCCGGCCACATCTTGATAGCGGGTGTAACGGGTGTCGAACAGGTTATCCAGCTTGAGGTTGACCTTGAGGGCGTCGGTGATCAGCCAGTCGGCGGTCATGGCTAAGCTGAACCAGCCTGTGCTTTTGAGGCAGTCACCCTGGCTGCCCGTCAGACTGTTGCCGCAGCTGGGCACCCGGTTCATGGCGGCGGCGTAGTCTGCCTGCAGGCCCAGACTCCAATCGTTGGCCTGATAGCTGAGGCGAGTATTGCCCTCCAGTGGCGTGAGGGTGCGCAGCGCTTCACCTTCGCTATCTTCCCCATCCACCCAACCGAGCTTGGTGGCGAGTTCCCATTGCGGGGTCAGCCAGTAGCTGGCGGCGACTTCGGCGCCCCAGGTCTCGGCTTTGGCCACGTTGCGATACTGACGCAAGATGACCCCGTCACTTATCCGCAGTCCCACTTCCCGCCAGTCGATGAAGTTGTAGTAGCGGTTGTAGAAGATCGCCGGTTTGATGTGCCAGTTCTCTCCCTCGCCACCCAGGCCCCACTCGAAGCTATGGCTGGTCTCTTCCTGCAGCTCGGTATTGGCGATGATCTCGAACGGCGGCAGGGCAAAATAGTGGGGGATATTGCCATACACCTTGTCGTAGGAGGGGGCGCGGAAGCCGTTGGCGTAGCTGAGCCAACTGCGCCACTGGTCATTGAAGCGGTAGCTGGTAGCCAGGCTCGGGGAGATATGCCAGCTGTGGTTTTCGCCATGGCTGCCATCGATCGGCGCCAGCCACTGGTGATCCATGCGCAGGGTCGGGGGTGAACTGCCACCTGCCCAGGGTCGCCACGTCCCCCAGCCAGACTCCGGCTCGGTCGGTGCGCGCCCGGCTAAAGGGGGCCGACTGTCGAGGCTGGTTGACCCCCTCTTCCAGACTCAACTTGTCCACCGGGCGCTCGTGGTTGGTGCGCTCCAGCTCCATGCCGTAACTCAGCTTGTGGTCGAAGGCGCCAGTGCTCAGATCGCGGCGAATATCCAGCTCGCTGCCGACTCTCTCTTCGATGAAGGTGGCCAGCTCCCGCTCGCTGCGATAGCGCGGGTAACCGCTCAGCAGGTCGTTTTGCAGCAGGCTGCGCTTGTTGGCGCTGTTCTTGGAGTGATTGCCATACAGGCTCCAGGTGAACTGATCCGCCAGCAGGTTGTCGAGACGGCTCGCCTCCCAGCTCAGCTTGCCGCCCTGGGTCTTTTGCGATCCATCTTCGCGGTATTGGCGTACCTGCCATTTGCCATCGGGCTGGGGCACTTCACGTGGCCCTTGATCCCGCCGGGCATTGTCTTCGAAGTAGTCGAGTTCGAGGCGCAGCAGATGATGCTCATTGAGCTCGAAGCGGGAACTGGTGGAGGCGCTGAGGCCGTCCAGATCGGCCGGGATGCGGCTCTCGTCATAGTTGGCCGTCTCGTGTCCCTGCCAGCCGGAGAGGCGCAGCAGATGTTCTGTGTCCAGCAGACGAGCGGCGCCTGTGGCACTCAGTTTCTGTTTGGCGCTGCTGCCATCGTGCAGGATCTTGCTGCTCAGATAGGCATCCTGGCCCTGCAGGTAGTCTTCCGGTTGCTTGGTGCTGATGACGATGGTGCCACCTATGGCATCGGAGCCGTGCAGGGAAGAGCCCGCCCCCTTGGCCACTTCGATCTGTTTGACGTCATCGAGGTCGAAGCTGAAGCGGCCGACCTTGTCATTGAGGTCGTCGGCACCGAAACCATCGCTGACCCGCACGCCATCCTTGATGATCAGCACCCTGTTGCCACCCATGCCGCGGATGATGATGTTTTGCGGTCGCCCGGCCGAACCTGTCACCGAGACGCCGGGCTCATTCTTGAACACATCGGTCAGTTCGGTGGCGACCTGGCGATCCAGATCCTCCTCAGTGATGATGGTGATGGAGCCCGAGACATCGGATAATTTTTGTTCAACCCGCTGGCCCTTGACCACTATGGTCTCGCGCGCCTTGAGGGAGGGATTGATGTCTGTCGAGTCGACCCTGGCCGGATCGCTGGCGGCCAGGGCTGTGCCGGACAGCAGCATGGGCCAGTAGTGCAGTGGTGCTTTCATTGTTGATAATGATTTTTATTTGAGCCTGAAGGGCGCGGATTATTGCAGACTCATTAGGGCAGATCAACAATTGATAATAATTATCACTTAGATTTCAGTTGGCTGATATTATTGATGTTTATGACAGTAATTCAATGGCGATTGATAGTGCTGGCTGAGGAGGTCAGACGGTCATCGCGATGACGTGTGAGGCATGCCGGGGAGATGAGAGGGGGGGACTTGCGGGGCCTGGTTCGATTCCGCTCAAAGACGACAGTGCCCGCCATGAGGCGGGCACTGTCGATGAGGCGGGTTCTCAGGGGGCGCGGTAGAAGCGGTTCAGCTCGTTCATCACCTGGATCATGGCGCCCATGTCCGGGGTGGCATGCTTGATGTGGCGGTAGCTGTCCCAGTCACGGAGTTCGAAATCCCCCTGCCGGTTGAACTGGGTAATGGTCTTGTCCTGATAGATGGCAAAGTTCTGCTGATCGCCCGCCAGCAGCCAATTGCGCTGGCCAGGATCGAACAGGTTGCGGCCACTGCTGTAGTCCCGGCTACCATTGGCGACCCCCAGCATGCTGGGCATCAGGGTTGGTACCAGATCCATGTGGCTGGTGCCGGTGTTTATCTCGGCAGCCGATTTGCCCGGCCAGGCCAGCACCAGCGGAACCTGTACCTGGTAGCGGGAATAGTTGCTTCCCGAGCCCCAGCTGTTGCGATCCGTATCGTTGAACTCCTGACCATGGTTGGCGGTGATCACCACTATGGTGTCATCGCTGAGCCCTTTTTGCTGCAACTCATCCAGCATCTGCTCTAGCAGTTGATCGGTATAGAAGACCGCATTTTTGTAACGATTTTCCAGCTTCTGACGGTTCTCGGCGCGATAGGCGGTGGCCGGGTTGAACTTGGTCAGCTCGGGCTGGAAGGGGCCCTTGATCTCGGCGGGCAGCTGATAGGCACCCGGGCTGGATAGATAGACAAACGAGAACCAGGGCCGGTCGGTCGGACGCTGGCCCAGCCACTGTTGCCAGTCGGCAATCAGCTTGCCATCATCCTGCTGGCGCGAGACAAACACTTGCTTGCGCAGGCCGGCGAGTATGCTCCGGCGATACTTTTCAGCATCATCAAGGGCGCCAAACAGGCCGAATTCATAGTCCTGGCGCAGCATCTCATCCAGCAGAACCGGCGGTGTCTTGTCGAGGAGAATGTCGTTGTAGTAGTGACCGGGCAGGCCATAAAACAGGCTGAACATGCCCATAGCGTCGTCGTTGCCACCGCTCAAGTGATGGCGGAAATTGAGGTGCTGATCCGCATAGCGTTGCAGCGTTGGCATGTTGATGTTGTTGAGCATGTCATAGCGCAATGAGTCCACCACCACGATCAGCAGATTCTGGTGACGACTGGGCGCGTTGACGCTGAGCGGACGCAGCGGATAGCGCAGCCGGCTCTCGCCATCTATGCCCTGGGACTGGGCCTCTTTCTCGTACTGATCCAGATCCAGCCAGCCATGCTTGGCCAGGAAGCTTTTGGCTGTCATGGGGTAGGAGAGCGGGAAGTTGGCTTTTTGCATGGTGATGGGTTGATACAAGGTCGCATCGGCCCAGCTGTTGACCACATGAGTCAGAATGAAGCAGCCGAGCAGTGCCAGCCCCACGTGGTTGCCGTATTGACGACGCTTGCGCTTGTTGATCTTGCGCCACACATAGGCTGACAGCAGCAGTTGCAGCAGGAAGATGGTGGGCACCGCCACGAAGATGATGCTCCAGATAGAGCCCTCTTCGGTCTGGGCCTGTTCCAGAAGCAGTTGCCACACCTGGCCGTTGAGGTGGAACTTGAACAGCCGGAACACCTGAGTGTCGATGAGCAAGAGCACCAGCGCCAGGGTAGCCACTATGGCCGAGACGAAGCGCAGCGGCTTCTCTTTGGGAAGCACGAAGCTTAAGGGGAATATGGTCAACAGATAGGTGACGAAACTCAGGAAGGAGAAGTGGCCTATCCAGCTGATGATGAGATAGACGATCCCGAGGGTGGTCGATGGCCAGCTGATGGCACCCAGATAACGGGTCGCGATCAGCATGGCCAGAATGATATTGAAGAAGGAGAACCAATGCCCCCAGGTGATCAGGCGGGAAACGTTATCACGATAGGGGTTGCCGGTTTCGACCATAATGATCCATCTACTTGAAAAACATCAAAGAATGCGGAGAAACTCAGTGAGCATCGCGACGATGATCCACCGAGGCAGTGAGCGCCTGGATGTATTTTTCGGTGATTGCCTGGCGCTGGGCCGGAGCCATACCATTGATGATATTGGTCGTGAGGTTGCCAAGCACCATCAGACTGAGATCCACCGGCGCCTTGTGTTTTTCCAGGGCGGTGATCAGGTCGTTCATCAGGGCGTCAAACTGCTCGTTATTGTACTTTGATACGATGGGCATAATCTTCAGTTCATCTCAGTTCAAAGCGACTTATAATACTCCACCCTTTCGGCTAACACTATGGCTTTGTGACATGAGTCTCGATATCGACAAGATCATTCTTCACTCCCTGCGCAGCGGCAGCGACGGTCAGCCTCAGGCCGATACCCGCAGCCAGACCCTGACCCCCGACGAGGCCGTTCAGGGGCTGATGGCGGAGCTTCATCGCATTTACAACGGCAAAGGCGGCAAAGGATTTGGTTACTTCGCCGATGGCGAGGAGAGTGCAGACGCGGCCGAGGGCGATGATGCTCCCAAACCGGCGTCTCCGCTGTTTCGCATCGCCCTCGAGCAACTGCTCGCCGGACAGAGCGACTTCGTTCCCTTCTCGGTCTCGATGACCCAGCAACTGGTCAAGACTCTGGTCGACCATGCCCTGGATGAGCAAGGGGTATTGCTGTTTGCCAAATACAACTATGTGGGGGTCGACTATCTGCTGGTTGCCCTGCTGGAGGGCAAGGAGAGCGTGACGGTGAGCGAGGCGCTCGAGCTCAGCCATATTCAGTATCTGGATATCGGCAAACTCAATCTGGTGGCGCGCATTGATCTGACCGAATGGAAGACTCAACCCGAGTCGCGCCGATATATCACCTTCAGCAAGGGCCGGGTTGGCCGAAAATTGGGGGATTTCTTCCTCGATTTATTGGGGGCCCGTGAGGGCATGGATGCCAAGCTGCAAAATAAAGGCCTATTGCAGGCGGTAGAAGATTATTGCGCCACTCAACAGCTTGAACCGCAAGAGCGTAACGACTACAAGAAACAGGTCTTCAAATATTGCACCGAGCAGGCCAGTGCCGGGGAAGAGATAGAAATTCGCGAGCTGTCGGCGGAATTACCGGGGGATAACGACCTCGATTTCTATAGTTTTATTGGCAAGGAATATGAGTTGGAAGATCGCTTCCCGGCGGACAGATCCACCTTGCGCGGTCTGACCAAGTTTGTGGGATCCGGTGGCGGTTTGACCTTGAGTTTTGAACAGAAGCTGCTGGGCAGCCGGGTCTTCTATGATCCCCAGACCGACACCCTGACCATCAGAGGCGTGCCGCCCAATCTGAAGGATCAGCTGACCCGCTCTTCATAATGTGATCCATCCCGGATTTTTGGTAAAAAGGCACCGCCGTTCGCTGCGGTGCCTTTTTATTTGGGGGGAGGGGGAAGCAAGAAACTGGTCAAGTGCTTTAGTTAGCAAATTAAACAATGAAGCAACGATGAAAGGGTTTTCAGGTAGGTGAAAACCCTTTCATTTATGTAATTATGTTTCAGTGAGGTAACTTAATTTCTCCATTGGTCAGAAATAATGGCCATAAAATGCGATAACCCCCTGAAACAAGAAAATGTTTTCAGAACTTTCCGGAAGGAAATACGTAATTGCATTTCAAAAATGCGAGTTGCGTCATGTGAGGTAGCTGAGGCTTGGGATAATATTCATCTCGCACACAATGCTCTTGCAGCGCGGAACAACAACAAGGAAAGGCTCATGAAAAAGACATTACTCTCCTCTCTGATCGGTTTGGCTACCCTGGGTGTGGCTTGCTCTGCCACCGCCGCCATTGACGAGGGTCAGCTGACTATCTGGATCAACGGTGACAAGGGATATAACGGTCTGGCCGAAGTGGGTAAGAAATTTGAAGCCGAAACCGGCATCAAGGTGACAGTGGCTCACCCGGATCAGGTCGAGGTGAAATTCCAGCAAGCGGCAGCGACCGGCAACGGTCCGGACATCTTCTTGTGGGCCCATGACCGCTACGGCGAGTGGGTCAAGTCCGGCCTGCTGGTGCCCGTGACCCCGAATGCCGATGAGAAAGCCAAGTTCGAACAGTTCGCCTGGGATGCCATGTCCGTTGATGGCAAGACCTACGGCTATCCGGTTGCTGTCGAAGCCGTGAGCCTGATCTATAACAAAGACCTGCTGCCAGAGCCGCCCAAGACCTTCGAAGAGATCGCCAAGATCGACGAGGCACTCAAGAAGGATGGCAAGCGCGCCATCATGTGGGCCTATGACACCCCCTATTTCAGCTACCCGCTGGTGGCCGCAAATGGTGGTTATGCCTTCAAGAAAACTGCGACCGGTTATGACGTCAAGGATACCGGCGTGGCCAACGCGGGTGCCAAGGCGGGCGTGGGCTACATCGCCGACATGATCAAGTCCGGTCACCTGGAGAAGGGCATCGATTATGGCGTCATGGATGCGAAATTCAACAAGGGTGAAGTGGCCATGATGATCAATGGTCCCTGGGCCTGGAGCAACCTGGACAAGAGCGGCATCAAGTACGGCGTCGCGCCGCTGCCAACCCTGAACGGCAAGCCGGCCAAGGCGTTTGTTGGCGTATTGGGTGCCACTATCAACGCCGCCAGCCCGAACAAGGACCTGGCCGTCGAGTTCCTGGAGAACTACCTGCTGACCGACAAGGGTCTGGCCTCAGTGAATGCTGACAAGCCCCTTGGCGCCGTCGCACTCAAGTCTTTCCAGAAGACCCTGGAGTCTGATGCCAACATCAAAGCCACCATGATGAACGCCCAAAATGGTGAGCCTATGCCGTCCGTGCCCGAGATGAGCCGTTTCTGGTCTTCCTTTGAAACTGCCCTCAAGAACGTGACTTCCGGTCGTCAGGGCGTTGATGAAGCCCTGGATACCGCTGCCAAGCGTATCGTTCAGTAAGCATGTACCAGGGAGGTCTTCGGGCCTCCCACCTCTTCTCTCCTTGGCGCAATAAGGTTAATTGGCATGGAAGTTGTACCTTCTCTCGAATCCTATGCCGGTCCCAATGACAAGCACACCTGGCTTAAGTGGACCATGGCGGCGCTGATTGCCGTTCTCAACGGCTATGCGGCCGTGATGATGTATGCCAGTGGCGAGTGGGTGTTTGCCCTGCTCGATCTGCTGGTGGTCTCCGTTGGCCTCTACGTCTTCATGAACAAAAAGACTTATGCACACCGCTACATCTTTCCGGGTGTCGCTGGCATGGTGGTCTTCATCATCTTCCCCCTGGCCTACACCATAGGGATAGCGTTTACCAACTATTCAGGCGCGAACCTGCTCTCGGTCGAGCAGGCGCGTAATTACCATCTCAAGAAGAGTTACAAGGTCGCCGGTGGCGAGTTTGATTTCACGCTGCTCAAGGGCGAGAACAACCAGTATCAGCTGCTGCTCACCCAGGATGGCCACCATTTTGTCAGCCCGCAGCTGGCGCTGATGGACAACAAGGCGCGTAACCTGGCCGTGGGTCAAGGCAC
>NZ_AQGQ01000072.1 GCF_000388115.1 Aeromonas molluscorum 848
CCCATGAGGTGAGCCACGGCTTTACCGAGCAGAACGCGGGGCTGGTCTATGCCAATCAATCCGGCGGCATCAACGAGGCCTTCTCCGACATGGCGGGGGAAGCTGCCGAGAACTTCATGAAAGGCAGCAACGACTGGCTGGTGGGCGCCCAGATCTTCAAGGGCAACGGTTCACTGCGCTACTTCGAGGATCCGACCCGGGATGGCCGCTCCATCGGTCATGCCAGCGATTATCGCAGCGGCATGGACGTGCACCACAGCTCGGGGGTCTATAACCGCGCGTTCTACCTGCTGGCCAACAGCAGCGGCTGGAACACCCGCAAGGCGTTCGAGGTGTTCGTGCTGGCAAACAGACTCTATTGGGGTCCTAACGCCAGCTTCGATCAGGGGGCCTGTGGCGTGACCCGGGCGGCCACGGATCTTGACTACAGTCTGAGCGATGTGGCGGCCGCCTTCAGCACGGTCGGCGTCAATGCCAGTTGTGGTAGCACGCCGCCCTCAGGGGGCAGTGTGTTGCAAAACGGCGTGGCCCAGACCGGACTGGCGGGAGCCCAGGGGGGCAAACTCAATTACACCATTGAGGTTCCGGCCGGCAAGAGCACGCTTGTGGTTGCCAGCAGTGGCGGCAGCGGTGATGCGGATCTCTATGTGAAATTTGGTGCTGTGCCAACCAGCACCAGCTACGATTGCCGCCCCTACAAGAGTGGCAACACCGAGACCTGCACCCTCAATGCGCCCAAGGCGGGCACCTGGCATGTGCAACTGAGTGGCTTTAGTGCCTTCTCTGGTGTGAGTCTTAAGGCAAGTTATTGATAGAATGAGGTTTTATTTATAACATTCAGCAAGACCACCTCTTCATGAGGTGGTTTTTTTATATCAGCTGTCGAGGCGGCAAGGATGAGCGGCCGATTGCTGGACTATTTGCCCGCCCAGTGGCTGGCCAGCATGCGGGCGGCCTCGATCACTCTCTCCTTTTCCCGATTAGGCCGCTTGCCGCTGCGCCAGGCCATCATGACATCCCAGTGATCCGGCGGCAGATCCGTCACATCGAGCTGTACCAGGCGGCCAAATTCTAGATCTCTTGCGATGGCCAGCGCTGGCATCAGGGTGATGAAGCCGTGCTCGAGGGCCAGCTCACGGGCTGCGCTGGCCGGTTGAATCGCGTGCAGTGGACGGGTTACCTGGCGCAGCAGCCGCAGCTGGATCAACAGCTCGTCGCACCCCGTGCCCCACTGTTGGGGGGCGAGGCGCTCGTTGGCAATGTCTTGCAGGGTCAGTCCCTGGCGCCCTGCCAGGGGATGGGTGGCACAGGCCACGGCGATGATGGGAGAGCGGTAGAGCAGCTCGAGCTGAATGCCGGCGATGGCGGGGCACTTGAGGATGAAGCCGACATCGGTCTCTCCGGTCAACAGCTCCTGCATGATGATGCCGGAGTGATCCGTGCTGCAACGGATCTCGAAGCTCTCATCCACCAACTCCAGCAGCAGGGGGCCGAACACCACTGTGGTGAGGGAGGGCAGGCAGGAGAGTCGAATGCGTGGCAGCAGCGGGGTGCCCTGCAAGGCGAGTTGGCCGGCCTCCAGTGCGGCGAGGGCGCTGCTGACCGCTGGCAGAAACTGCTCACAAGCCGCGGTGGGAGTGGCGCCGCGGCGGTGGCGGCGAAACAGCGGTTGGCCGAGGGCGTGTTCCAGTACGGCGATGCGCTGACTCACCATGGGTTGTGACCAGCCCCGTACTGCGGCCGCCTTGCTGAAGCTGCCCCGGTTGACCACATCGAGCAGCAGTTGCAGATCATCGAGCGTCATAGCCATAAAAAATCCCGATATGAAATATAGCCAGTTGTCGGCTACCACTATATCTGGAGCCCTCGCAGAATAGCAGCATCAATTGGGGTCTGAGGTGGTTATGGTAGAGCGGGCGCGGCGGCGGGGACGCTGGTTTTTGGCATTGGATTCCTTGCTGGTGATCCTGGGGTTCTTCGTGGTGATGCCCATGATAAGCCTGAGGTTCGTCGATCAACTTGGCTGGGCGGCGGGGGTGGTGGGTCTGGCGCTGGGCCTGCGTCAGCTGACTCAGCAGGGGCTGGGTATCTTTGGTGGCTCCCTGGCAGACAGATTCGGTGCCCGGCCACTGATCGTCGGCGGCATGCTGCTACGGGCGGTGGGGTTTGCCAGTCTGGCCTATGCCGAGAGCGGCCTGGCGCTTATCGTCTCCTGCATCATCTCCGGCTTGGGCGGGTGCCTGTTTGATCCCCCACGGGCGGCCCTGGTCATCAAGTTCACCCGGCCCCATCAACGTGGACGCTACATTTCGTTGCTGATGATGCTGGAGAGCGCCGGTGCCGTGCTGGGGGCGCTGCTCGGTAGCTGGTTGCTCAACTTCGATTTCGAATATGTCTGCCTGCTGGGCGCCTGCCTATTCGTCAGTGCGGCGCTGTGCAACTGGCTTATCTTGCCCGCCTACAAGATCTCCCTGCGCCCCGCGCCCATCAAGGCCGGGCTCAATCGCGTGCTGGCGGACAAGGCGTTTTGCCGGGTGGTGCTGATCCTGAGCGGATACTACGCGCTCTGGGTGCAGGTGATGCTGATCTTCCCCATTCTGGTCAAGCAGATGGCCGGCAGCAGTACGGCGGTGGGTTGGATGTATAGCCTGGAGGCGGCGCTGTCGCTCTCCCTGCTCTATCCGCTGGCGCGCTACGGCGAGCGTCACTTCCGGCTGGAAACCCGGCTGCTGGCGGGCATGCTGCTGATGACCGCCGGCATAGGGCTGGTTGCCTTCGCCACCACCCTCGAAGCCATTTTTGCGCTGCTGGCCTGCTTCTATCTCGGCATCATCATAGTGGAACCGGCCCGGGAGACCTTGATGACCCGGCTGGCCCACCCGAGTGCGCGAGGCAGTTACATGGGTTTCAGTCGGCTCGGTTTGGCACTGGGTGGCATGAGTGGTTATGTGGGGGGAGGCGCTCTGCATGACTATGCCAGTGTCCAGGGGCAGCCCTGGTTGCCCTGGCTGGTGCTTGGCACCGTCGGCGTGGTGACCCTGCTGTTGCTCAGTCACTGTTTTGCCCGTCGTCCCGAACTGGCGCAGCTGCGGGCCTGAATGCCAGATATGAAAAAACCGGCCGCATGAGCGGCCGGTTTTGTATCGGGAGGTGGCTTGGCGCCAAATCCGGACTTAGAAGTTGTACTGCAGTGCGACACCGACCACGTCGTCAGACACTTGGCCCAGGCTGCTGTAGCCATCGGAGCCATCTTCGTCGAGCAGGTTGATCTTGTAGTCAACATAGGCGTTGAAGTTGTCGGTGAAGTTGTACCAGGCACCCACACTGACGTACTCGGTCAGGGTATCGTCGATGTTGGCACCGCTGCGGTCATCCTTCACGTCGGTACGCAGGTAAGCGAGGGACGGCTTGAACTTGGGGGTGACGCTGTACTGGGCCACGGCTTCATAACCGTCACTCTTCTCGGCATAGCCGCTCTGGCCATTCTTGCTGACGAAGACGTGATCCTGGCCATGGGCATAGGTGGCAGCCAGGTAGAGGTTACCGGCCGTGTACTTGATACCGGCACCGTACAGCTGGGCATCGTCATCACCACCGAAGGAGGCCAGCTCTTTCTGGTCGCCAGTCTTGGTTGCCATGTTGTAGACGGCACCCAGGGAGATACCCATGTCGAAGTCATAGTTGGCGGACAGGGCATAGCCTTCGTCGGAGCCTTTCATCCACTTGCTGTCCTTGTCATTCCAAGGATCGTTCTTGCCAGTGAACTGGGCACCCAGGGTCATTCCCTGATAGGTATAGATGTACTGGGCCAGACCGTTGTTACGACCGGTACCGAACACGTCAGTGTCCTTGCCCAGGCCGTCACCACCCCATTCCGGCAGCACGTCGGTATAGTTGTTGACCGCTTTGGCGAACAGACCGTCCTGACGACCGTAGCTGAAGGCGCCGAAGCGATCGTTCTGGATGCCAACGTAGCCGTAACGCAGCTCGTCGTTGTCGGAACCGGAAGTCGGCAGGTTGTATTCGGCGAAGGCGAACGCTTTGGTTTCGTCATCGATGCGAGTCTCACCGGCGACGTGCAGACGCAGGTAGCTCTGATCGCCTTCCAGGGCGTCACTGCTGGTACCGTAGTACATGCCTTGAACGCGGCCACCGATCTCCAGTTTGGTGCCGTCTTGATCATACAGGGGGGCAGCCTGGGCGGTACCGGCCAGCATCAGGCTGGAAACAGCCATGGTCAATGCAGTCTTTTTCATTGTCAATTCCTCTGGGGTAAGTACTCTCCAGGCCCTCTAGGGTCCTGAATGATCGGTATTTTTCCGATGTAGCCATTTTAAGAGCGGTAAGCTTGACTGGAGCTGAAGCCGCAATGTCTTTGCGCACTAAATCAGCGTTTCTGTGACGCACAACGACAAAAAAGCGACCCGGAGGTCGCTTTTGATTAAAGAGAATGAGGCTATCAGAGCATCAGGCCACCGAAGAAGAAGCCCAGCGTGACGGCCATGGCGATAGTCGCCACACCCGGCACGAAGAAGGGGTGGTTGAACACCGCCTTGCCAATGCGAGTCGAGCCGGTATCGTCCATCTCCACCGCGGCGAGCAGGGTCGGGTAGGTGGGCAGCACGAACAGAGCGCTCACGGCCGCGAAGGAGGCGATGGCGGTCAGCGGGCTGACGCCCAGTGCCAGGGCTGCTGGCATCAGCGCCTTGGTGGTGGCGCCTTGGGAGTAGAGCAGCATGGAGGAGAAGAACAGCACCACGGCCAGCAGCCAGCTGTAGTTGTTGAGCAGATCGCCCGCGACAAGCTGGATAGTATCCATGTTGCCCTTCACGAAGACGTTACCCAACCAGGCGACACCCAGTACGCAGATACAGGCGGACATGCCGGACTTGAAGGTCGGCATATTGGTGACCTGAGTCGCATCCAGTTTGCACACCAGCGTCATGATGGTGGCGGCGGCGAGCATGATGCCCATGATGGCGCCATCACGGGGGATGGGCGGATGGGCAATCAATCCCACATTGCCGGAGATGGCGGTGGCATAGGCCATGACGGCGACGATGGCGGCGATGAAGATACCGACCGAGAGTTTGGCATAGGGTTTGAGCTCGACCTGGCTGGTGCCGCGCAGCTTGATCAGACCCTTGGCCTTGCGCTCCAGATAGACTTCATCTTCATCCAGCGGCTTGCCCATCATGTTGGCGACGAAGGCGCCGACCATGCAGGCGAGGAAGCTGGAGGGGATGCAGATGGCCAGCAAGGTCAAATAACCGATACCAAAGGGCTCCAGCATCCCGGAGAAGGCGACCACGGCGGCCGAAATGGGCGAGGCTGTGATAGCTATCTGGGAGGCAATGACGGCAATGGAGAGTGGGCGAGAGGGACGAATGCCTTGCTCCTTGGCCACTTCTGCGATTACCGGCAAGGTAGAGAAGGCGGTGTGACCTGTCCCGGCCAGCAGGGTCATCAAGTAGGTGACGACGGGGGCGGCGAAGGTGATGTACTTGGGATTCTTGCGCAGCGCCTTCTCGGCCAGGGAGACCAGATAATCCATGCCGCCGGCCAGTTGCATGCAGGCGATGGCGCAGATGACGGACGCGATGATCATGATCACGTCCCAGGGGATATAGCTGACCAGTTGATCGCTTGGGATCTCCATGCCCAGGCCCCAGGTCAATACCAGAACCCCCAAGCCACCGGCAAAGCCGATGCCTATGCTGCCTATCCGGGCTCCCAGATAGATAGCGCCGAGCACGACCGCTAACTCGATTCCAATCATAGTGAACACTCCATTTATTTTTAGTTTTTGAGAATCATTTGGCACAAAGCCATTTCCCGATGGGCTGGCGGGATGCAAGCAGGTCGGGAAATGGCTTTAAGGGCCGGGAGTGATCCCGGCCCTGATCCGCTTATACGACGGCGCTGCGCGCGAAGCGCTTGGCCTTGTACTGCGGGTTCATCAGGTTTTCGATGGAGAGGATCTCGTCGAGCTGCTCGGCGGTCAGCAGACCGCGCTCCAGTACGACTTCACGGACGTTCTTGCCGGTTTGGGCACAGATCTTGCCGACAATGTCGCCCTCGTGGTGACCGATGAAGGGGTTGAGGTAGGTCACGATGCCGATGGAGTTGAGCACATGGTTCATGCAGATCTCCGGGTTGGCGGTGATGCCTTCCACGCACTTCTCGCGCAGGGAGACGCAGGCATTTTTCATCAAGCTCAAGGATTCGAACATGGCCTGACCAATCACTGGCTCCATCACGTTCAGTTGCAACTGACCGGCTTCTGAGGCGAAGGTGATAGTGATGTCGTTGCCAAACACCTTGAAGCAGGCCTGGTTGACCACTTCCGGGATCACCGGGTTGACCTTGGCTGGCATGATGGAGGAACCGGCCTGCATCTCCGGCAGGTTGATCTCCTTGAGGGCGGTACGTGGACCGGAAGAGAGCAAACGCAGATCGTTACAGATCTTGGAGAGCTTCATGGCCAGGCGCTTGATGGCACTGTGCAGCATCACATAGGCGCCGCAATCCGAGGTGGCTTCGATAAGATCTTCTGCCGGCACATAGGCACGGCCAGTGATCTCGGCCAGACGCTGGATCGCCAGGGCAGAATACTCGGGCGGGGTGTTCAGGCCGGTACCGATGGCGGTAGCGCCAAGGTTCACTTCCAGCAGCAGCTCCTGGCAACGCTTGATGGATTTGATCTCTTCACGCAGGGTGACGGCGAAGGCGTGGAACTCCTGACCCAGGGTCATGGGTACCGCATCTTGCAGCTGGGTGCGGCCCATCTTGAGTACAGAGCTGAACTCCTTGGCCTTGGCGTCGAAGGCGGTGATCAGATCTTCCAGGGCATCCAGGGTGGTGTCGGTGCTGTTGACCACGGCGACGCGGAACCCGGTGGGGTAGGCATCGTTGGTGGATTGGCACTTGTTGACATGGTCGTTGGGGTTGATGACGTCGTAGCGGCCCTTCTCCAGACCCATGATCTCGAGGGCGATGTTGGCAAGTACTTCGTTGGTGTTCATGTTGACCGAGGTGCCGGCGCCGCCTTGATAGACATCGACCGGGAACTGGTCGAAGCATTTGCCGGTGTCGAGCATGAGATCGCAGGCTTCGACAATTTTGTCGGCAATTTCGGGGGGCATGGTGCCCAGTTCGCCGTTGGCCAGGGCCGCTGCCTTCTTGGTCAGCACCATGCCACGGACAAACTCGGGGACATCAGAAATTTTCTGAGTGCTCAGCTTGAAGTTTTCGACAGCCCGCAGGGTGTGGACGCCGTAGTAGAGATCGTTAGAAACTTCTTTGGTGCCCAGCAGGTCTTCTTCAATGCGGACGTTTATGATGTCGCTCATTGTAATGCCTCAGAAATCAAATAAATGGAAATGATCCTCACCGAGTGGTCGCGAGTTCCTTGCGCACAGCTCATCCTGAAGCACCACACATCGAGTGGGGCGGTAGGGGAATAACTCCCCGATAACTGTCAGTGATCTTACCTCAATGGGGGTATCCCATGTTAGAGCTAGATCACTAAATTTGAGGGATTCCCAAATTTTTTGCGACGATTAAACATATGTTGCAAATGACCCAATTACTGTGACAGAACAAGGGACTCACGCCCAGTCATCTCAGGGGAATATTCCTTAAAATGACGGCTGGATCGCGCTTTACCTTGAAAAAGTCGATAGTTCCCCCATCTATTAGGGAAGAACGCCGTCTTCCGCTCTGATCGCAGGGAGAGGCGAGCGCCAGCCAGACTGGCCACCACATCAAGCCGTACTGAGGTCAATATGGGTAAGTTGTTTTTGTTATTTGTCGGCCTGTCTCTGCTCGAGCTGACCGTCATGATCCAGGTGGGGACCGTGATCGGTGCCTTGCCGACTGTGATACTCATAGTGCTGACCGCCATGATAGGCAGTTCGCTGGTGCGCAGTCAGGGACTCAAGACCCTGATGGAAGCCCAGCAGCGGATGCAGGTCGGCGAGATGCCAGCCCGCGAGCTGATGGGCGGCATGATGCTGGCCCTGGCTGGCTTGCTGTTGATTGTTCCGGGTTTTGTCACGGATCTGCTGGGTCTATTGCTGCTGTTGCCGCCGCTGCGTAGCCGTCTGGCCGACAAGCTGGTCAAGGGCGTCAGGGTACAAGGGGCCATGGGGAGCTTCCAGTCTCAGGGGCCTTACTCCCCATCGTCACAGTTGCGCGAAGAGTCCAGCACCATCATAGAGGGTGAATTCGAGCGCAAGGACAAGGAGTAGTCTCCTGCGGCCAAGGGGCTTGCTTACCGCACAAGAAACCTGAAGGGGGCCGCATCAAGCGGCCTCCTTGTTATCTGCGTGCGGGCATCGACATGTCTTGCGGGTGGAGAGAGCGAGAACATGGCGCAGCGGTTCAGGGGCGACCCTGATGGCAAAGCTGCTCGAAACGATGGCGGGCATAGAGCCAGGCCAGACAACCCGCCGCCAGGTTGGCGATGAGTATTCCCAGATAGATACCCTCTTCCCCGCCCAGCCTGGCGCCAATCCAGGCCCCGGGCAGCAAGAAACCAAACAGTCGCAAGCCATTGAACAGAAATGAGATGCTGGAGGCGCGCACCCCGTTCAAGGCGGAGGCCAGCAGCATCACCATGCCCTGAAAACCATAACCAATCGGTACCAGATGCAGATAGAGCACTATCAGGCGTATCACCTGCGGATGGTCACTGAACAGATTGGCTATCAGGGGAGCCAGTAACCAGGTCAGCCCATAGATGGCGAGTTGCAGCAGCAAGGCAAAACGCATGCAGATCAGCAGGGCCGCCTTGGCTCTGGCCGGGTTGCCTGCTCCGCAGTTTTGGGAGACAAAGGGGGCCAGCACCGAGGAGAGGGCCATCATGACGATGAGCAGCAGAGCTTCGACCCGGGAGGCCGCCCCGTAGGCTGCGACCACTTCGGTGCCAAGGCCGGCGAAGATGACCATCAGCACGGCATTGGCCAGGGGGTTGAGCATATTGGTGAAGGAGGCGGGCACGGCCACATGTAGCAGGGCCCGCCAGTGGGCCAGCAGACGCTGGCGTGGCGAGAGTCGCCAGCGCAGCAGACCCTCTCTGTGCCGCAATATATAGAGGCTGACCAGCATGGCCATCAGCCAGGAGAGAGAGGTCGCGATGGCTGCGCCACTGATACCCCACTCAGGGAAGGGACCTATGCCAAAGATGAGCAGAGGGTCCAGCACGCCATTGACCAGGCCCGCTACCGCCATCACCAGGCTCGGTGTCTTGGTGTCTCCAGTGGCGCGGATGGCGGCATTGCCGACCATGGGCAGTACCAGCATGGGTACCGTCAGGTACCAGATCAGCATGTAGTCATGAATGAGGGCGATCAGTGCCTCGCTCGCCCCTAGCAGGCGAAACAGGGGATTTATGGTGAGGGCGCCCAGCAGGGAGAGGGCAAGCACCAGCAGCACGGCGAGAAACAGACTGTCGGTGACCAGATGGGCGGCCTCTTCATGTCTGCCCTGACCCAGGGTGTGGCCAATCAGGGCCGAGAGCCCGGCCCCGAGCCCCATGGCCAGAGACGTGACCACGAAGGTCACCGGAAAGGTAAAACTGATGGCGGCCAGCGCCTG
Source organism: Aeromonas molluscorum 848 (assembly GCF_000388115.1). Taxonomy (GTDB): domain Bacteria; phylum Pseudomonadota; class Gammaproteobacteria; order Enterobacterales; family Aeromonadaceae; genus Aeromonas; species Aeromonas molluscorum. The sequence goes on from NZ_AQGQ01000072.1 coordinate 9,601, forward strand.
GGTGCCCAGCATGCCGATGAAGAAGGTATCGACCAGGTTGAAAGCCAGTATGGCGATGATGCCGAGGATCATGGGCCCCGTCATGCGCAGCAATACGGCAGGCATGGGGGCAGTCAGCATGGGATTGGGTCGGGTCAAAGGCTCGTCTCTTCACGGCTGGAAACTGAGGTCTGGTTTGCCGAAAGACAAACTCGGGTCCATGGCAGGGCACGGCGATCCATCGAAGATATTCATGGTACGTGAAAAACTTTTTTTGTATCCGCCCTTGAAGGGGAGGCATAAGTGCCCCACATCTGGGTCATATGCAATTTGGCCAGGAATGGCCATTCCTCAAGTAACAAAGTGACTCATTTTGGGAGAGTTATCGATGAAAATTCGTCCACTGCACGACCGCGTCATCATTAAGCGCATCGAAGCTGAAGCTAAATCCGCTGGCGGTATCGTCCTGACTGGTACTGCGGCTCAGAAGTCCACCCGTGGTGAGGTTCTGGCCGTGGGGACTGGTCGAATTCTGGATAATGGCGAAGTGAAAGCCCTCGCTGTCAAAGTCGGCGATAAGGTGATCTTCAACGAAGGTTACGGCGTCAAGAGCGAGAAGCTGGACGGTCAGGAAGTGTTGATCCTGTCCGAAACCGACATCCTGGCGATCGTCGAAGCGTAATTTTCCCTTCCCCCGAATTGACTAAAGGATTCAAGAATCATGGCAGCAAAAGAAGTTAAATTTGGCAACGAAGCTCGCATCAAAATGCTGGAAGGCGTCAACATCCTGGCCGATGCCGTTAAAGTGACCCTGGGCCCGAAAGGCCGCAACGTCGTGCTGGACAAGTCCTTCGGCGCCCCGACCATCACTAAAGATGGCGTCTCTGTTGCCCGCGAAATTGAGCTGGAAGACAAATTCCAGAATATGGGCGCCCAGATGGTCAAGGAAGTTGCTTCCAAGGCCAACGACGCCGCCGGTGACGGTACTACCACTGCTACCGTACTGGCTCAAGCCATCGTCAACGAAGGCCTGAAGGCCGTCGCTGCCGGCATGAACCCGATGGACCTGAAGCGTGGTATCGACAAAGCCGTCGTGGCTGCCGTTGCCGAGCTGCAGTCCCTTTCCCAACCTTGCGCCGACAGCAATGCCATCGCTCAGGTGGGCACCATCTCCGCCAACTCCGACGAGAAAGTGGGTGCACTGATTGCCGAAGCCATGGACAAAGTAGGCCGTGATGGCGTCATCACCGTTGAAGATGGTCAGGGCTTGGACGATGAACTGGCCGTAGTGGAAGGGATGCAGTTCGATCGCGGCTACCTCTCCCCTTACTTCGTCAACAAACCGGAAACCGGTGCCGTCGAGCTGGATGATCCTTTCATCCTGCTGGTCGACAAGAAAATTTCCAATATTCGTGAAATGCTGCCGGTACTGGAAGGCGTTGCCAAAGCAGGCAAACCGCTGCTGATCGTTGCCGAAGACGTAGAGGGCGAAGCCCTGGCGACCCTGGTGGTCAACACCATGCGCGGTATCGTGAAAGTGGCTGCCGTCAAGGCACCTGGTTTCGGTGACCGTCGCAAGGCCATGCTGCAAGATATCGCCATCCTGACCGGCGGTACTGTCATCTCCGAAGAGGTGGGCATGGAGCTGGAAAAAGCGACCCTGGAAGATCTTGGCCGTGCCAAGCGCATCGTCATCACCAAAGAGAACACTACCATCATCGATGGTGTGGGTGATGCGACCCTGATCGAGAGCCGTGTTGCCCAGATCCGTCAGCAGATCGAAGAGACCTCTTCCGATTATGACCGCGAGAAGCTGCAAGAGCGCGTAGCCAAACTGGCTGGTGGCGTTGCCGTGATCAAGGTCGGTGCTGCCACCGAAGTTGAAATGAAAGAGAAGAAAGCTCGCGTTGACGATGCCCTGCACGCCACCCGAGCTGCCGTAGAAGAAGGCGTGGTTGCCGGTGGTGGTGTTGCGCTGGTACGCGTAGCCGCCAAACTGGCTGGCCTGCGTGGCGACAACGAAGACCAGAACGTCGGTATCAAGGTTGCCCTGCGCGCCATGGAAGCCCCGCTGCGTCAGATCGTCATCAACGCCGGTGAAGAAGCCTCCGTCATTGCCAACGCCGTGAAGAACGGTGAAGGTAACTTCGGCTACAACGCTTACACCGAGCAGTACGGTGACATGCTGGCCATGGGTATCCTGGATCCGACCAAGGTGACTCGTTCTGCCCTGCAGTTTGCCTCTTCCATCGCCGGCCTGATGATCACCACTGAGTGCATGATCACCGACCTGCCGAAGAAAGATGGCCCTGCGATGCCTGATATGGGCGGTATGGGTGGCATGGGCGGCATGATGTAATCTCGCTCTCGTCATTAAACGGCTCGCATTGGCGGGCCGTTTTTTTTAGGGCGGCTAGACTGAAAGTATTGATAATAAAATCATTGGTGTATTTATGATAAAGATTGGGCTCATCCCTCTGCTATTTTGCCTTGCTGGCCCGGCCATGGCCCTGGAGGCGCCGCAAGGCCCCGTGATATTGACCGTTTCCGGCAATGTGAATACCGAAGGGACACCCGCTGGCAAGGTCGAGCTGGACCTCTCGCTCATTCAGTCCCTGCCACAGCACGAAATAGTCACCAGCAATCCCTGGGTGGACAAACCTCATCACTACAAAGGCCCCAAGGTGGCAGATCTGCTTGCTGCCCTTGATGCCAAGGGCAAGAGCATCACCCTTACAGCTCTCAACAGTTTCCAGATCAAGGTGGATTGGGAGACCGTAAAGCGATATGACCCCATTTTGGCGTGGCAGGACGATGGCATCACCATGCGGGTACGTGACAAGGGGCCTCTTTGGTTTATCCTACCCTTGGATCAATATCCGGAACTCAAGCAGTCTGCCTTTACCGATATGATGATCTGGCAGTTGAGTGCTCTCGATATTCAGAACTGACAAGGTGGGTGTGCGGGTGAAAAGAAAGAGTTGGCCACTGTTGCTCATTCTCTATATTTCCATCCTCTCATTCACGGGGAGCACCCTCTATTGCCTGGTGCAGATCCAGAATGCGACTCGGGTCATGGAGAAGTACACCTACGACGTCTCCTGGGCCTTGATGCAGTTACAGCTGGAGCTGGGGCGTTTCCTCAACTCGGTCGAGCTCTATCACTATGGCGGCATAGACCACGACACCCTGATGCTGCGCTATGACATTTTGTGGAGCCGCACCCCGGTATTGCTGAGTGGGCAACTGCGCGAGAGTCTGCACGACAAGCAGAAAGCCTTGCGTCTGGTACAACTCATCGAGAGCACTATTCGCGAGCTGGAACCTCGCATCCTGGCCCTCAAGAGTGGCAGTGGCGACTATCAGCAAATCATGATGCGGCTCTCGCCTCTGCAAGAACCGCTCTCCTACTCCCTCGCCTCCGTGATGCAACAAAACATCAAGGTATACACCAGTAACGACCAGCGTTTCGGTACTTTGCGTAACTCTTTGCTGCTCATGGTCAGTGGCTTGCTGGTATCGGTGATCATGCTCAGTGTGTTGCTGATCCGCGAGGGGAGGCGGCACTATCGGGAGGCTCGCCTCGACCCACTCACCGCACTCTCCAATCGCCTCGCGCTACTGGAACAGATGGAGGAGTGCGTCACCCGGGAGCAGCCCTTTGGCCTGGTGCTGATCGATATCAACGAGTTTCGCGATATCAACAGCAAGTTTGGCTACAACATCGGCGATCTGCTGTTGCAAGAGCTGGCTCGACGGCTCGATACGCTTTGTAATGACAGTGAATGGGTTGCACGACTGGTGGGGGATCAATTTGCCATCATCCAGAAGGACAGCAGCGATCTCAAACAGGTACGTGAGCTGGTCGCTCGCGTCTTGCACGCAGTGAAACAGGATATCCCCCTGGATCACTATCCGTTTCTGCTGGAAGTGGGGATTGGCATCGCCTTCTACCCCATGGACAGCGAGGAGACTCAGGACCTGCTTAGCCGAGCCGAGCAGGCGCTGTTCCACAGCCGCAAAACCCATGTGCCTTATGTCATCTATGACAAGTCACTGCAAAACGAGACGGCGCGGCGCAAACACCTTGCCTCCGACATGGTGGTGGCGCTCGAACGCAATGCCCTCGAGCTTTACTATCAGCCCATCATCAATTTGGAAACCGGACGCTGTGAGGCCGTCGAGGCTCTGCTGCGCTGGCGTCATCCTGAACTGGGCTTCATTCCGCCCAACGAGTTGATCCAGGTGGCCGAGGAGTTCCAGTTGTCTGAGAAACTGGGGGGGTGGGTACTCAACACCGCTTGTGCTCAGCTTTACCAGTGGCAGCAACTGGGTCTTCTTGACCTGCAGATGTGTGTCAATATCTCCCCCGGTATGTATCAGCGCAGCCTGCTCAAGCTGGTCGCCAAGGCGCTGATGGAACATCACATTTCTGCCCCTCATCTGGTGCTGGAAGTGACGGAGGACACCACAATGCGCGAGGTGAAAAATTCACTGCAATTGATGCAGGATCTCAGTCAGCAAGGGGTACAGCTGGCGCTGGATGATTTTGGGACAGGTTACTCCTCTCTCAGTTATCTGCAGAAGCTGCCAGTGAACAAGGTGAAGATCGACAGATCCTTTATCCAGGGGATCGACACCTCCACCGAGGCCTCGGAGCTGGTTGCCAACATTTGCCGACTGGGGTCCATGCTTGGCAAGACACTCGTATGTGAGGGAATTGAAACTCAGGCTCAGCTCGATGTGTTGCGCGGACTGACCGACATCCATCTTTATGGTCAGGGTTATCTGTTCAGCCGTCCGGCGCAGGCGGAGGCGGTGTACCAGACACTGCTTGAGATGGAGGAACGCTGGTTGGATGGCAAGGTGCCAAGCAGAGCCTGTAACAGCTAAACCATTAAGACTCATGGTTCTGCCAGCATGGCCGATAGCCAAAGGGCAGGAGGAATGCAAATGGAAATATCTGGTTCAACATCTTATGGCAGTGCCCTCATGGTCGCCAGCCTCGCGAAGAAGCAACAAACCCAAGAGGGGCAAACCGCCCTGGCCTTGTTGCAGGGAGCCGCCGAATCGGCACAGGCGCCCAAGAGCACAGCTGGCAGTACCCTGGGTAGCAACATCAATATTCACGTATGATGCCAAGCAATAAAAAAAGCCTCGGTCTGTGGACCGAGGCTTTTTTCGTTCTGGCGCTTGCCTGATGCAGATTAACCGGCGAATGGCGCTGGTGCTTCAAACGTCATCCGCTCCCCGCTGCGCGGATGGCTGATGGTCAGCATGGCCGCATGCAGGTAAAGGTGGGGCGCCGCAGTGAGAGCCTCGGGGTGGGCATAGAGGTTGTCTCCCAATATGGGGTGTCCCAGCTCCAACATGTGTACTCGCAATTGATGGGATCGGCCAGTGATGGGCATCAGCTTGATCAAGCTGTTGCCGTTTTCCACTTTCAGCTTCTCCCACAGGGTCAACGCATGGCGTCCCTCCTCAAAATCTACCTTTTGCTTGGGACGGTTGGGCCAGTCCACGCACAGCGGCAGATCTACCTGACCCGAGCTGGCCAAGGGTTCACCCCATACCCAGGCAAGATAGTGCTTCTCGGTCTCCCGCTCGCGAAACTGCCTGCTTAACTCGCGATGGGCATTGGGATTGAGAGGGATCACCAATACACCCGTGGTAGACATGTCGAGGCGATGAGCCGCGGCTGCCTTGGGGTGTTGCTGCTTCACCCGGTGCAAGACACTGTCTTCGTTTTCTGGGCCACGCCCTGGCACGCTGAGCAGGCCGGTCGGCTTGTTGACCACCATGATGTCTTTATCCTTGAACAGGATATCGAGCCAGGGCTCCAGGGGAGGGCAATATTCGAACATAGCGTCTCGCATCAAAGGTTAAGGTGGGGACTCGTCCCCAACAGTTATGGGTCACCACGATACTAAAGTGCATGGCATCCAGCTTGAGCTGGGGCTGGCCGCGTCGACTTCAGTATCTTGTTAGTTATGGGTCACCACGATAAAGCGGATGGCATCCAGTTTGAGCTGGGTTTGGTCTATCAAGTGATGCAGCTCGGCTTGCAGGTCACGCAGATAGTCGAGCTCACTGTCGCGCACGTTCGGGTTGATGGCCTTGAGTGCTTCGAGCCTGTCCAGATCCTGTTGCAGCGTCTGCGCCATTTGGCTACGAGCCTCGTCGACGATACTCATTTTCAGTTGTTCGGCAATGGCTTGCCCCTTGCCGATCAGACCGTGGATCACCGGCTGGGAAGCGGTCACCAGCTTACTCCCCAGGTGGCGGTTGACTGGGGTCAGTTGGCGATTGAAGGCATCAAACGCCACTTTTTCTCCTAGATTCTGTCCGTTCTTGTCCATCAATAGCCGGATCGGCGTCGGTGGCATGAAGCGGTAGAGCTGGGAATGTGCGGCAGATTCGGCCACAAAGATGAGCTCCAGCAAGATGGAGCCTACGGGGAGTGCCTTGTTCTTGAGCAGCGCGACCGAGGTTGCACCTATCTCCGACCCCAGAATCAGATCGATACCGCCCCGCATGATGGGGTGATCCCAGGAGAGGAAGAACATATCGTCTCTAGACAGGGCTGTATCCCTGTCAAAGGTGACTGTCATACCGTCATTGGGCAGGCCAGGGAAGCTGGAGACCAGCATATGATCACCCGGCGTCAGCACCAGGGCGTTCTCACCTCGATCGTCCTGATTGACGCCTATCTCATCGAACATCTTGAGGGCAAAGGAGATCATGGCGGTGTCGCCATCCTCTGCGGCCAGCTTGTCGGCCAGTTGCCGGGCTGCGTCACCCCCGCAGGAGTGGATCTCCAGCAGACGATCGCGTCCTTGTTCCAGACGTGCCTTGAGTGGCTCGTGGAGTGCCCGGGTCCGGGTCAGCAGCTCGTCGAGCTCGGCTTGTTCACCGCTGTTGGCGGCCAATAGCTCGAACAACTGATCGCGGACCTCCTCGAACACGGGGCGTGCGGTGGGGCAGGTCTGCTCGAACGCATCCATGCCATCGTGATACCAGCGCAACAGGGCTAGCTGGGCGCTGCCTTCCAGATAGGGAACATGGATTTCGACCGTGTTTTGCTGACCGATACGGTCGAGGCGACCAATACGTTGCTCCAGCAAGTCCGGGTTCAGCGGCAGATCAAATAGTACCAAGTGACCTGCAAACTGGAAGTTGCGCCCCTCCGAGCCTATCTCGGAGCAGATCAGCACTTGGGCGCCGCCATCTTGTTGGGCGAAATAAGCTGATGCCTGATCGCGCTCCAGAATGGACATGCCCTCGTGGAACACAGTGGCACGTATCCCTTCGCGGGTGCGCAGCGCCTCTTCCAGAGCGAGGGCTGTGGAAGCTTCGGAGCAGATCACCAAGACTTTCTGTTGGCGGGCACCGAGCAGCAGCTCCAGTAACCAGGTGATGCGGGGGTCAAACTGGGTCCAGCTGGCGCTATCGCCCTCGAACTGCTGGTAGATTTTCTCGGGGTAAAGATAACGCAAGGCGCGAGCCTGCAGATCTCCGCCGTTACCACCCATCATGCTCATTACCTTGATGGCCGTCTTGTACTGATCCGGCAGCGGCATGGGGTAGACGTTGAGATGGCGCTCGGGGAAGCCCTGGATATTGGCTCGGCTGTTGCGAAACAGCACCCGGCCAGTGCCATGCTGGTCGAGCAGCGTGCTGACCGCCTGCTGACGCGCTTTGCTGTCGCTCAAATCCAGCCCTTCGAGCTGGTTGGCAAGGAGCTGTTGTGCGTCATCGCTCAAGGGCTCGCCAGTGAGCAGCGCTTGGGCGGCGGCTGCGACCTGGCCATAAGCCTGCTCCTCTGCCAAGAAAGCCTCGTAGTCGTAGAAGCGCTCAGGATCGAGCAAGCGTAGCCGGGCGAAGTGGCTCTGATGGCCTAGCTGATCCGGGGTGGCGGTCAGCAGCAGCACGCCCGGTACCTGTTCGGCCAGGGCTTCAACCATTTCATAGGCTCGGCTCGGGGTATCGTTGCTCCACTCCAGATGGTGCGCCTCATCGACGACCAGCAGATCCCACTCAGCCTCCAGCACCTGTTCAAAGCGGCGGCGCTTCTTGCGCAGGAAGTCCAGGCTGCAGATCACCAGCTGTTCAGTCTCGAATGGGTTTTCCGCATCGGCGAAGGCCTCAATACAGCGTTCCTCGTCAAACAGAGAGAAGTGCAAATTGAAGCGGCGCAGCATCTCGACCAGCCACTGATGCTGCAGTGTTTCAGGCAACAAGATGAGCACCCGTTGGGCACGGCCGGAGAGCAGCTGCTGATGGATGATCATCCCGGCTTCTATGGTCTTGCCCAGGCCGACTTCATCGGCGAGCAGGACGCGCGGGGCATAGCGGTGGCCCACTTCATGAGCAATATAAAGCTGGTGCGGGATCAGGCTGACTCGCCCCCCGGCCAGGCCACGGGTCGGATTGCGACGGCGCTTGTGCTGATTGTTGAGCGCTTCATAGCGCAGGGTAAAGCGGGACATGCGGTCTATCTGACCGGCGAACAGCCGCTCCTGCGGCTTGTTGAACTTGATAAAGTTACTGAGAAACACTTCCTTGAGTGCCACAGGCTCACCGGTATCGGTGCGTGTGCCTACATATATAAGGAGGCCATCCTTTTCCTGCACTTCGTCGACGGTCAGGGTCCAGTCCTCGTGGCTGGCAATCTGATCACCTACATTGAAGCTGACCCGGGTCACGGGGGCCTCTTCTTTGGCATACATGCGGTTTTCACCGGTAGCCGGGAACAACATGGTCACCATACGGCCTTCGACAGCCACTACAGTACCCAATCCCAGATCCGTCTCGGTATCACTAATCCAACGCTGGCCAAGTGCAAAAGGCATTAAACTCTCCAAAGCCCAAGAGTGTGTCACAACAAAGGGGCGCTATATTACCCGAAGGCGTAAGCACTATCACCATGGTTATAGCAGCTGGCCTTGCCGGGGGGCCGATGGATAGCAACAGAGTCCATTTAACCTGGGCAAGAGGCTGTTTGCCGCGGTCATGCTTAATAATTGAGGGTTTTGCTGCTTTTAACAGCGAACGAACTCGACCTGTCATATTTATGTCATTTAGCCCTTGCCAGCGCGGCTGCCATCTCTATAATGCGCCCCTACCAGCACGGCGGAACACGCCGGACTGATAAGCCAGCTTCCTTGCGAAGCAGGCGCCGAAAGAAAAGCGAAAACAACCGCTTGACTTTCGAAGTGAGGAGCGTAAGG
>NZ_AQGQ01000073.1 GCF_000388115.1 Aeromonas molluscorum 848
GTGCCACGCTGGCTGGGCACATTGGTCGACAGGGTCGACATCAGCTGCAGCCGCTGGATGCGCTCGGCATCGAGGACCCCGCCCACCACCCCACGCCGACGTCAAAAACCCGGACCGCCAGGCACTTGGTCCAGGAGCCGCACAGCAGACTCTCTCCCCGCGCATCCCAATAGGTGATGGGTCTTGGCCGCTCGCGCCCGACATAGAGCTCGGCATAGACGTCATCCTCCACCAGGGGCACCTGATGATGGTTGAGTAACTGCATCAGCGCCTGCTTGTGGCCATCCGGCATGGTATGGCCCAAAGGGTGTTGCACGTTGCCCATCAGCCAGCACGCCTTGATGGGGCGCTGGGCGAGCGCCCCGGCCAGCAGGGCGAGATCGATGCCTACCCCCGGGATCACCGGGATCTCCACCGCATTGAGCTTCAGTCGCTCTATGGCCTGCAGGGCGCCATAGAAATGGGGGATTCCACCACCACCCAGTCCCCCGGCTCTGTCAGTACCTGCAAGCTCAAAGAGAGCGCCTCCATGGCCCCCGTGGTGATGATGATCTCCTGGGGATCGACTGCCAGTCCGTCGCTGGCGTAGCGCTGGGCGATGGCGCGGCGCAGCGCCTCGTTGCCGGGGGGCAAATCGGCCACCGTGCTGAAGGGATCGAGTTTACGCATGCAGCTCGCCAGGGCCCGGCCGAGCTGCGGGTGGGGGAAGAGCGCGGGATCCGCCACCGCCATGCCGAGAGGCACCAGCTCCCGGGACTTGCTCGCCTGCAGCACCTCGAACACCAGATCGTTGATATCCACCGAGCCTGTGTAGTGCGCTTGCTGCTGTGCGCTGGTTCGCAGCGGGGAGGGGCGGCCTTGACGTAGTAGCCGGACTGGGGCCGCGCCAGTATCAGGCCACGACTTTCCAGCAGCTGATAGGCCTGCAGCACCGTCATGGGGCTGAGGCCGTGGGTCTTGCAGCTCTGGCGGATGGAGGGGATGCGCTCCCCCGCCTGCCAGAGGCCGCTCGCTATCTGTTGCTGCAATTGATCTGCCAGCTGGCCGTAAAGGGACATGGTAAATGCAAACTGTTATAGGTGTAATTCACTATAACTGCATCTGTTATAGGTGTCATGGACCATGGTGTACTTGGCGGGCGAAAACCTGTCCGTTAAATGCAACATAGAGAGTCATGCATGATAAGCCTGGATGATGTGGTCAGCCTGTCCCGAATACAGTTCGGGGCGACGGCGATGTTCCACTTTCTGTTTGTGCCCCTCACCCTGGGACTGTCCTGGATACTGGTGATCGCCGAGTCGGCCTACGTGATGACCGGCAAGGTGATCTACCAGGACATCACCCGCTTCTGGGGCAAGCTGTTTGGCATCAACTTCGTGATGGGGGTCACCACGGGGATCACCCTTGAGTTCCAGTTCGGGACCAACTGGGCCTATTACTCCCACTACGTCGGCGACATCTTCGGCACGCCCTTGGCGGTGGAGGGGCTGATGGCCTTCTTCCTGGAATCCACCCTGGTGGGCCTCTTCTTCTTCGGCTGGGACAAGCTCTCCCGCGGTCAGCATCTGCTGGTGACGGCGCTGGTGGCGCTCGGCTCCAATCTCTCCGCGCTCTGGATCCTCATTGCCAACGGCTGGATGCAGAACCCGGTTGGCGCCGAGTTCAACCCCGTCACCATGCGCATGGAGCTGGTGGATATCGCCGCCGTGCTGTTCAACCCTGTGGCTCAGGTCAAGTTCGTGCATACGGTGGCGGCGGGTTATGTGGCGGCCTCCCTGTTCGTGATGGGGGTGAGCAGCTGGTATCTGCTGCGCCGGATGGAAGTACGTTTCGCCCTGCGATCCTTCGCCATCGCTTCGGGCTTTGGTCTGGCCGCCATCCTCTCGGTCATCATACTGGGTGACGAGTCGGGTTATCGCTCCGGGGAGGTGCAGAAGGTCAAGCTCGCCGCCATCGAGGCGGAGTGGGAGACAGAGCCTGCCCCGGCCGCCTTCACCCTGTTCGGCTGGCCCGATCAGGGCGACGAGGTCACTCATGCTGCGGTAAAAATTCCCTACCTGATGGGCATCATAGCCACCCGCTCCCTGGATGAGCAGGTGACAGGCCTCAAGGATCTGAAGGCCCAGCACGAGGTACGCATTCGCAGCGGCATGCAGGCGTTCGATGCGCTGGAAGCGCTGCGGGCGGATGGCAGCAACGCAGCCGCGCAGGCCACCTTCGAGCGCCACCGCGCGGATCTCGGTTACGGCCTGCTGCTCACCCCCTACGCCGCCGAGATCGGCAAGGCGGACGAAGGGGCCATCGCCAGGGCCGTCGCGGACTCCATCCCGCAAGTGGCGCCGCTGTTCTGGAGCTTCCGGCTGATGGTGGGCATAGGTGTGGTGTTGCTGCTGCTGTTTGGTGCCGCCTTCCTGCAACTGTGCCGGGGCAAGCTGGTGCAATCCCCGCGGCTGCTCAGGGCGCTGTTCTGGTCTATTCCGCTGCCCTGGATTGCCATAGAGGCGGGCTGGTTCGTGGCCGAGTTCGGTCGCCAGCCCTGGACCATCAGCGACGTGCTGCCGGTGTCGGCCTCCGTCTCCCTGCTGCAACCGGGGCAGCTCTGGTTCAGCCTCATCGCCATCTTCTTCATTTACAGCAGCCTGTTGGTGGTGGAGCTGTTCTTGTTGCGTCATGTGATCCGCAAGGGGCCCGCCAGCCTGCAGACGGGTCGTTATCAAGGTGAAGTGTTGCAAAACGGGAGTCCTGTCTGATGGATTACGAAACCCTGAAACTCGTCTGGTGGGGGCTGGTGCTCTTCCTGCTCATCGGCTTCGTGGTGATGGACGGCTTCGATCTCGGGGTCGGCATGCTGTTGCCCGTGGTGGCCAAGAACGATGAGGAGCGGCGGGTGCTGCTCAACAGCGTGGGGCCCGTGTGGGAGGGTAACCAGGTGTGGCTCATCGCCGGTGCCGGCACCCTGTTCGCCGCCTGGCCCCTGGTCTATGCCGCCGCCTTCTCGGCCCTCTATGTGCCCTTCATGTTCCTGCTGTTCGGCCTCTTCCTGCGCCCGGTCGGTTTTGACTATCGCAGCAAGCTGCCGGACCCTGCGTGGCGCCGCTGGTGGGACAGGGCCTTGGTGATGGGGGCCCTGCTGCCGACCCTGGTGTTTGGCGCTACCCTCGGCTTCCTGTTGCAAGGCTTGCCGTTTCGCTTCGACGCTGCCCTGCGCATCCACTATGGCGCCTTCGATTTCAACTGGCCGCTGCTCTTCACCTGCATGGGCACGGCGCTGGCCCTGCTGATGCTGCACGGCAGCAGCTTCCTGCAGTGCAAGACCCAAGGGGTGATAGCACAGCGCTGCGCCCGCCACAGCCTCTGGCTCGGGCCCCTGGCGAGTGCGCTGTTTGCCCTCGGCGGCCTCTGGCTCAGCCAGATGCGTGGTTACCGGATAGCCGAGATTGGCGATCTCAACAGCGCCCTCACGCCCCTGATGAAAGAGGTGACGACGGCGCCGGATGGCTGGCTTGGCAACTTCGTGGCGCACCCAGTGCTCTGGGCGGTGCCGGCCCTCGGCCTCTTGCTGCCGCTCTTGAGCACGCTGGCAAGCGCCCTTGGCCGGGCGCGGCTGGCCATCCTTGCCAGCGGCGGTGCCTGCGCCACCATGATGCTGACCATCGCCATCGCCTTGTTTCCCTTCGTACTGCCCTCGTCGCTGGATCCATCGAGCAGTCTGACCCTGTGGGATGGCACCTCCAGCGAGCGCACCCTTTTCATCATGCTGGGGATAGTTGCCGTGCTGATGCCCATCAATATCGGCTACACCCTCTGGGTCTACCGGGTGGTGCGGGGCAAGGTGAGCACCCAGCAGGTGCGCCAGCACGGCCATAGCCTCTACTAACTCAACCAAAGGGACATCTCGACTATGTGGTATTTCACCTGGATATTGGGGCTGGGGTTTTCCCTGCTGTGCGGCTTGGTCAACCTGCTCTGGCTGGAGGCCCGCTGGGCCGCCGACGAGGATCTCAAGGAGTCTTGAGCCATTGCCATCTTGGCAATGAAAAAGGCCGACACATGTGTCGGCCTTTTTTGTATCTGGTTGGGGGCGGCGATCGCTTAAGCGGGGAGGGCGACCCGGGCGGCCTGCCGCTCGCTGACATGGGTGAGGCCATAGGCCAGCAGCACTATGAGGGCCCCAATCCAGGGGGTGTGCATCAACCCCAGGTGCTCCACCACGAAACCGCCCACCACGGATCCCAAGGCGATGCCGACGTTGAAGGCGGCGATGTTGAGGCCGGAGGCCACATCCACCGCATTGGGGGTATGGCGCTCGGCCTGTTTCACCACCAGCACCTGCAGGCCCGGCACGTTGCCAAAGGCGAAGGCGCCCCACACCAGCACGGTCAGCACCGCCAGCACCGGATGGGGCGCGGTGAAGGTGAGCATCAGCAGGATGAGTGCCAGACCGGCAAACATCAGCTTCAGGGCGGGCAGGGGGCCCATCTTGTCCGCCAGCTTTCCCCCCCAGATATTGCCGATGGCGACCGATACCCCGTACACCAGCAGGATCAGGCTCACCGCATTGGCACCGAAGCCGCTCACCTGTTGCAAGATGGGGGCTAGGAAGGTAAAGGCGGTGAAGGCGCCGCCGTAACCCAGGGCCGTCTTGGCATACACCAGCAGCAAGGGCTTCTTGGTCAGCACCGCGAGCTGTTCACGGATGGTCGAGGCCGCCCCCTTGGGCAGGTTGCTCGGGATCAGTAGCCCGCTGCCCACCATGGCGATGACCCCGAGCAGGCTGACCACCAGGAAGGTCTCGCGCCAGCCGAACTGCTGACCAATCCAGGTGCCGAGCGGCACACCTGTCACCAGGGCGACTGTGAGGCCGCTGAACATGATGGCGATAGCGCTTGCCGCCTTCTCTTTGGCCACGAGACCGGTGGCGATGGTGCTGCCCACCGAGAAGAAGACCCCGTGGGCCAGCCCGGTGAGGATGCGGGCGACGATCAGGCTCTCGTAGCCAGGGGCCTGCCAGGCCAGCAGGTTGCCGGTGGTGAAGAGCGCCATCAACCCCACCAGCAACCACTTGCGCGGCAGCTTGCCGGTGAGCGCCGTGAGTACGGGGGCGCCGATGGCCACACCCAGGGCGTAGAGGCTGACCAGCAGGCCCGCCGAGGGGAGCGAGACATCGAGCTGCTCGGCTATGGTGGGAATGAGCCCCACGATCACAAATTCGGTGGTGCCGATCGCAAAGGCACTCAGGGTGAGGGCAAATAATGCCAGTGGCATACAAACTCCTTGGATAGTGGCTCCCGACGGGAGAATGGCGCCAGTATGCCGATGAGCTTTGTTGGCAAAAATGACGGTAACATCAAATTACTTTTGCCAAATCAGCATCAATGGAGCCGTGGAGTGGGGCAGTGGGAGTGGCTGAGGCTGCGCAGACAAGAGCGGGCCGTACAGCGCGAGTCGAGTGCAGAGGCAAAGCGCGTAGAAGCAAGGCGTACAGCAAGGCGTACAGATCGAGCTGGGAACAAAGAGGAAAGGGGCAAGGGCAGGTTGCAGAGGTAGGGGGTCAGCGGCGCGGGCGGCTGGAGCGATACTGGAGACAAAAAAGCGGGAGGCATGATGCCTCCCGCTGGTGTTTAAGAATGTCATTAGAGCGTTATTTGCTCCCTTCTCCCCTTGCGGGAGAAGGGTTGGGGATGAGGGGGCTCAATCCCAATTCGGGGCGAAGTCCGGGTTGGCGCAGCGCTCCCCCCGCTCCAGGGTGGCAATCTGTGCCATCTCCTCGGGGCTGAGTTGCACCTTGAGGGCGGCCAGGTTGGCGGCGAGATTCTCCCGCTTGGTGGAGCTCGGGATCACAGTCATGCCCTGGGCCAGCAGCCAGGCCAGTGATACCTGGGCCGCCGAGACGCCGTGGCGCTTGCCGATCTCTATCAGGAGCGGCTCGCTCAGCACCTTGCCATAGGCCAGCGGCATATAGGCGGTGATGGCGATGCCCTGATCCTGGCAGAACTCCACCACCTTGCGGTTTTGCAGCAGGGGATGGATCTCCACCTGCTGGTGAGCTATGGCACCCGGTCCCAGGATGTCGACGGCTTCTTTAAGCTGGGCGACCGTGAAGTTGGAGACCCCGATCTCCCGGGTCAGGCCCCGGGCTTTGGCCTCGGCCAGCTGCTCCAGATAGACCGCCATCGGCACCTCATCCTTGGGAGAGGGCCAGTGAATAAGCGCCAGATCCAGATAGTCGGTACGAAGTTTTTCGAGGCTCAGCTCCAGGCTCGGGATCACCTTGCCCGGGCCAAATTCGCTGGTCCACACCTTGGTGGTCAGGTAGATATCCTGGCGGGGGACGCCACTTTCGTTCATCAGCTGGCCCACTTCGGCCTCGTTGTCATAGATCTGGGCGGTATCTATATGGCGATAGCCGAGATCCAGACCCGGCAGCAGGGAGTCGCGCAGGGGCTGATCTTTCAGGCGAAAGGTACCAAGACCCAGGTTGGGCATCTTCATCATCATATTCCTCAATAGTGTTCTTCAAATTCCCGCCCCTCCTTGGCGCTATGGCGAAGGCGGGCGGTGCAATAGTGAAATAGCAGATAGAGCGGCGCTTGGCTGTCAGGCCGTCACGGCGTGGTAACGGCGGACGGCACTGCTGGCAAACCAGTGCTCAGTGTCGGCCACAAAGGCGACAAAGTGAGGCTGCTGCTGGTGGGCATTGAGCGCGTCCTGGCTCGCCCACACTTCATACAGCATCCAGCCGTGCGGGTTGTCCTAGCTCTGGTGCAGTTGGTAGCTGTGGCAGCCGGGCTCTTGCACGGTGGTAGCAATCAGCAGCGTCAGGGCGGCTCTGAACTCGGTACTGAATGCGGGCTTGGCTTCAAGCTGGGCAATGACGACGACAGCAGATGACATCCGAACCTCCTCGTGGAAACGGTGGCCAGTATGCCCGCGGCGAAATGGGGGAAACAGAGCAGCAGTCGCAAAACACTATTGATAATAGAGCATCAATTAAGCGGGGTGGCGCCCATGGGTTGATGGAGTGCGGCTGTCGTGGCACATATCCCGTTGCCCGCCAGTCGCAAGGCCGCCCATGTGGTGTGGAAAGTGGCGGCCTTGCGGGCAATATCATCAGGCCGTAGCCGCCTCCGACCAGACCGCAAACTCGTTGCCGCTGGGTTCGACGAAGTGGAAGCGGCGGCCACCGGGGAAGTCAAAGATCGGCCGCACCAAGGTGCCGCCATGCTGGCTCACCTTGGCCTGGGTCGCCTCGATATCGGCGCTGTAAAACACCAGAAGCGCTCCGCCTTGTTCGCTCTGGCCGCAGAGATCCGCGCGGTAGAAGCCGCCATCCAGCCCTTCCCCCTCGAAGGCGCAGTAGTCGGGGCCGTAGTCGGCGAACTGCCAGCCGAAGGCGGCTTGAAAGAAGGCCTTGGTGGCGGCGAGATCCTTGGCCGCAAACTCCACATAGTTCAGTTTTTCATGGGCCCTGGTCATGGGGCTCTCCTTGTCGGTGGTTATTTAGGTTGCCAGCGCTTTTGTGTGCGGCTTGTGGAGTGGGGCAAGGCGTCCCAGGGGGTCAGCTTGAGCTGCTTGCGCCGAAACCAGAGCCAGGTCGCCATCAGCAGACCGAGCCCTATGCCAAACAGCAGGCTCTGGCGCAGGGCGAATGCCGGACTCACCTCATGCTGCCAACCGAAGAACCACATCAGCACTCCCCAGATAGCGCCGGTGGGCAGACCCAGAGCAAGGATGTTGACCAGAAAGCGCTCATGGTGGGGCGGCTTCAGCCGCAGGCCCAGCCTGCGCAGCAATCTGAACAGTGGCGGGTTGTAGTTGAGTTCCTGGACGCCCTTGCTGGCCAGCTCTTTATGGGCGGCGAATAGGCGATGTTCAAATAACATGGTGCTTCCTACGTGTGACAGCAGAGCAGGGTTGGCGATGAGACGCCTGCTCAAAATATCCCTGTGTGGGCTCCGATTGTAGCTTTATTGCTGGCTCGGGTGTTTGCGCCGGATCACATGGTTCCGTGCAGGAGAGGGGGGCGCTGGCTGGAGATTGAGAGACAGACCAGAGGGAAGAGAGGCGCCTCCGGCCTGATTGACAACGTCAGATGGTCTGCCTGGCTACAGAGCCCGACCATCATAGTGATGCACAGGCACGGATTCGGGATCTATGCCTTCCAGGCAACGGATATTGATGGCGGCAACATGGTTGCCTTCGGGATCCACCCCCTCACCATAGGGGTGCATGCCGCATACGGGGCAGAACCTGTGTTTGACCACGTGTTTGTTGAAGGTATAGGTGCTGGCCGCCTCAGGTGGGGTCAGCAATGTCATCTTGTCCCTGGGGATAAACCACAGCAGAGACCCCTTGCGCTGACAGATGGAGCAGTTGCAGGCCAGGGCCTGGGTCAGCTCGCCGTCGGCTTCGAATGCCACTCTGCCGCAGTGGCAGCTTCCCTTGTATTTCATCACCCGACTCCTTGCGTTATATGGTCAGGGCCATGAGCCGAACAGGCCCGTGCCCTGGTCGCCCCTGATCCTGACGGGACAAAGGGCCCGCATCAGTATAGCCATGCTCCACCGAGGGGGGGGGCTGCTGGGCCCATTGTCCCCCGCACGCTGCCAGCGAGGCGCTGGAGGCATGGCGAGGGAGGCTCATTGTCGTACTCAGGGGGTGCTGTCTTGCTAACTAACCGGCATTGAGCCTATAAAGAGTAAAGATTCTTGCTTGGATGACATCAATGAAGACCCATTCCGATGAACTGACCCTGTTTGTGGCCGTGGTAGAGGCGGGCAGTTTTCGCCAGGCGGCGGAAAACCTGGGACTGGACAACTCGGTGGTGAGCCGCGGCATCAAACGACTGGAGGACAAGCTTGCCACTCTGCTGCTCAACCGCACCACCCGCCGGGTCAGCCTGACCGAGGAGGGGAGCTGGTTCTATCAGCGAGCGGTCAGGGTATTGACCGAGATGAGCGAGGCCGAGAGCCATCTGCTCAGCCGAAAAGAGCAGCCGGAGGGGATATTGCGAGTCGATGCCGCCACCCCCTTCATCTTGCATCGCCTGGTGCCACTTATCGGCGAGTTTCGTCGGCGTTACCCTGCCATCGAGCTGCAACTGCACAGCTCCGAAGGGTTCATCAATCTGATGGAACGGCGGGTGGACATGGCCATCCGTATCGGCGAGCTGACCGATTCGTCCCTGCGCGCCTTGCCGCTCGGGCGCACGCGGCTGCGGCTGCTGGCATCCCCCGCTTACCTGAGCGAGCGCGGCACCCCGCGCCAACCGGCGGATCTGCTGGCGGGCCACGAGTTGTTGGGCTTTTTGCATCCCGAGCACCTCAATCACTGGCCCCTGCTCAGCGCAGAGCAGGGGGACAGGTTTGCCATCACGCCGACCTTGCGGGCCAGCAGTGGCGAGACCTTGCGGCAGCTGGCACTCAAGGGGCAGGGGATCGTCTGTTTGTCGGACTTCATGACAGGGGATGACAGGGAGAGCGGCGCTCTGGTGGAAGTGCTGGCACGCAGCAACAGCGGGGCGTCGCGCCCCATTCATGCGGTCTTCTATTCCGATGCCCAGCGGGATATCCGGCTGCGGGTCTGGCTCGATTTTCTGAAAGAGCAGATAGGTCGCCACTCGCTCTGAGTCGTGCGCCGGGGGCACAGGCGTGACTCCCCCCGGCTCCTGCGCCCCCCTGATAACCCCATAAAGAAACGGGCCGACATTGCTGTCGGCCCGTTGATTATTACCCGTCTCTCTTTTCTTCTGTTGTTTGCGCTGTATGCACTTTTTATTGATGTGCGGCTGGCGCGCGAGGGGGGCCCAGTGAGACTCGGCCCACCCTGGCGGCTTATCCCCGGCTGGCGATGCCCAGGAGGGACTGGCCAGTCGGGTTGGGGCGCCGCGCCCCGACTCTTAATCCTCTTCTGCCCAGCGGCGGGAGCGCTCGACCGCCTTCTGCCAGCCGTTGTAGAGGCGATCGCGGCGGGCGTCTTCCATCTGCGGGGTGAACTCGCGGTCCACACTGAACTTGTCTTTGAGCTCGTCTGCGCTCTTCCAGAAGCCCACGGCCAGACCGGCCAGGAAGGCGGCGCCCATGGCGGTGGTTTCGATGCGGGTCGGGCGTACCACAGGGGTGCGCATCATGTCGGACTGGAACTGCATCAGGAAGTCGTTGGCCACGGCGC
The DNA here is from genome assembly GCF_000388115.1 of Aeromonas molluscorum 848. Lineage (GTDB taxonomy): Bacteria > Pseudomonadota > Gammaproteobacteria > Enterobacterales > Aeromonadaceae > Aeromonas > Aeromonas molluscorum. Next base: position 10,171 of record NZ_AQGQ01000073.1, read on the forward strand.
CGCCGTCCACCTTCAGGGACGCCAGCTTGATGCCGGAGTCTTGCTGCATGGCATCGAGCACGTCGCGGCTCTGGTAGGCGATGGATTCCAGCGCCGCGCGGATCACATGGTTGCGGTTGGTGCCACGGGTCAGGCCGACCATGGTGCCGCGCGCATAGGGATCCCAGTAAGGGGCGCCCAGACCCACGAAGGCCGGTACCAGGTAGACGCCATTGGTGTCACCTACTTTGGTGGCGAAGTAGTCGGTGTCGCGGGCATCGTGAATGAGCTTCATCTCGTCACGCAGCCACTGCACGGTCGCGCCGCCCATGAACACGGCCCCTTCCAGGGCATAGTTGACATCGCCCTTGGGACCGATGGCGATAGTGGTCAGCAGGCCGTTGTTGGAGCGAACCGGCTCGGTGCCGGTGTTCATCAGCAAGAAACAGCCGGTGCCATAGGTGTTCTTGGCCATGCCTTTTTCGAAGCAGAGCTGACCGAACAGGGCTGCCTGCTGGTCACCGGCGATACCGGCGATGGGGATGCGCGTACCGCCGCCACGGGTGGTGTAGCCATACACCTCGGAGGAGGGGCGAACTTCGGGCAGCATGGAGGCCGGGATGCCCAGCTCGTCGAGCATCCGCTCGTCCCACTTCAGATCACGAATGTTGTAGAGCATGGTGCGTGATGCGTTGGTCGGATCGGTGACATGCACTTCGCCATTGGTCATCTTCCACAGCAGCCAGGTATCTATGGTGCCGAACAGCAACTCGCCATTCATCGCCTGCTCGCGGGCCCCCTCGACGTTGTCGAGGATCCACTTCACCTTGGTGCCGGAGAAGTAGGCATCGACCACCAGGCCGGTGTTGTCACGGACGTACTCTTCCAGGCCACGGGCCTTGAGCTCTTCACAAATGCCGGCGGTACGGCGGCACTGCCAGACGATGGCGTTGTAGATAGGCTTGCCGGTCGCTTTTTCCCAGACGACGGTGGTTTCACGCTGGTTGGTGATGCCGATGGCGGCTATCTGTTCGCTGTGCAGTCCGCTCTTGGCCAGCACCTCGGTGAAGACGGAGGACTGGGTCGCCCAGATCTCCATGGGGTCATGCTCGACCCAGCCCGCATTTGGGTAGTGCTGGGTGAACTCGCGCTGGGAGACGGCCACTATGTTGGCGTCCTGATCGAAGACGATGGCGCGGGAAGAGGTGGTGCCTTGGTCCAGGGCGACGACGTACTTTTGTGCAGTAGACATGATGTTCTCCAGGTTTGGATGGGACCGCTCTTAGGCGGCGGCCTCTTCTTTAGCAGTTTGGGCGGCTTGTTCGGCGGCGGCAACACGGTTGCCCGGCACGCAGGGCGCCAGCACTTTCACGTAGAGGGCTGTGCCCAGCTGAGCACCGACGATGGGGCCAAGGATAGGGACCCAGAAGTAGGGATTGTCACGACCACCGGTCATGGCGACGTCACCCCAGCCTGCCAGGAAGGCAAACAGCTTGGGACCAAAGTCACGGGCCGGGTTCATGGCGAAACCGGTCAAGGGGCCCAGGGAGGCACCGATGACGGCGATAAGAAGGCCGATCAGCAGGGCGGCGGCGAAGCCTTTGGGGGCACCGTTGTTGTTGTCGCCCAGTGCCATGATGCCCAGCATCAAGACGGCGGTGATCACCAGCTCGACCGCGAAGGCCTGCAGGTTGGAGAGCAGCGGGTTGGCATAGGTAGAGAAGATGCCGGCGGTGGCCAGGCTATCCAGGCTGCCGCGCACCACGTTATGGGTCAGTTCCCACTGGGTAAACAGACTGCTGTAGAGGAAGTAGACCAGGGCGGCGGCACTGAAGGCACCGGCTATCTGGGCGATGATGAAGGGCACCACCTTGCGCTTGTCAAAGCCGGCGAAGGTCATCAGCGCCAGGGTCACCGCCGGGTTCAGGTGGGCACCTGATATGCCGCCGGTCACATAGATGGCGATGGCCACGCCGATCCCCCAGGTGATGGAGATCTCCCATTGGCCGAAGTTGGCGCCAGCCAGCACCAGAGCCGCCACACAGCCGACGCCGAAAAAGATCAGCAGGCCGGTGCCGATAAACTCGGCGATGCATTCGCCAAGCAGGGTATTGGGTCTTTGTATGCTCATTCCTTTATTCCTCTTATCCACCCACAGACAGGTTTAATGTTCCATTTTTCTATTTTTCATTCCTATTGGCGCCGAGAATCTGTTTGTTGTTTTTTGAGTCTGCGCAAACGTTATGCTCGTTTGCGCTCGTTCTCGGACGAATGAGAAAGTAAACCTTTCTGGCCTGTTAGCCCACATGCCTCTGTTGGGAAATGTGGGCAAGATCCCATTCATTGCTAATAAAATGTGACGAAAAGCAAGGCTAAACAAGTGGTATATCTCTTAGGTGTTAGTCTGCAAGCCCCTCGTTATCATGGCTATGGTCTGATTGGTTGTCGCTCACTGGTGCGCATTTTCTGTAATAAATCTGTAATATTTTCGGTTACATCACAGATTAAATGTTCTCAAATGCTCATAATCGGCTCGCTTACGAATCAAAGCTGTACTGATCGTGCGGTGTGCACTGGGCAAGGTCCCAAACTCAACAAATAACAACAAGATAAGGAAACTAAGATGCTTAGTTTTTTCAGGCCCGCGCCTCATATCGAGCGTCTGCCGGCTGACAAGGTTGACCCCTTCTACAAGCGCATGCGCTGGCAGATGTTCTTCGGTATCTTCTTCGGATATGCCGGTTACTATCTAGTCCGCAAAAACTTCAGCCTAGCGATGCCTTACCTGATTGAACAAGGATTCTCTCGCGGCGATCTGGGCTTGGCCCTGTCCGGGGTGTCCATTGCCTATGGTCTGTCCAAGTTCCTGATGGGGAACGTCTCGGACCGATCCAATGCCCGTTACTTCTTGTCGGCGGGCTTGCTGCTCTCGGCCGGCATCATGTTCATGATGGGCACGGTGCACTGGGCAACCTCCAGCATTGCCATCATGTTCGTGCTCTTGTTCCTGAACGGTTGGGTACAGGGTATGGGCTGGCCCCCTTGTGGCCGTACCATGGTGCACTGGTGGTCTCAGAAAGAGCGTGGCGAAGTGGTCGCGGTCTGGAACGTGGCGCACAACGTCGGCGGCGGCTTGATTGGCCCGCTGTTCATCTTGGGAATGGGTTGGTTCAATGACTGGCGCAGTGCCTTCTATGTCCCGGCTGCGGCAGCTGCCGCCATCGCGGTGATCGTCTTCTTCGTGATGCGTGATACCCCGCAATCTGTCGGCCTGCCACCCATCGAAGAGTACAAGGACGACTATCCGAAGGACTATGACGCCAGCCACGAAAAGGAGTTCTCCGCCAAAGAGATCTTCATGAAGTACGTGCTGCACAACAAGCTCTTGTGGTACATCGCCATCGCCAACGCCTTCGTTTATCTGATCCGTTACGGCGTGCTGGACTGGGCACCGACCTACCTGAAAGAGGCCAAGGATTTCACCGTTGATAACTCTTCCTGGGCCTATTTCCTGTACGAGTGGGCCGGTATTCCGGGCACCCTGCTGTGTGGCTGGATCTCGGACAAGATGTTCCAGGGCCGCCGTGCCCCGGCTGGCATCCTGTTCATGGTGCTGGTGACAGTGGCCGTGCTGGTCTACTGGCTCAACCCAGCGGGCAACCCGACCGTTGACATGCTGGCGCTGGTGGCCATCGGCTTCCTCATCTACGGTCCCGTCATGCTGATTGGTCTGTATGCGCTGGAGCTGGCACCCAAGAAGGCGGCCGGTACCGCGGCAGGCTTTACCGGCCTGTTCGGCTACCTGGGCGGCGCAGTCGCAGCCAACGCCATGTTGGGTTACACGGTCGATCACTTCGGCTGGGACGGTGGCTTCATGGTGCTGACGGCTTCTTGCCTGATCTCCATCGTGTTGCTGGCCATGACCCTCAAGCACGAAAACATTGCCGTTGCTGCCAAGAAGGCGGATGCCAATAAGGCATAAAACGTGATCCTGACCTTATTGATCCCAAAGGGGATAAGGTAAACTCCGAAAGGCCCCGCATCTGCCGGGGCCTTTTTTCGTTTCATCATCGGAGTGCAAGCGTGAAACAAACCCAACGACATCTGGAAATACTGGACGTCCTGACGCGGCAGGGATTTGTCTCGACGGAAGACCTGGTGAGCCATTTCGACGTCAGCCCGCAGACCATACGCCGGGATCTCAACGATCTTGCCGAACAGAACAAGATCCGGCGCCACCATGGCGGCGCCTCATTGCATTCGAGTACCGTCAATACTGCCTACAGTGCCCGCAAGGTGATGCAGCTCAAGGAGAAAGAGCGTATCGCCCGCGAGGTGGCTGCCAACATTCCCGACGGCTCCTCGCTCTTTATCGATATAGGCACCACCACAGAGGCCATTGCCCGGGCCTTGCTCGATCACCGCGAGTTGCGGGTGGTGACCAACAACCTCAACGTGGCCAGCATTCTGACCGCCAAGGATGACTTCACCGTCATCATCGCCGGCGGCGAGATCCGCAACAGAGATGGCGGCATCGTGGGGGAGGCGACCCGCGACTTCATCGGTCAGTTCCGCATGGATTACGGTGTCATCGGCATCTCCGGCATCGATGGCGACGGCTCATTGCTCGATTTCGACTATCACGAGGTGAAGATAGCCCAGGCCATCATCGCCCACTCCCGTCAGGTGTTTCTGGCCGCGGATCACACCAAATTCGGCCGCAATGCCATGGTCAACCTGGGTCACCTCAATCAGGTGCATGCCCTGTTTACCGACCAGCCACCCCCGGAGAAGCTGATGCGCATCATGGCCCAGCATCAGATAGAGTGTCATATCTGCTGATCACCCTGGTGCCGCCCCAGTGGCGGCGCCAGGTCGGTTCTTCCCGCTGTTTTATGGCATCTGGCTGCCCCACAGCCGTTTTAGAGATGATGGCTCGCTCGCTCAGGGCGGCTCGGTAACCCCGGCCATGACTCGTTGCATCCTCTTCGCACTATTCCTGCCGTTGCCATCCTGTGCCCTCTTCTGATTGCCATCGCTGCATGTGACCTCTTTGCTGGCTCTTTGCCCCCGTATTGCGGGCCTGCGGCAGCTGCCCATGGTCATCCGAGCGTTGGCAGCCCTCTCTCCCTTTGCCTCGCTTGTCGTTTCATCCTTGCTATTGGGTAGCAAGCGATGGTTTCAACGGCTGCCCTGGCCTTGGTTATCCTTTGTCTTTGGGTGTGGCTGCCCCCTGCTGCAAGGAGGGCGAAGCCGGATCCTTTTTTTTACTGTTTGGCCTCTATCTCGATCACACTTTCATCACTAAATGTTCGTTTATAGTTTTTTTATGCTCTAATATGAGCGAAATCAAACATTGCCACCTTGGCGAACGCAAATATAAGAAAGTAGGTGAACATGAGCGAACATTATGATCTGGTCGTCGTCGGCGGCGGCATCAACGGGGTCGGCATTGCGGCGGATGCGGCGGGGCGGGGGCTGAAGGTGGCGCTGTTCGAGGCGCAGGATCTCGCCTCGGCCACCTCGTCCAACTCCAGCAAGCTGATCCACGGCGGATTGCGCTATCTGGAGCATTATGAGTTTCGTCTGGTGAAAGAGGCCCTGGCCGAGCGGGAAGTACTGCTTGGTATGGCGCCCCATATCGCTCGCCCGATGCGTTTTCGTTTGCCCCATCGCCCGCATCTGCGCCCGGCCTGGATGATCCGCGCCGGTCTTTTCCTTTATGACAACCTGGCCAAGCGCGACAAGCTCAAGGGCAGCTGCGGTGTGCGCTTCTTGCCGCAAGATGGGTTGAGTTCGGGGATCAGCAAGGGCTTTGAATATTCCGATGCCTGGGTGGATGACGCCAGACTGGTGGTGATCAATGCCATGATGGCGCGCAGCAAGGGAGCCGAGGTGCAGACCCGCACCCGCTGCGTGAAGGCGACCCGGGATGCCAAGCGATGGACCCTGACCCTGGAGCGTGAGGGCGGTGAGCGTTTCACCGTCACCTGCAAGGGGCTGGTCAATGCGGCAGGCCCCTGGGTCAAGACCTTCTATGACGAGGGGCTGCACGAGAAATCTCCCCGGGGTATCCGCCTCATCAAGGGCAGCCACATCATAGTGCCGCGCATCCACGAGCGCGAAGAGGCCTACATCCTGCAAAACGAGGATCATCGCATCGTCTTCGTCATTCCCTATCAGCAGGATTTCTCCCTCATCGGCACCACCGATGTGGAGCACAGAGGCGATGCCCGCGACGCTCACATCAGCGACGCCGAGGTGAACTACCTGTGCAACGTGGTCAACGCCCACTTCACCAGCAAGATAGCGCCGTCCGATGTGGTCTGGACCTACTCCGGGGTGCGTCCGCTCTGTGATGATGAGTCCGATTCGCCCCAGGCGGTTACTCGGGATTACACCCTCGAACTCTCTGGCGATGCCGATGGTGCCCCCCTGCTCTCGGTGTTTGGCGGCAAGCTCACTACCTACCGCAAGCTGGCCCAGGCTGCCTGCAACAAGCTCAAGCCCTGGTTTGCCCAGATGGGGGAAGATTGGACCGCGACCAGTCGTCTGCCCGGCGGCGAGTTTGATTGCAGCACCCAGGAGCTGGCTCGCGCCTATCGACTCGAGTTCGACTGGCTCGACGAGCGCAGCGCCCAGCGCATCAGCGAAGCCTATGGCAGCCAGGCCCGCCTCTGGTTGCAGCATGAGCGTGGCGAGCACTTTGGCGCCGGCTTGTATGAATCCGAGGTGCGTTACCTGCTGGAAAACGAGTGGGCTCACAGCCTGGAAGACATCTTGTGGCGCCGTAGCAAGTTGGGGTTGCGTCTGGATGCCCAGCAACAAGCCGCCCTGCAAGCCTGGCTTGAACAGTTCCATCACGCCCTGCCACAGGCCATGTAAAGGATGAGGGCATGCCCCGGGCATGCCCCGGGCATCACGAGCAGATGGCCATCACGCCCTGGCCGGTATCATCTGCTCGTCATACTTTCCCTCTATAACAATGACCTGCCCCATGACGGCGGTCTGACATATGACCCCAAGGTTGACCTGCGCCACCGATTGGCAGTTTGACTTACCTACCTGACCCTTCAATAACAACAAGAGCACCCAAGATGAAACAAGTAGCCTTATCCCTTCTTGCCCTCTCCCTCGGCGCCAGCCTCTCTCTGCCTGCACTGGCCGTCGATGAGGGCAAGGTCGTCATTGCGCACCGCGGCGCCTCCGGCTATCTGCCCGAGCATACTCTGGCCTCCAAGGCCATGGCCTATGCCATGGGGGTGGATTATCTCGAACAGGATCTGGTCATGACCAAGGATGACCAGCTGGTGGTAATGCACGATCACTTCCTCGACGGCATCACCGATGTGGCGGCGCGCTTCCCCGGCCGGGCCCGTGCAGATGGTCGCTACTATGTGGTGGACTTCACCCTGGCCGAGGTGCGCTCCTTGCGCATGACGGAGCCCTTCCAACTGGTGGACGGCAAGCAGGTGCCCGTCTATCCGGCCCGCTTCCCGCTGTGGCAATCGGATTTCCGGATCCACACCTTCCAGGAAGAGATAGAGATGATCCAGGGCATGAACAAGAGCACCGGCAAGCAGGTCGGTATCTATCCCGAGATCAAGGCGCCCTGGTTCTTCCGCCACGAAGGCAAAGACATCTCCCAGGCGGTGCTCAAGGTACTCAAGGAGTACGGCTACACCAATAAGCAGAGCAAGATCTACCTGCAGAGCTTTGATGCCAATGAACTCAAGCGCATCAACAGCGAGCTGATGCCGGCCCTCGGCATGGACCTGAAACTGGTCCAGTTGATGGCCGAGACCGATTGGAATGAGACCATGGTCTACGACACCAAGGGCAAGGCAACTCCTTATGACTATGACTGGATGTTCAAACCGGGCGCCATGAAGACCATAGCCGGTTATGCCGAAGGGATAGGTCCCTGGAAACCCATGATAGTCACAGAGCCAGGTACTCCGGGCAAGCCGGTGTTCACCAGCATGGTCAAGGATGCCCATGCCGCTGGGCTCAAGGTACACCCTTATACCTTCCGCCAGGACGAGGGCCAGATCCCGGCCTATGCCAAGGACTTCACCGATCTGCTCAACATCTTCCTCTATCAGGCCGATGTGGATGGGGTGTTCAGCGATTTCCCGGACAAGGCGGTAGCTGTCATCAAGGCTCACGGCAAAGCGTAAACCACAGCGCAACAGGGAAGAACGAGCGGGGCTAGGTGCCCCGCTTTGTTATGGGCAGGCCACAGGGAAGCGATAAGCCCGATCGTTTGCATGATCCGGCAAGCCCGCGGGGAAGGGGAAAAGTACCCGCCTTGGTGGGCGAGGGGACTGTCAATGGCAGTGGCGGGATCATGAGGTCGGACTGAATGGTTACTGGGTGTAATTATTTATTTACGATTTGTGGTTTTCTGGCAAGTGCCAGACCCTATCTTATGGGTCTTCCTGATATAAAACTGGTTGTTTATCCAGCTGTTGACAGCTTTTACCGCTAGTTACACTTGATTGTTTGTTTTTCCTTGGTAAGGTGGGGGCGGTTGCGTAACAAAGGGTGAACTTGTGTAAACATTTAAATACACACCCCTTTTGGCTTAGACAGTAGCGAGAATGACATCATGC